>CALCIK010000033.1 GCA_937907475.1 uncultured Bacteroidota bacterium | reverse complement strand
AAGCGACCATCAGCGTAACGGTAAATGAACCTGCGGTATTGGGCATGACCGGCAGTGTAACGAATGTAACGATTACCGGTGGCAGTGATGGCACTATCAGTGTTACGGTAACAGGGGGTACCACTCCTTACAGCTATTTATGGAGCGATGGTTCGACGAGCGAAGATCGCACTAACCTGCCATCCGGCACCTACACAGTCACGGTCACCGATGCGAACGGTTGTTCCTTATCACAAAGTTTCAGCATTAACGAGCCGGGATGCACACTCGCTCTGAGCATAGACGCGGAAGTTGCGTTATGCAACGGCGATGCAAACGGCACAATCAACCTAACCATCACCGGTGCACAAGGCAGCGTAACGATTTTATGGAACGACGGCGCGACGAGTGAAGACCGCACGGGATTAAGTGCAGGTACTTACAGTGTTACGGTCACGGACGGCGGTAACTGCACGGCGACAATCGGCATAACCGTGGACGAGCCGGAAGTATTGGGCATGACGGGCACGGTCAATAATGTGACCCTCACCAACGGAAGCGATGGAAGTATCAACGTGACGGTTACGGGCGGAACAACCCCATACACCTATTTATGGAGCGATGGTGCGACCACCCAAGACCGGACAGGCTTACCGGTAGGCACATACAGTGTGACGGTGACGGATGCGAACGGCTGCGAGGAAGAAGCGAGTTTCACGATTACTGAACCTCCATGTGAGTTATTAAGTCCGGGAGTGATTGTTAATTGCAATGACAATGGAACATCAAATACTGCTGCTGATGACTATTTTAATGTTGTGATACATCCGACAGGTAACGGCTTAGGCAACACCTATTCTATCACCGGGGATATTGCGGCAAACAATGTGTCTTATAGCGCGCCTTATCAAACAGGCATTAATTACTTGATTTCAGGTGGCAATTTAACCATTACCATCACCGATGACAGTTCTAACGGTTGTCAACTGATAGACGTACAGATAGCAGCTCCCGGGCCTTGCTCAAATTGTCCAACTCAAATTTGTGTACCCGTTTCAATCATCAAAAATTAGAATAGTGCTTCATTAAAATAGCCCTGCCTATTAGCTCATCAACAATTGGCAGGGCTATTTTCTACTTTTCAAACCAATCATTAAGTATAGCCAATAAGCTAAATCAATTTACATGGATTGAAATATAGGAGAGAGTTCGTTTTGGCGCACTATTTGCTTACAACTACTTACATCCATAACTGAATCCACCCGATTATAAAATAGTATTTAAAAAATAAAAAATTTTCTCATGAAATTTTTGACAAGAATCCAATTTCATGCTAAATTACTACAACTAACCCTTATTACACTGTGGGGAATTACCGGTAATATAGCTTACGCACAAACTTGTATGGGAAATACAGATGCTGTCGTTTCCCAAACAGGTGTTACTAACCCCAATAATGTTTTGGGCACACCAAATGATGTGGCGGCGGAACTGTATCAAACGAGTGATATAATCACCATTGACTTTACAGATGTTTTGAGTTCAGAGTCCATATTTGTTGTTCGATGGAGAAAAAATTCAGGAGCGACTAATCCTATGGTTACGGTATCCAGATCATCAGGTGGTGTTTCCTTCACACAGGTAACCGGAAGCCCGTTTACATTATCCGGTACTACTTATGCAAACCAAAATATTACATTGTCAGAAGCGAGCCGTTATCTTAGCTTTCAAACTACAAATTTTGGTGATTTGGATATTGATGCAATTTCCTACACGAATGTTGCTTGTAGCGGCGGCAGAGTAGGAAGAGGAAGTGTTGTGTCCGGAACCGTATTTCGCGACTACAACGCTAATGGCATAAAGCAAACGTTTGGCTCTGCTTAAAAGTAAGGTGTTTGTTCTGTTCTGACATTAAAATCAGAAAGTGAATTAAAGCTAAAATTAGCATCTGATTTTTCAAATATACTAAATTAAAAATAAAAAATGAATATCTTTAAAATTACCATCATGCGCTATGGAATAGGGTTATTCTTGTTTTTGGGGTCATTACTTACTTCTTTACAAGAAGCTAAATCTCAATGCGCCACAGTTATAAACGCTGGGGGCTTAGTAGAAATATGTATTGGCGATCCAGTTGATATTGTGGCTGAGTTAAATACGCCACCTACGGGCTATACCTTCACATGGACAGGCTCAGTATCGGGTGTTTTAAAAGTTGCAACTGGTTTTAGTGGTTCATTTCTTAGTTACACACCAACTACTACAGAGTATGTTACAGTGACTATCACTAAAACAGGCTGTCCGACGTTGACAGATAGAGTTAAGGTAGATGTCCATAATGGGGCGACTTTTGTCAATTGTGTTACTATTGACAACTTTAACGAACCGGCGACACCCGCTGAAATAATAGTAAAATCACCAGCATTAGGCGGTCCAACTTTTGCTACACAAACCGTCTTTGGAAACAATAATGGAGGGATTATTGGAAATAAAAGAACAATGAATATCTGGTATATATCAGGTTCATTAACTGCTCGGGCAGACGTTTTACAAGAAACCGACCCATTTAGTCCATATCTTGGAGAGTGGTTTTACAGTAGTAGTAATGACGAGGGTAACGAATCAAACTCAGAATTGGTTTGGGGAGGCACCGGTGCCAATGCACTAAACTGGCAGGGGCTTTGTGGTTGTGTTGATATCAATGGTAATGTTGACCCATCAGCATCGTTTAGACTATTTAATTACTTTGCAGACCAGTCAGGTGTTACCATGACGGTTACCCTTACTGATGGTACTGGTAAAAAAGCAACAATTGTTAGAAACATGCCCGGTTCGGGTTTTGGTGATTATGACGAGGAATTTGCTTTAATAGACTTTATACCAGAATCAGGTTTCAGTTGGTGCGACATTGATGCAATATCCATTTTTATGGATACCAACAACATATCTGTTGACTTTAAATTTGACCAGCTAGACTTCTGTAAATCAGTCACCCCTGGTTTGGTGGATAATAACATTAAAATGTGCGAGGGTAGTTGTGTCAAGTTAGATACATTATTTACAATTTTAGTGAATGATGTATTTTTCACTGAACAGGACATTCAATGGACAGATAATGTTGGAATTCCGGTTGATTATGATGCAACAGTTTGTCCTCCGAGTGGTATTTCTAGTTATACTGCGGTACTTACCGATGATTTGGGGTGTCTATCAGTTTTTACTCAAACCTTTAGTGTTTGTGACACCCCGTCAATTGTAATGACTCCTGCTTCAATTTGTATTGGTGAAAGCGTTATACTAACACCATCGGTAAGCGATGGTAACCAGCCCTACACATATTCATGGTCGCCTGCCGCTGGGCTTTCATGTACTAATTGTGCCAATCCTGTTGCCAATCCAAGTTCTACTACTACTTATACCTTGGTGGTTGGTACAACAGAGAACGGCGATAATGGCGTTTTCTCTTGTACCGCTTCCGCATCTGTCGTAGTTACCGTTTTCCCATTGCCTACCAATGCCATTTCGGGAAGCACAAATATATGCGAAGGTGCTGGAACAACAGAGCTTTGTGCTGTTGCAGAGGGGGCTGGCATTAGTTATTTATGGAATCCGGGAGGCGAAACAACTCAATGTATTGCTGCCATACCCGGAAATTATATTGTTGTAGTTACAGATGAGAATAATTGTACTGCTTCTAACTCGGTAACAGTATCCCAAGTTACCAGTCCAAGTGTATCTGTCTCTGCATCAAATTCATTAGTATGCGAAGGATCGCCTGTTACACTATCAGCACTTGGTGCTGGTGGCACACCCGATTATACGTATCTTTGGAGTAATAGCCTAACTGGAGTATCAATAATAGTAACTCCTTCAGCACCTTCTTCAACATACTCCGTTACAATAACAGATGCAAATGGCTGCACAGGTTCCAATTCGATAACAATTAATGCGTCTCCTTCAAATTTGGAAGCCCAAGCAACCACCAATCCCGATTATTGCAATCAGAATCTTGGAAACGCATCCGTATCTGTAACAGGTGGAGTTCCTCCATATAGTTACTTGTGGAGTAATGGGGGTACCTCTAATACAATCACTAACGTAGCAGGGGATAATTATTCAGTTACAATAACAGATGCTGCCGGTTGTCAAGCCTTAGCTATTGCATCAGTAGCAAATGTGGATGGTCCTTCTGTTAGTATTTCAAGTAATAATCCTATCTGTGCTGGACAAACTGTTACCTTAAATGCAGTTGGAAATGGTGGAACAGTTGCTGGAAACTACACTTATTTGTGGGCACCGGGTAATGAAATAACCAATTCAATTACCGTTGTCGTTGGAGCTAATGCGGTGTATTCTGTTACAATAACAGATGACCAAGGATGTACAGCTACAGCATCTGTCATTGGTTCTCCTATTCCTAACCCATCTGTTAATAGTACTACTATTTGTGCAGGAGCTACTGCGACACTCACTGTAAGTAACTGTATAGGTACTATTTCTTGGAGCAATGGTGAAAGCTCTAGCTCTATCTTGGTTTCTCCAAATGCAACTACGACTTATAGTGTAACTTGTACTCAAAATGGATGCGAAGGAGTTGCTGTTGCTACCGTTACTGTTGTTAGTAATCCTACCTGCAATGCATCTGTAACAAACACACTCAGTTGTGGAGTGAGTAATGGAGCAGTTTCTGTTGAAGCGACTGGGGGGTTAGCTCCTTACACATATTTATGGAGTAATGGGTTAACAAACCAAGCAATAACCGGATTATCTGCAAATACATATACTGTTACTGTAACAGACGCAAATAACTGTACAACCTCCTGTAGTGTTCTACTTGCTCTACCTGAAAGCCCAACTTGTTCAGCACAAGTTGTGAACATCCCAACCTGCGGCTTAGATAATGGTTCGGTTATGGCTACAGCTAATGGAGGAAGCGAACCCTATTCGTATCTTTGGAGTAATGGTGCAACCTCTGCAATGGCAAATGGAGTTGGAGAGGGAACTTATACCGTTACTGTTACAGATAGTAATAATTGCACTACTTCTTGTAGTGTAGAATTAATTGAGCCCGATTTGCTTCAAGTGTCGTGTTCAAGCACTAATATAACTCTTACTGGGGCAAATGATGGCACTGCAACTGTAACAGCATCTGCGGGCACTGCTCCTTACACGTATTTATGGAGCAACGGCGGCACCACCGCCGGCATCAGCGGCTTAAGTGCCGATACGTATAACGTAACAGTAACCGATGCCAATAATTGTACTGCAACCTGTGGTGTAACCGTCAACGAACCTAGCTGTAACCTTTCACTTAGCGTAGATGCCGAAGACCTGTTGTGCAACGGCGACAACAGCGGCAGCATCAACCTCACCATTACCGGTGCTCAAGGCGCGGTAAGCATCTTGTGGAACGATGGCGCTACCACCGAAGACCGCACCGGTTTATCGGCAGGTACGTACAGCGTAACGGTAACGGATGCTGGCAACTGCGTAGCCAACATCAGCGTAACCATAGCCGAACCCGCCGTATTAGGCATGACCGGCACTGTAACCGATGTAACCATCACCGGCGGCAACGACGGCGCAATAGACGTAAGTGTAACTGGTGGCATTGCCCCCTACACCTACCTGTGGAGCGATGGCAGCACCAATGAAGACCGCACGGGCTTAACCTCGGGCACGTACAGCGTAACGGTAACCGATGCCAACGGCTGTTCCTTATCACAAAGTTTCAGCATCAACGAACCCGGCTGCAATTTATCATTGAGCATAGATGCCGAAGACCTGTTGTGCAACGGCGACGATAGCGGCAGCATCAACCTCACCATTACCGGTGCTCAAGGCGCGGTAAGCATCTTGTGGAATGATGGCGCGACGAGTGAAGACCGTACCGGTTTAAATGCCGGCACATACAGTGTGACGGTCACCGATAGCGGCAACTGTGAAGCGACGATTAGCGAAACGGTGAATGAACCTGTGGTATTAGGGATGAGCGGTAGTGTAACAGATGTAACGGTAACCGGCGGCAACGACGGCGCAATAGACGTAAGCGTAACCGGTGGCACTGCCCCCTACACCTACCTGTGGAGCGATGGCAGCACCGATGAAGACCGCACCGGTTTAACCTCGGGCACGTACAGCGTAACGGTAACCGATGCCAACGGCTGTTCCTTATCACAAAGTTTCAGCATCAACGAACCCGGCTGCAATTTATCATTGAGCATAGATGCCGAAGACCTGTTGTGCAACGGCGACGATAGCGGCAGCATTAACCTCACCATTACCGGTGCTCAAGGCGCAGTAAGCATCTTGTGGAACGATGGCACTACCACCGAAGACCGCACCGGTTTATCGGCAGGCACGTACAGCGTAACAGTAACCGATAGCGGCAACTGCGAAGCGACCATCAGCGTAATGGTGAATGAACCTGCGGTATTAGGGATGACCGGCAGCGTAACGAATGTAACGATTACCGGTGGTAATGATGGTACTATCAGTTTTACGGTAACAGGGGGTACCACTCCTTACAGCTATTTATGGAGCGACGGTTCTACGAGCGAAGATCGCACTAACCTGCCATCCGGCATCTACACAGTAACGGTTACCGATGCGAATGGTT
>CALCIK010000032.1 GCA_937907475.1 uncultured Bacteroidota bacterium | reverse complement strand
CACCATTCACCATTCACCATTCACCATTCACCATTCACCATTCACCATTCACCATTCACCATTCACCATCCACAATTGACGATTCACCATTCACCATTCACCATTCACAAAATATAACTCATAACTCACCAAGCACATACCTAAAAACTGCTTTTAGATACTTCAGTTCAGCTTTTATCAGACTAATAAGTTAGTGAACTGACTTTTAATGTCAGTAAACTGACTTTATGTATCAGTAAACCGACCTTGTGTGTCAGTAAACTGACTTTGTGCATCAGTAAACTGACCTTATGTGTCAGTAAACTGACCTTATGTGTCAGTAAACTGACCTTGTATATCAGTAAACTGACTTTATGCATCAGTAAACTGACCTTGTGTGTCAGTAAACTGACTTTGTATGTCAATAAACTGACTTTATAAATCAGTAAACTGACCTTGTGCGTCAGTAAACTGACTTTGTGTGTCAGTAAACTGAAAAAATAAAACAATCAATTGAGTTATTAAGCCTATAAATAGAGTAAACAAGTTTTTAAATGCAAATAATAACTTGAATAAAGTACCTTTGTAGAGAATAGTAGAAAGTTTTAGATACTTAAATCTTATTTTTCACTTATGAAACTAACTTTTGGATATGCCTAACGAACAATTTCCACCCGACTTTGAAGAAAAAGACTTCGATCTTTGTAAAGCAGACTTGGATTCCCTCCAAAATAAGTTGTCTTTTACGCAAAATCTACCTTCGAAACAAAAAATCAGATACTATCGTATAGGAAAAAATAGTTTAGCCTTTGCAGAAAAGGCAATTCATTTTTATCGGAAATTCCCCAAATTACATTGCAATTATGTTGTACTTTAAAAATGGGAAAAAAATTTAGCGGTTTATATTCGGCTTTTGAAATTGCAAAAGATGTTGGAAAACTTGGAGAGCGGCGTTGCCGATATGCTCAATGCACTTGAAAAAGAAAACTCTAAAGCGGCACTCACTTATTACAGTTTTCTAAAAATAGTACCTATCCACAAAGTGCCCGAAGTTGAGGAAATACGCGAAGAATTAGCTTCTTTTTTTAAAAGGCAACCTCGAAAGCCTAAAAAAACAAAAGCAGTTGCCAATATGGAAACCGGAACCGCTAAACCGGAAGACGAAGAGGCAAAAGAATAAGAATGTAGAGAGGAAGGGGAGTGGGTTTGGGTAAATATGCTTTACCTCGTCCCAAACAACTGGGTTATTTCAACCCGATAGCTTCGGGAGGAATAATTTTACCCTTGCGTTTAAACACTTCGGTGCGCATGATGGGCATTTTTACCCCTTCCATGTCTTCGATTTCGGTATTGAGGGTAAAAATTTGAGGAGGAGTGTTTTTGAAATAGTGATTGATGTCCAAATCAATATCTATTTCAACGATGCGATAAAACGACATGCTTTCGGCGGTAAAACCTACCATATTATCCTCCATTGCCGAAAGTTCTTTTTTGCTGATGAGGCATTGTCCATCGGGGCTACTGTCGCATCGCCCCCAAATTTCAGCCTCTCCTTCTTCAGAAACATGTACTCGAGTGGTCGGGCTTTTGGGGTTTAGGTTTATCCATTCCCCTTCCAACGATTTGATGACCAACTCTGCAGCTTCTTTCTTTTCGGCGTTGGGGTCTTTGATAAAAAACTGCCTGAATATATTTTTAGGTGCGCCTTCGCGGTAAATCTCTTCCATCACCACATCTAATCCCGTAGTTTGACCGGCTAATCGTATCGGACGAATGCGCATAATGTTTTTCAGTTCGCCTTCCCACCATTCGACAATTTGGGTGTAGTCGGTGCTGTCTTGATTGACAAAATCATACTCGCCTATGTTTTTGGCTTTTCCGTTCACCATGCGATACAACTTCAACTTGGTGAGTTTATTTCCGTCCTCCAAGATTTGAAAACGAGGGATAATGACATTGTTTTCCCATTCGTTCAACCAATAACCTTTCATTTCTTGCACTGCCGAAAACCCGGGAATGCCATCAGTAGCGGTACTGTCAGAGATGCGATAGGATTTGGGAGCAATATCACTTCGGCGAACCATCACATCGGTAGCCATGCCCGTCCAAAGGCCTGATGGATTGACGATGATGGAATATACCTTGAGTTTTTGTTGGTTGTCAACGGTAATCGGGAGCACCATACATTTTGCTTCCAAGATATTGGTTATATACAGCAACTCTCTTTCCGAAATATCTAAAGAGGCTTCTTGAATGGGTAATTCTTTGTCTCCGAGTGCAAAATAGGGTTGAAGCCGATAGGTATTGACGATGGTTTTGGTAATATCCATTTTGGCAATTCGGCGGGTTTGGTCACTTTCGTTGACCCAAACGCCACTGATGTCAAAAAATTGGGTGCTGCCGATATAGCGATTTTTGGCAACAACCGGCTCGTCGTCGCTGATAAGGAAATCTTGCGCTTGAATATGGAGAGAGGGGGTTAAAACTGCGAGTAGAAAAAAGGAAAGGATATATAATGAAGTGGTAATTGGTTTCATATTAGAGGGGTCTAATTGGGCAATGTAAGGAAAGTAAACTAAGAAATTGCAAAATTAACCCCAATTTTACTTTTTTAGGTGAAAGGATGGACAAGAAGTTTGCAAATAACACTTTATTAACAAAAATTAAAAAAATGGCTGCACATTTGCACAACCAATAAGCACCAAACCCATCGGGCATGAACCAAAGTAACCCCCTGCAAGAAACCCCGCTCTTTATCAAGTTGATGTATGCGTTGGGTCAAATGGGTTGGTCGTTGGCGGCTTATGGAATCGCTAACTTGTTGATTTACTATTACATGCCACCCCAAGCCGATAGCGGAACTCCGGTATTCCCGCCTTATATTTACCAAGGTGCAGTGTTTGGTATCGGCACAATCATCGGTTTATTGGCATTTTCGGGACGCATTTTCGATGCCGTTACCGACCCACTCATCGCCAATTGGTCAGACCGCACAACTTTGCGTTTTGGCAGAAGGCGTTTGTTTATGCTCATCGGTTTTCTGCCCTACGCATTGTTTTCTTTTTTGATTTTTCTGCCAATCACTACATACGAAAGCACTACAAATGCCGTTTGGCTCTTTTCAAGTGTGTTGCTTTTGTATTTGTTTATGACCATTTATGTAACGCCCTATACCGCGCTCATCAGCGAATTGGGGCATACTCCTAATGAACGCTTGACTATCAGTTCTTTTATATCGGTTACTTTTGCTTTGGGATATGGATTGGGCACTCAGGTGTTTACCTTTCAAAACATGCTGGAACAGGCCTATCATTTGTCGGCAGTGGAGGCATTTAGAACGGTCATGGCCGGGTATGCAATTTTGTCGGCAATACTAATGGCAATGCCTATTATATTTGTGAATGAAGCGAAGTATTGTATATCACATCCCACTCAAGAGTCGCCCTACATGGCAGTTCGCTCATTGCTCAATAACCGAGATTTCAAATTTTTTGTCATTTCAGATTTGATGTATTGGTTGGCTTTGACCTTTATACAAATGGGCATTGCCTATTACGTCAGTGTTTTATTACGGTTAGATGTGCAATATAGTTCGATGGTACTGACGGGCATGTTGGGTTTGAGTTTTGTGTTTTATGTGCCTGTTAATATTATGGCCAGAAAATGGGGTAAAAAGCAATTGCTCACGGCTTCTTTTGCATGGTTTACTGTGATGTATTTTATGATTGCATTTTTGGGAATGTTCCCGATTTCACCGGTCATGCAAATCGTCTTTTTGGGCATTTTTGGCAGTATTCCGATAGCCATATTCAGTATTTTACCCAATGCCGTGGTGGCCGATTTGGTCGAGGCCGATGCCATTCAAAACGGGGGACAAAAGGCCGCTATTTTTTTTGCAGCCCGATCGTTTATGATGAAAATGGGCATTTCCTTGGCAAACTTAATTTTTCCATCCCTGTTATTGTTGGGCAACAGTGCCGATAACCCGATTGGGGTAAGGGCAACTGCTGTTGTAGCTGCCGGTTTTTGCTTGTTGGGTTGGATGTTTTTCAGGCAATACAACGAAACAACCGTGCTGCAAAATGCCCAACAATACCGGAAACGACCGGTATAGTTTTGATTGAAAATGACAGGAATAGTAAACCATTGATAAGACCATTACCTTTGACGTATGAACAAAACAAACAAACAGACATCCTACCGAATTTGTGTTATCGGTGCGGGGCCATCGGGAATTACGGCGGTAAAAAACCTGCTTCAAGCGGGTTTGACCAATATTATTTGCTATGAAAAGAACAGCGATGTGGGCGGTAATTGGATTTTCTCCCCAGAGGTAAGCCATTCGAGTGTGTATGAAACGACACATATCATCAGTTCCAAAAAGTTGTCGGAATACGATGGTTTTCCCATGCCCGATGATTACCCCGACTACCCGTCTCATGAGCAATTGCTTCGTTATTTCAGAAACTATGCCCAACATTTTGGGGTGTATGACTATATTCAGTTCAATTCGGAAGTGCAAAAAGCAGAGCCGGTATACGATGGTCAACAATGGCAAATCACGCTTCATGATGGCAGTATCCAATTGTTTGATTACTTAGTTGTCGCCAATGGGCATCATTGGAACCCGCGTTTGCCGAACTATGCAGGTCAATATACCGGGCAAATGCTGCACTCGCACGAGTTTAAAAACAATCAGCCATTTAAAGGGAAGCGGGTGTTGGTGATTGGCGGCGGTAATTCTGCCTGCGATGTAGCAGTTGAAACTTCCCGAACTTCTGCATTTACCGGCATCAGTATGCGAAGGGGGTATTACATTGTCCCCAAATTTATGTTCGGGGTTCCTTCAGACACCATTCATGCGCGTTTTATCAAACTTCCAAGATGGATTCGCCAACCTCTTTTGCAGTTTACCCATCGTTTATTTGTTGGGGATATGGCTATGTATGGCCTTCAAAAGCCGAAGCATAATATTTTAGGAGCGCATCCAACTGCCAACTCGGAGTTGTTGTATATGCTCAGGCATGGAAAAATACACCCCCGCACAGATATTGATCATTTTGAAGGACTGAAAGTTTGTTTCAAAGACGGACGTGCGGAAGAATATGATTGCATTATTGCCGCTACTGGATTTAACATCACCTTCCCGTTTTTTGACAAACAATTGGTGGATTATTCTTCTAATGAAGTGCCTTTATATAAACGGGTATTTCACCCCACTTTCCATAATTTATTTTTTATCGGTTTGGTGCAGCCTATGGGTTGTATTTGGCCTTTATCCGATGCTCATGCCAAGTTAGTGGCTAATTACGTGGCGGGTAATTACCAACTCCCCACAAATTTATCGAAAGAGATTGAGAAAGACCTTCATCGCATCAAAAAGAGATATACCGAATCGCATAGGCACACGATAGAAGTAGAATATCACGAACATTTGTCTGAACTATATAAGGAAATACCGGACAATGCACCTAAATGGAATAGGTAAAATGGAGGATGTGATTTTTCAAAACTTGCTCCTTTCATTTACCCATTTTCATTCTTCTATTTGATTTGTTGACTGCAAATTATCTTACCTTTACCAATATGGAAATGCCCTCAATAGCCACTCAGATAGGAAGTATTGACTTGTCTTCATGCTTTTACAACGCATCGGGTGCCCGATGTGCGGAGGAAGATGAGCTGTTTGCATTAGCCTCAAGCGATGCCGGTGCGGTTTTGTCGAAGAGTTGCACACTTGAATATCGCGAAGGTAATCCAAGTCCCCGTTACTACGAAACCCAATTTGGCAGTATCAACTCTATGGGTTTGCCCAATCAAGGCTGCCGATTTTATGCCGAACATGCCAAAAAACATGCCGCATTAAATACCGGCAAACCTTATTTTGTATCGGTATCGGGATTGAGTTTAGAAGAAAACGTCCTAATGATTACCCAATTGAGCGGTGAAAATGCGATAGCAGCCATCGAATTAAACCTCTCTTGTCCCAATGTTCCCGGAAAGCCTCAAACCGGTTATGATTTTGAACAGGTAAGACGCGTGTTAGATGCTGTTTGCCCACTTGTTAAGCGACCTTTAGGGGTGAAATTACCGCCTTATTTTGACATCATTCATTTTGAACAGGTAGCGGCCATTTTGTCGCAATATCCGCTCACATTTGTTACCTGTATTAATAGTATCGGCAATGGTTTAGTCATTGACCCGCTTACGGAAACCGTGGTGATTAAACCTAAAAACGGTTATGGCGGTTTGGGCGGAGATTATGTGAAACCCACTGCCTTGGCAAATGTGCATCAGTTTTACCGCTTATTGCCCTCTCATATTCAAATCATCGGTTGCGGAGGGGTGAAAAATGGTCAAGATGCTTTTGAACACATCCTTTGTGGAGCTTCGGCGGTTCAAATTGGTACGCAACTCATGCGGGAAGGCGTAGCCTGTTTTACCCGATTAGCAAAAGAATTGCAAGACATCATGCAGCAAAAGGGATACGCAAAATTGGAAGATTTTAAGGGTAAACTAAAATACATTTAAGCACAAACTCCCAACAATTTCATTTGACTAATGCGTTTTGGTCATGTTTTCGGGAATGCAAAGTATAAAGTCTGCCAAATTTAAATTCTCTTCTTCTAAACTATTGATGTTTGTCTGTTCTACGCTGCCGATGGTTAAAATCTTTAGCTTGGGGTTTTGTTTTTTCAAATACCAAACGATGCCTTCGTAGTTGTTAGAATGGTAGGTGCCGTGGTAATGGATGAATTGTTTGCCTTTACCCGTTTTTTGTAGGATAAAATGAGCCATTGTTGCATCTTTTACCGCCTGTGCTTTGGGCATGTTTTCTGCATTTTCAGCACCATGTCCACCCATCTCTAACATAGCTTGGTAGCCGGGAAGGGCTAAGTCTATTTCAATAGGAAGAGGGGCAATAAATTGTTTTGCTGTCGTGCTGAGTTGGTTTAGTACTTCAATGCCACCGGTAAATACTGCTGAGGCATACCTGCGAGGGATGTTTGTAGCTATGAAGGGTAATTGATTGGTTTTGGCAAACTCCAATAAGGGCTTGTAATCGGTTGCATAATTTTTCCATAACCGCGCTTCATCTTCAAAACTTTTCTTGCTAATCTGCCCTTTCAGATATTCATCAATGAGCAATTGATTATCGGACTCCATCATCTCCGCTCCCAAAATTAAGTTGCTCCCAATGCTTTGATGCAGGTCTTTGGTTAGTTCCAATTGCAGCCAATGGCATATTGGGTTGTTATGTAGTTCACCAAATAGAATGACATCAGCACTTTGAGCTTGTTTTAACAGTTGCTCGTAAGTGGTTACTTTGCCTTCTTTGGTAAAGATTTCGTAGGCAGATTTGTTGGTCATCGAGATGTAGGGTAGGGTAAGTAGTATTAGCGTATAGGTGAGGATGGACTTCATTTAGTTATGAGTTATGAGTTATGAGTTATGAGTTATTACGTTGACCGTGCCTGAAATAGCTTTACAAGAATTTGAGTTGGATTCAACTCCCAAAAT
>CALCIK010000031.1 GCA_937907475.1 uncultured Bacteroidota bacterium | reverse complement strand
CCTATCGGGTTTGGTGAATTTGACGCTATTAAATTTAGAGCAAAATCAAATCACCGACCTATCACCCCTATCGGGTTTGGTGAAGTTGATACAATTAAACGTTACCGATAATCAAATCATCAACCTATCCCCCCTATCGAGTTTGGTGAGTTTGACGCATTTAAAATTATGGCAAAATAAAATCACCGACCTATCGCACCTATCGGGTTTGGCGAATTTGACGGAATTAAACCTTAACTTTAATCTAATCACCAACCTATCGCCGCTATCGGGTTTGGTGAATTTGACGGAATTAGGCCTTAGCCATAATCAAACCACCGACCTATCGCCGCTATCGGGTTTGGCGAATTTGACGCAATTAAACCTTAGCTTTAATCTAATCACCGACCTATCGCCGCTATCGGGTTTGGTGAATTTGACGCAATTATACCTTATCAATAACCCAATCACCGACCTATTGCCCCTATCGGGTTTGGCGAATTTGACGCAATTAAACTTTAGCGCTACTAAAATCATCGACCTATCGCCCCTATCGGGTTTGGTGAATTTGATGCAATTAGTCCTTCGCTTTAATCAAATCACCGACCTAAGTCCCTTATTGGGTTTGGTGAATTTGACGCAATTAGACCTTATATCTACTAAAATCACCAACCTATCGCCCCTATCGGGTTTGGCAAATTTGACAGAATTAAATCTTCACTATAATCAAATCACCGACCTTTCGCCCCTATCGGGTTTGGCGAAATTGACGGAATTAGACCTTAGCGAAAATCAAATCACCGACCTATCGCCCTTGCTGCCCTTGTTACAGCGCAAAGAAGAGCCGCTGCAATTGGTGCTGAAAGAAGTGTATGAAACAAATAGAGGTATGATCAATGTAAAACGCAACCCTTTACAAATCCCGCCTGTGGAAATTGTGGAGCAGGGGAGGGAGGCGGTGTTGAAGTATTTTGAAAGCTTGTCACATAAAGCCAAACAACTCATAGCCCAAGCCAAAGCCGAAAAATGGACGCGCTTAGAACTTGGCAAGTGCGGACTAACCGACCTCAACACCCAAGTACCCGAGCTTTTTGAACTGACCCACATGGAGGAGTTGGTGTTGAGTAATGAGTGGGGGGAATGGAATGAAGAAGAAAAAAACTGGGAAGGAAAAGAGAGCCAAAACACAGGCGATGGCAATAAATTAAACAAACTGCCCCAAGCTATGGGGCGGTTAAAAAAGTTGCGGGTATTGATTTGTGGAGGAGGTTTGTTTAATAAATGGGGTATCACCGACCTATCGCCCCTATCGGGTTTGGTGAATTTGACGCAATTATACCTTCGCTCTAATGAAATCACCGACTTATCGCCCCTATCGGGTTTGGCGAATTTGACGCAATTACTTTTATGGCAAAATAATATCAGCGACCTATCGCCGCTATCGGGTTTGGTAAATTTGACGCAATTAGTCCTTCGCGAAAATAATATCACCGACCTATCGCCGCTATCGAGTTTGGTGAATTTGACGCAATTAAATTTATTCAGAAATCAAATCAGCGACCTGTCGCCGCTATCGGGTTTGGTGAATTTGACGGATTTAAATTTATTCAGAAATCAAATCAGCGACCTATCGCCGCTATCGGGTTTGATGAATTTGACGAAATTATACCTTCACGATAATCAAATCTCCGACCTATCGCCGCTATCGGGTTTAGTGAATTTGACGCAATTACTCCTTTTAGATAATCAAATAACCGACCTATTGCCCTTGCTGCCCTTGTTACAGCGCAAAGAGCCGTTACAATTGGTGCTGAAAGGTTCGAATGCTACAAAAGAAGGGGAGATTAATGTAAAAGACAACCCCCTACAAATTCCGCCTGTGGAAATTGTGGAGCAGGGAACGGAGTCGGCATTGCGATATTTTGCGGAGTTAGAAAAAGGCGAAGAAAAATTGTTAGAGGCAAAAGTATTGTTGGTAGGGCAGGGCAATTCGGGCAAAACATCATTGAAAGTAAAACTTCTCGATCCCAATGACCCCATGCCGCCGCCCGATAATACCACCCGCACCATAGAAATTGCCCAAAAGGAATATCCTTGTCAAGAAAATAAACCGCTTAAAATCAATTATTGGGATTTTGGTGGGCAGAACATTCAGCACTTTGCCCATCAGTTTTTTTTGACGGGCAATGCCTTGTATATTTTATTGAGCAACGACCGCGAACAAAACCCCAATTTTCAGTATTGGCTCAATATTATTGAGTTGTTGGGCAATAACAGCCAAGTGCTGATTGTGCAAAACCAAAAACAAGGGCATGCTGAGGACATTAAAAATGCCGCCGGTATCAGAGAACGGTTTCCCAATGTGGTCAATCCTTTTCATCGGTTAGACATCAGCAAGGTTGCCCTTGAGCATCGCCCACAATACGATGAATTAGTGCGCGCCATTGTGCAACACGCCTTAGCCATTCCTACGGTGCAGCGCATTTTTGCGCGGTCTTTTGTGCAGGTTCGTCAACGCTTAGAGGAATTAGCCCTACAGCCGCAAAAACACTACATCACTTGGGATCGGTATTTGGCAATTTGCCAAGAAGAAGGTTTGTCGGAAGCAAGCGCTACCGACTATGCCAATGCCTATACAGCAGTCGGTATTTGTCTGCACTATCCCGACCATGCCCAATTACGCGATTATGTGTTTTTGCGCCCTAAATGGATTATTGATGCCCTATTTGAGTTGTTGTATTCCGATGATGCAAAGGACGGCTATTTGGACTCCCACCATTTGCGCAACATTTGGCAGGGTGAAGATTACCAAGCCATGCGCGGCAACTTGTTGTTGCTCATGGAGCTTTTTGAATTGTGCTACAAGGTGCAAGACAACGAGCATCTCTATATTGTGCCGCAACGCCTGCCCGCCGCCGAAGAAATGCCAAACATAGACAAAGGGGTGCAGATGCTTTACCGGTACAAGTTTATGCCCAAAGGCATTATTACGCGCCTCATTTGCAAGCAGAAAAACAAGATTGTATCGGGCAAAGTGTGGAATGATGCCGTTTTTTTGTCGTACCGAGACGAAACGGCTTTGGTGCATGAGGTGTTTAGCGAAAACATCATTAAAGTAGTGGCAAGTGCCGAGCGCAACAGCAATTTGCTCAACAGCATCATAGATGCGCTCGATGCCATTCACCAAAGTTTTTTGGATAAAGGGTTTAATTTGCAGGTGGACAAACTAATTCCCTGCCGCTGCAACCTTTGCCTCGACAGCAACGATCCCCATTATTTTGACTACAATTACTTACAAGACTTGATGGCAGACGGCGAAACTCAGGAACGTTGCCAAACCAGCCGGAAGTATCAGGATATTCGCGCCTTATTACAATCTACAAAGTTGAATTCGCGCGGGCGGCAAGAGGGGGTTATTCAGGTATTTGTTTCTTACGCCCAAGAAGACCGCGAACACTTACAAACCCTTAAAGACCAACTCGATCCTTTAGTAAGGCAAAAAAAACTCGCCATTTGGTACGACCAAGAAATTTTGGCAGGCGAAGACTGGAACCAAGAAATTGAACAACACTTGTATGATGCCCATGTAGTGTTGCTACTCCTAAGCTCCGATTTCATAGCCGACCGCAAAAAATACATTTGGGAAAAGGAAATGCCCATTATCATGGAAAAACAAGCCCAAGGGCAACTTGTCATTCCCATTGTAGTACGCGATTGTACTTGGGAGTGGGAAGAGCAGTTGGCAAATATTCAGGCAGTCAATGGCGGTAAGCCGCTCAATAGCGCCGCCAAGAAAGACAAAGACAAGGCCTTTGCCAACGCCGCCCGGCAGATTAAAGCGGCAATAGAGGTGTACCGCAAATCATAGTTTAAAGCATAGATTGGGGGGCATTACCTTTGGCGGTTGGTGGGTGGTTGTTTCCACCGGCTATTCGTGTTTTAGTAATATCGTGTTAGTTGTAGAGACGCGGCGCGTTGCGTTTCTACAACCTGATATCCCCATCATTGTATGTGTCCATTCCAACCATAGTCAGTGTATCCACGACGATATATTATTGGTGGATATAAAAATTTCCATTCCCAGCCGTGTGTTTACCGATGAGTTTGATAGGTCTCCCAGTAAGATGTAAGCAGAAGAAGTTCAAACCTTTACATACTATCCTTGCAATGCCACTTCCGGCTCATTGCCAACTATATCGGAAGGTGCAACTTGGGTAGATGACCCAAAACGCTTTTCCTGAATTTTGTCGTATTCCTTTACGTAATCGGGGTTTTCGGTTTTCATTATTCTATCCCAAAACCTAAAGTACAAACCATAGTTGCCTTTAAATTTGGCATGATGCAGGTTATGATGAACAGAGGTATTCAGAATTTCAAATGCCCAAGTATTCCTGAACCATTTGGGTGCTATTTCGAAGCCAAGATGTCCGTAAACATTGATGATCATGATACAGACACCAAAAGCAATGAGCGTTAGCACGTGTGCCGGAAACAGAAACAAGACAATCGGCGCAATCATGTATTCTGCCACAGCCTCTATTACATGAAAAGCCCGCGAGGCCCAAGGTGAAGGCGATACCGATTTATGGTGTACGGCATGTACGGTTTTAAACAATGCAGGCAGATGCATCAACCGGTGAAGCCAATAAAAATAGGTGTCGTGTACCATGAGCATGAGTATTAAACTTACCGGAATCCACCAAATAGGGTAATCCGTCAGGTTTTCGTAGATGCGGGTATATTGTACTAATGGTGTGGCAGTAATTACGATCAGTAAAAGTACAAATACTAAGGATGTCTGTAAAGAATATAGAATTTCGCGGCTAAAGTCTTTCCTTTTTGCAGTCCGTTGTTGGATTTTAGCCCGTTGAAACCGATTGGCAAACAACTTGTAAAAAATTAGAAACGGAATGCCGGCAAAAATAAAATACTTCAGTAATGAGGAAGTAAGTCCAAAAAGGTAGGTGAAAAAGATTTCCATGGCGGTATTGCTTTTGTTTCATGCAAAGTTACCGCAACGTAGCCGGCGGAGTGATTAACAAAAGATAATTACCGTTTTCGTTGGGCAATTCTTTTTCTGATGCGGCTCAACGAAACGGGAGTGATGCCCAAGACATGGGCGATGTACTTATCCGGCACCCGATTGACAATATCGGGATTTGATTTTACAAAATTGATATAGCGTTCCTCCGGCGAGAACAGCACAAAGCTTTCTAAATGTGTTAAAGAATCGCGCAGCATTTGATGTAGAAAATCCTTGCGCGATTCGTCCATTTTGGGGTTTCGCTGTAAAATGGTTTGGATAAGGGGAAAATCCAGTTGCAGGATTTCGGTAGGCTCTAAGGCTTCGTAGCAAAATCTCGAAGGTTGGTTGAGCAAAATAATATCGTGCGAAGCTACTATTTGGTTTTCGCAAAGCAGGAGAAAGGTAATATCGTCTCCCTTTTCGTTAATGGTATAGGCTCTTATCAATCCCTTTCTGATATACCCGACATACTTGCGCGTGGCACCCTCTTTCAGAAACACTTCTCCGGGTTGCAGGTGTACAAATTTGAACAAACCCATCACATCTTTGACATCTTCAAGCCGCAGTCCCTTAAAAATGCGAGCGTAAAAATCCAACTGGGAAAAATCTATCATGTCCGCAACATGGTTTGGTGAAAAACAATCGGCAGTGTTACCCGATAGGTAGATTTAGGAGGCGGCAAATTACATGGTGGCTTTGTGAATTGTGAATTGTGAATTGTGAATTGTGAATTGTGAATGGTTGTTGAGTCTGTCGAAACAGAGAACGGTGTCTTTGTGAATTGTGAATGGTCAAAGGTTGTTGAGCCTGTCGAAACAGTGAATGGTGTCTTTGTGAATTGTCAATGGTGAATGGTCAATGATTGTTGAGCCTGTCGAAACTGAGAACGGTGTCTTTGTGAATTGTCAATGGTGAATTGTCAATGATTGTTGAGCCTGTCGAAACAGTGAATGGTGAATGAATGCATCTCATCTTTAGCTTTGGATAGTTGGGAACGCTCATGACAATTAGTTACATCCACTCTTCTATCCTACAAAGATTTCATCTACTAAAGGCTACACGCTTGCTTCATTCTCATTCTCAACACTTAAATAATTTATAGCACGCGGATGACACGGATTTTCAAACGCTGATTTTCACGGATTTTCCTTTGTTGATTAAAAATCTGCGTTCTTCCGCGTTGCTTGCATCCGAGTCATCAGCGTTCCAAAAAGCAATAGTTCGTTAAAATTCAGTGAACTATTGACATAATTTACCTTTGTTAAATCGCGATAAAGTTTGGTAATCAATTCGCCATCGCAACCTTATTACCTTATGAACCGAGTTTTTATAAAGCAATAAGGTTTTCGAATTTATTTGATGTCATGGTATTATGAAGGTAATAAGGTTCATATCCAATTTTGGATTGACCATAATTATGACATCTCTGAATATGATGGTGAGTTATCAAAAAATCAACCAAACATCTTAGAACTCTTAGGGTCATACATACAGTTTTTTACCCTCCCCGGCCCCTCCCTAAAACAAGTTTCAGGGAGGGGAGTAAGAACTCATCCCTCAAAAAAGGTTTTATCGACCGATTTATTTCGTGGAAGGGAAAGGTAAGCCCCCCCCTCTTTGCCAAAAATGCTCCGACAAATCTTGAAATAAACCTTCTATGTTGTTGCATTTTTGAGAGAGAGGGGGCCGGGGGAGTGAGTAAAAAACAGATTGAATGTACCAGACCACCGTTATCGGTATTCCCACTGACGATTTATAAATAGTGGCGATGTTTCTACAATCATTTCACCCCTTCGTGGTTGAATATGCAGTGTTTCTTGCCAATCATAAATCTAAGATCGTAAATCGTAAATTACCCGTTGCGCATTACCATCTATAAAATACAAATGGGCAATCGCCAATCAAATATTGACAATTGCCCATTGCATTTTTCAAATAGTAAATCTAAGATCGTAAATTCTTAACCTACCTCACCACCATCACTCTAATCTGTTCCGTAGCACCATTGGCATGTCGCAACACGGCATAGTACGTGCCCGAAGGTAGTGGGTTCATATCCAACATCAACTCGTAAGTGGTATCGGCTGCTGTGGTATCGTTAAACAATACAGCTACCTCCCTGCCATCTACGGCATAAACGGATAAGGTTATCTGTTCGGCGATAGGAGTGGTAAAGGAAATGGTTGTTTCACCATTGGTGGGGTTGGGGTAAGCGGTTAGGGATTCTGTTGTCATTTCGTTGCCCGATGTTTTTGACCCGCAGGGGGCTACTGTAACGACAATGCTTGCAGTAGCCGTGCAACCGCCGCTTCCGGTTACGGTAACGGTATAGGTGCCACTCATACCAACAGTGGCACTGTTACGGGAAACGATACTTCCGGTTTTTGAATAACCACCCGGACCGCCCCAACTATAAGTGCCGCCACCCGAAGCGATTAAATTAATGGTGCTTCCGGAACAAACATTGGCATTGCCGGTAATGGATATGTTGGGAGCGG
>CALCIK010000030.1 GCA_937907475.1 uncultured Bacteroidota bacterium | reverse complement strand
TTCTGTCATCATCGTTAGAATTGTCATCCCAAATATAGCTTACACCACCGGTAGCCGTGAGACTAATGCTTATTACATCACAAGTCAATTCGGTGGTTCCGGAATTGTTGGTGATGCCTGCAGTTGGCTCAGTGATGTCTTGTGTGATAACGATGAAAGTGGAAGCGGTACAACCGTTTGCTCCGGTAACAGTCACGGAATAAGTACCGGGAGCATTGACCGTTCTGTCATCATCGTTAGAATTGTCATCCCAAAGATAGCTTACTCCACCGGTAGCCGTTAGACTAATGCTTGTAACGTCACAAGTCAATTCGGTGGTTCCGGAATTGTTGGTGATGCCTGCAGTTGGCTCAGTGATGTCTTGTGTGATAACGATGAAAGTGGAAGCGGTACAACCGTTTGCTCCGGTAACAGTCACGGAATAAGTGCCGGGAGCATTGACCGTTCTGTCATCATCTACAGAAATGTCATCCCAAAGATAGCTTACTCCACCGGTAGCCGTTAGACTAATGCTTGTAACGTCACAAGTCAATTCGGTGGTTCCGGAATTGTTGGTGATGCCTGATATAACTTCATCAATTGTTACGTTTTGTGAAAATACTGAATAGCAACCCGATCCGGTAAAAGAGGATATAACTTTTACACCGCTAGCCCTATTTATATTAGTTCCATCACCTAACTGACCTTTATCGTTAAACCCCCATGACCAAAGTTCTAGCTCATTATTTAATGCAAGGCTATGATTTCCTCCTGCTACAACTTGAACCCAATAATTATCGGTTCCAATTTGTATTGGTAAATCTTGACCAACATTTGTTCCATCCCCTAATTGACCTTCAACGTTTCTGCCCCATGCCCAAAGTGTACTATCTGTTTTTAAGGCAAGGCTATGATAACCACCTCCTGCAACTTGTGTCCAGTCCGTTGAAGCGCCTATTTGATTAGGGGTATTTTCGTTGGTGTAACTCGAATTTCCTAATTGGCCATTATCGTTAAGCCCCCAAGCCCATAGAGTTCCGTCAGATTTTATTGCCAAGTTATGGTACCAACCGGCAGCAATATGCTCCCAGTTAGTAGATGCACCAATTTGTACGGGGTTGTTTTTATTAAGATTTGTGCCATCTCCTAATTGCCCTGTGTTATTCCTTCCCCAAGCCCATAAACTTCCATCCGTTTTAAGCGCAAGACTATGTGTGTTACCAGCAGAAATTTGTGCCCAATTTGTAGCAGAACCAATTTTTACCGGTATTTTTCTATTCGTATTTGTCCCATCTCCAACCTGCCCAAAACCGTTATTACCCCATGCCCAAAGGGTTCCATCTGTTTTTATGGCTAGGGTGTGGTTTCCATTGGCTGATACCAGCAACCAATTTGTATCAGTACCCACTTGAACGGGAGTATTCTTATTGATTAAGGTATTATCTCCTAATTGTCCTGAATTGTTTCTTCCCCATGCCCATAATGTTCCGTTTGACTTAAGTGCTAAGCTATGAAACTCACCACCCGCTGCCATTACCCAATTTGTTGTTGTATCTAGCTGTACAGGTGTGCTTTTGTCAGTACCGGTTCCATTTGTACCGTCGCCTAATTGACCATAAAAATTGTACCCCCATGCCCAAATAGTTCCATCGGTTTTGATACCAATGTTATGCGATAGTCCTTTTGCAACTTGTGCCCATATATTATTGCTAATGTAAGAATAGGAAACAGTACCCCCACTACCTGCTGTTGATGGATCAAATATAGCTGTTCCGTCAGCATTATCGGTAATTCCCGGACCTGTAAAAGTTCCTTCAGGTGCTCGACTTCCGGTAAGTAAAGAAAACGCACTATATGTACAATAACTACTGTTAAGCCCGCTGAAATTTATTGGGGGAACAGGGTAAACAGTTACTAGTTTTGAGGCTATTGCAGTACAGCTTAAAGCATCGGTAACCGTAGCCCTATAGATACCACCTATTGAGGCAGTAATGGTTTGGGTTGTAGCATTGCCTGCCAAAGCATTCCATTGATAACTACTAAAACTGCCGGCATTTAGTATTACATTTTCTCCGGAACAAAAACCGGTTGGGCCATTTGCACTAATTCCGGTTGTGCTTGCTGTACATGGTTGAGCATGAATATGTTCACTAAAAAGAATAGCAATTAAAAACATTACTATAGTTGTAATATTTGGCTTAGAGATGTTCATGGCTGGAGTTATTTATTTAGTAAAAGAGATATTTGGATTAGCAAAATTTAGTAAAAAGCAAGTTTGGACTTTCTATTATCACGACCTTGGCTATTTCAAACCAAACCCCCAATAAAAGATTTAGAATACTATCAAACTACAGCACTAATTGAAAAAAACAGTAGTTGTTTTTTTTCAATTTAGATAGCTGCAAATACAGTATAAGATGTTTAAACTGTAAAACTATTACATTCGATTTATTCATTTAATACTCATTGACCTTTTAAAGGCGTTAAGCTATTGAATTTTATAAAACTGTGATAGCAACAATTTGAACCAAGTCAATTGTCAATATAGAGCTAAAAGTTTAGATTTAATATTGAAAATTTAAATATTTATTTGACAATTATTTTATAAAAGCATGCACAGATTGAATGCAAATTTAGTGCAAACATACGCATTCTTCAGACTTTGGACATTTTTTTATAAAAAGTTCACTATTTATTAAAAGTGACTACAGAAATTGAGATGCTTAGCAAAAAAAAGAACTGTAAAATATTAGGAAATCTCCGTATTCTTGGTTTTAATGCCATTCGCAATAAGACATTAGTTAGCTTTATTATGGGATTGTCTTTAGTCCATGGAAACCCATTCATTACAAGTTACCAATAGCTGTTTATGTAACTACCCTGATAGCAACTTGACAAAAGTTTTGAATTTTGTGATTTATGAGTTGAAAACAGTTGCTGCTTACTCTTTTTCCCTCCACCCTCTATTTTATCGGGTCGTACTTAATATTAACTAGTTCATGTTTATATTAATCCGTTCAAATCACATTCAACTACTTAGGTGTTCTTTGTTGTTGTATTTGCAGCAATATGAAAAGAAAATCAAGAATAGCAGTGAAAGAAAGATAGCTCAGAAATCTGTAACGCCCTAGTAAGACCTAAAATCACTGTGTAGAATTTATTGCACTATGTAAAAAGCAACTCGATTGCCGGTTAGAATACCAATCATACTGAAAAAAGGCAGCCCCCAAACAAACTTTTGGATTATATCGTTTTGTCTTACGTCAATAACTGTAACCTAATTTAACAAATCTCGTCCATACTGGGTTAAAAAGTATTGAGAGATACAATAACAAACTAAGTTTGTTAGAAGCACCCTTGTATTTTTAACCCCACTCTGAAATCTAATTTAACTATCAGTTTATGCGCTTTGAAACGATTAACCCTGTCAACAACCAACTTGTAAAACGGTATCCTGTACACTCATGGCGACAAGCACAAGCCATTCTTAAAAAAACAGAATCGGGGTTTGACATCAACCGTACCGGCACCATTACCATCAGAAGCAAACGCATGAATGCTTTGGCCGATTTATTGGAAAACAAAAAGCTTTTCTGCGCCCAAATAATTACCCTCGAAATGGGTAAGCCCATCAAAGAAGCGATTGCTGAAATAGAAAAATGTGTGAAGTGCTGTCGTTATTATGCAGAAAACGCCAAATTTTTTCTGGCCGAACAAACCGTTACAACAAGCTACTCTTCGAGCATGATTAGTTATCAGCCTTTGGGAGTTGTTTTGGCTATTATGCCTTGGAATTTTCCTTTTTGGCAAGTTTTTCGAGCGGTTGTTCCTGCAATTATGTCCGGTAATGTAGTGCTCCTCAAACACGCTGCCAACGTACCGCAATGTGCAAAACTCATAGAAGACCTTTTTTTACAAGCTACTTTCCCTGAAGGGGTATTGCAAAATCTTTTTATTGACCACAACAAAATCAAGTGGGTGATTGAAAGTCAGCAGATTGCGGCTGTTACACTCACCGGAAGCGAAACGGCAGGCTCAAGAATAGGTGAATTAGCCGGGCGAAGCATTAAAAAAACAGTGCTTGAACTTGGCGGAAGCGACCCATTTATTGTATTGGAAGATGCTAATGTTAAAGAGGCCGCTAGAACTGCTGTTCGCGCTCGAATGACAAATTGCGGGCAAAGTTGTATCGCTGCAAAAAGGTTTATCGTCATGGAAACGGTTTTCAGCGACTTTGTCAGGGAATATGTTGATGAACTGTTACAATTAAAAATGGGAGATCCAACTGATGCTTCTGTGGATATTGGCCCTATGGCTCGTCAGGATTTAGCGGATAATTTAGAAAAACAAGTAAAAGAATCTATGCGACTTGGCGCACAAGCTTTGATTGGTGGGGGGAAACCTCATGGGGCTTCCGGGGCTTTTTTCAATCCCACCCTATTGGTTAAAGTTCGACCCGGTATGCCTGTTTTTGACCAAGAGGTTTTTGGTCCGGTAGCTTCTGTTATTACCGCAAAAACCGTCAACGAAGCCATAGAACTTGCCAATAAGACCAAATACGGACTCGGAGCATCTATTTGGACAACCGACACAGACAAAGCTTTGCGATTGGCCAGACAAATTCAGGCAGGCAGTGTATTTATCAATGAAATGGTAGTCAGTCATCCCGGATTGCCTTTCGGTGGCATCAAACATTCAGGATTTGGAAGAGAGTTGGGTGAATTCGGTATCAAAGAATTTACCAACGTTAAAACCATTGTTGTTAAATAGGTTTTTTTAGACTAAAGACTAAAGACTAAAGACAATCTAAACTCTAAATTCTTAAGTCTAAAATCTAACATCAAAAATAATAAATCCCAATTCTATGCAACAAGCATTTTGGATTGCTTTCTACCTTGATTGTCTGGCAGCAGTTTATTTTTCCTATCAATCGGCCATGCATGTTTTTGTTTATTTCGCCAATAAAAGGCTTGGTCATACTGAATCTTTTTTCTTTAGTGCTCGCTATTTAGCTTTGGCGGCAGTATTCATAGTTATCTCCGTTATCGGTTATATTCTTAAAAAGAAATTTGCCACTACTTTTCAGGCTTTGCTTATAGTGGGCTTTCCATATTTTTTACTTACACTTTACGGACTTTTTGCGATAATAATATTAATTTCAGGTAGAGGAAGATGGAATTAAATTGCCACATCTAAATATCAAAGTAACATGGCACAACCCGTTTTTTCGCCGGATGGCAAATACAAAGTAGTCTTTTCAAGTTTTGAAATGCGCATGTCGCATTGGGTAGATAACCCTATCTTGATAGAAGTAGCGACCAACGAAGAACTTTACAGTTTAGGCGGCATGTTTAGTGCTGATTCGGTAAAATGGTCAGAAGATAGCCGATACGTAACGATGAGTATTCGCGAGTACCCTGGCAGAAAGAAAGGCTTTACAGTGGTTTTTGATGTCCAAACCCAAACACATACTACTGTTAACGATGAGTAACCCTACTTTTCGCACTCATAGTTTGTAAAATTAGGGATTTATGATGATTATTGTTCTAAACAGACAATCATAATTTATGGAAGAGTTATTTCGTAGTGTTAAAATATCACACTCTGGCTTAGTAGCAGGCATGTGTGATAAACTTGATGTTGTTTTTTAGACAGATAGTTTAGTTCCTGAAGACAAAGACTAACAAAGCAAATTGGTTGTGGTAAAGACTTGTAAATGTCAGCTAACTAACTATTTGAGTGTTATGTTAAAACACAAACTCGCGTCTTGTGTTAATCATGCGTTAATCTAATCACAAAGTAAAAACGTATTTTTAATACTCAAAACTCGCAAATCAATGAAACAATTCATGTTAACTATCGCGGCTTTTTTTTTATTTCAGCAAATCACTCATTCGCCCAACTTCCTCCCGATGCTTACGATGACAGTGCATATTACGTTTATCCCACCGAAACCCTTCCAATACTCGTATTGAACAACGATTTTTATGACCTTCCGGTCACCGTTTCAGTAGGGCAGCCTATGTTCGGTAACACAATAGTCGACCCCATTGACAACCTTATTTACTATACCTTTGTAGAAGGTAGCGGAGCGATACCCCCTTTTTCTTATGATTATTTTACGTATTACCTATGCAGCAACGGGATCTGCGATTCGGCTATGGTGTGGGTTTCATTAGACCTCATCCTTCTACCTGATAGTGCTATTTATGCTCAGGACGATTACGGTCAGTTTGGGTTCAATACTTCCGTAAGTGTTAACGTATTAAGCAATGATTACAATGCTACTAGTGCTCCACTTACGCTCAGTATTGTTACTCCGCCTAATTTTGGAGCAGTAAATATTGTGGGTGGGGAAATATTGGTTTATACTCCCAATACTAACTCTGTGCAGACAGACATGTTGATTTATGAAGTTTGCAATGGGTTTAGTTGCGATGAAGCTAATCTCTACCTCTATTTTTACCCTACCGATACCATTCAAGTTAATATACCGCCCATTACCTTGGATTTTGAACAGCATGTATGTCGCGAAACATTCACCGAACAATACTTGTCTGCCAATTATTACGATTATAATTACGACTCTCTTCAGCTAACCATTACCCAATACCCACAACATGCTAATCTTATAGCATCATACTACACCTATTGGACAGTTACTCCAACTAATGACGGTTTTATTGGTACCGACACCCTTCGGTATATCGTATGCGAGACAAACACCCCCGAAGATTACTGTGCTGAGGGGATCATTGTCTTTACCATTACCGATTGTTACCCGCCCGTAACAGCCCAATACGATTATGCAAATATTTATCTGCCCGACAGTATAACAACAATAGCTGTTTTAGCTAATGATTTACTGGATAATTTAGAATCGGTATCAATTACCGATGTAGGATTGCCCTTATTCGGAACTGCTGTCATAAACCCCGATAACACCATTACCTATACCGCAGACAATTCGTTGAATGTTACCTACGATTATTTTACTTACACTATTTGTGATACCGTGCTTAACCTTTGTAGCGAAGCCTATGTTTCTATCAGCATAGGCATTGATTATTCAAATTTTTATATAGCTTATGATGATTGGGCTTATTTCAACTTTAACGAACCCGTGGTTATTGCCCCTCTAAATAACGATAACGCCGCAGATAGCGCATACATTACCTTAATTACAGCACCTGTTTTTGGCACTGCTACACTTAATTCCGATAATACTATAACCTATTCACCCAACATTAACTCGGTAGCCGGCGACCAATTCAGCTATATTGCCTGTAGGAATGAACAGTGCGATACTGCAAACATTGTAGTTACTTTCAACTTTACCGGTTCTATAGATGAAAATATACCACCTATTACTTATCCCGGATACTTTACAGCTTGCAGTGAAACGCCCGAATGGCTTTTTTTGTACCCCAATTACTACGATTATAACAATGACTTTACAGAATTTTCCATTACACAACAACCTCAGCATGGTACGTTTTCTACCGATATCTTTTTCCAATTTCAATACACACCCTATGAAGGGTATGTGGGTTTAGACACCATTCGTTATACAGTTTGCGAAACCACTACTCCTGAATTGTATTGTACCGAAGGATTCATTGTTATTGAAATGCTGGATTGCTACAACAGTGTAGAAGCATTTGGGGATTATGCCAACATCTATTTTCAGCAACCAAGTGCTGCTATTGATGTAGTTGCCAACGATTATGCCGATAGTGGAATTACCCTTTCACTTAGTGGTATTGCCTCTACAGCCCAGTATGGCACACTTACAGTTAACGACAACGGAACCATCCAATATACGCTTAACGAAGATATAGACACTACTCAACAGTATCTTTACGACTACTTTGATTATATTATTTGTGGTAGCAACGGAATTTGCGATACCTCTTCTGTATATGTGAGTATAAATTCTTACAGCCTTTATACATACCCTTACTATCTTCATCTTGCAACAGGCAGCTCTTATACCTTTAGTCCGGTCTTTGATTTTGGTTTCTGGTTCTTAGACACACTAATGGTTACCGGCATCAATGCGTTGCCCACTGATGGTATAAGTGCTTCTTTTAACCCAACAGACCAAACCATTACTGTGACGGTTGACAGCACTTTTTCAGGCACCTCCTATAGCTTTGAATATACACTCTGCGGTCAATTTGACGTTTGCGAAACCGTGCAGGTTTATGTGTCTATACAAGAATATGTACCTATAGAAGACTATATAGTTATGACTCAGGACGACTATATTGAACTGCCCGATTCAAGTGGTTATGCATATATAAATGTAGGTGCCAACGATGCTTTTCCTGTAATTGCTTTTCCTTTTCCGAGTTACTACATATCCGAATACCCCCAGAACGGCAATCTGGAAAATCTGTACGACGGCACTTTTCTCTATACCTCTGATAATGTACAACTTGCCGATACATTCCGCTACGTGGTTTGCCTTACCGATATATTTATTTGCGATACAGCTACCGTTTACCTGAGCAGCTATTGCAATGGCGGATGTGTCTGGCCTGGCGATGTAAACCGCGATGGGGTTGCTAATAATTTTGATGTATTGGCATTAGGGTTGGCATATAATGCATCGGGTACTGCCCGAACCAACCCCTCCAGCGAATGGGAAGGACAAACCTGCCCTGATTGGGATACTAATTTTGCCTATAATGACCCCTTTGACGTAACTATCAACATTAACAGTAAATTTGCCGACTGTAACGGAGATGGAACAGTAAATGACGATGATTTGGCAGTTATAGACCAAAATTACAACTTTACACACGCCAAAAACCAAGAGGAGTATGCGATAGAGGAAGAAGCGCCGTTTATGAGCATTGAAATGCTCCAAAGTGATTTAGTTCCTGGCGCTTGGGCAGAAGCCGATATTTTGATTGGTAGTGCAGAACTACCGGTACAAAATCTATATGGCACCGCATTTATTCTGCAATTACCAGATGAAGCCGGTGACGTGCAGGTTCTGTTTAATGATACTTGGCTTGGTACTGAATCAGAAAGTACGTATATTGTAAAAAAACACGGTAGTAAATTGGAAGTAGCTTTTAGCCGCACCAACCATACCAATGTTAGTGGTTATGGCAAAATAGCCCGACTTCGTTTTTGGGTAAATGAAACTGCCTTGCCCAATACCCAGTTGCAAACCAATATTATAGTTGCCGGAATGATGAATACCGAAGGCGAAATGTTGCTTTTTAATACCCAAAGCGCTACTGCGACCATTACTAATATAGCTAACCCGCAAGAATCGGTATTACTGCGTATGTTCCCTAATCCTGCCAGTAGTGAGGTAATTATAGAAAGCGTGTCTGAACCAATACAAGCCATTCGGGTATATGATGCCACAGGTAAATTGGTTTTTACTGCCCCTATTACCACCAGTGCTGTTCAATATAATCTTCAACTGAACGATTTTCTAAACGGTTGGTATATTGTTGAGCTGAAAACCAACAACAGCATAATCAGGCAAAGGTTAGTTGTACAAAAGTAGCCCCGACCTGTAACTGTTTGGCTAAGCCTAAAAATGAGGTACAGACATCGGATATTTAGTCTTTCTGACTAATGTGCTTAATTGCACACTTCAGTTTGTAGATATATCCGATGTCTGAACAAGCCTCCTGAAAATTTACCTCATGCTAAGTTGAAAGGCGTACTACCAACTTAACAATACAGCCTACAATCCACACCCACCTATTCTATTATGTAGTATTTTGTATTTCATTAGAAAAGCGGCTCAAAATGTGTTTGTGTAGTGTAGGTCGTTAACATTGATAATGAATATTTTTTTTGGTCAATATTGACAGGACGCGTATTCCTGTAAACAAAACAATTATCCAACTTATTGCGGGTTTTCCTGTCGCTGCTTTCGCCTGATTGGGAACGGTTTGCTTGGTTTTTTGCAAATTACCTTTGAATTCGTTTTCCAAACATCTCTAAACAGTCAGTCATATCGCCAAAAAAAGCAAGATTGCTTCGAACTGTTCGGGTTTTTAACAAACATGGTTGATGCCATAAATTGTTTGTAATTCATAAAACGAAACTAATTTTTTGTTGGTCTTTATCTGCAGGAATTGAACTATATGTCAAAGAAACAACACAAAATTTATCAAACTTACCTGCTACAAAGCCCGAGTGTGGTACATTAACAGTCCGAAAAAACTCTTCCATAACTTATGAGTACCTGTTTGAAATAATATTCATCATATTTCTACAGTTTCACAAAATAGGGGTGCGGAAAGTGGTCAAACTCAACATAATCATTAAAATGGCACATGTTTTGCAGGCATAAGAATATTGAAATACAACATCACCAAATGTCTAAACTATGCGACCATTTTTTCTAATTTGCTTAAACCTTGTTTTGTTCAGCCAATTTATTCAAGCCCAACTTTTTTGTACTAACGAATCCGAAGCACCTGTATGGTTGGCTGTGGCTTATAACCAAGTAACGAAAATCGGCATGGATGCTACTACTGTCGAAGATATATGGGTTACCGAAGGTTGGATATATTTGGATGTGGGATATACGGCTCAAATTTCCACCCATCTTGGATTTGACAAAACGGAGGGGATGAAGAGCAACTTTTTTTATTATGCCTATCAACCCGTTGATGGAGGAAAAGAATGGCGAGGCAACCGCAAGTTTTTGGTTGATATTGAACCCGAAAACGTGGATCCCTTTACCTTTAAAACCAAAATACTGTATGCCAACATGCCCGAAAAATATAGTCATCGCAAAAGCATACAATACATGCCGTTTAAAGTGGGCACAAACATGGATTTGGGCTACTATACTATTGTGTTGAAACAAGACGATGAGGACGAACCGCCAATTGCCGTAGATAGATAAGCGATATCTTTCCCTAATCATTATACCCAACTATCGCACCTTAGCCTGAAGGCTTTGGTGCGATTTGTTGTTTTAAGGGCATTTGGTTGTGCATTTTAGCAGTTCTTAGGTATTTTGTTTAATTTGGCGGCAAAATACATGCAATGCTTTTTTGACGGATTGAAGTTTTCATAAGGCTTTTGAAGGTTACTGTTCGTTTAGCATCGTTTTTCTTCAAAGCGTTGGGTTCGTTTTCAAAATCGAACTAATTTTGTCCCCAAATAATTTAACAACCACACCATCCCACAACAACTTCCCATCACTATCTAATGAACAAAATACCTGTTAATAAAATAGAAAAGCTCATTGCCGAAACCTTCAGCCCTAAAGACTTAGAAGGAAATTTATACCTCAACGCCAGAGTTCCGGCATTGTCTATTCTTCGTTTGTCGGCACAGTTTCCTTCACTGAATATGGCAGCCGAAGACATTGTTTTGTTATACGATAAAAACTTGGGGTCATACAACCTCGGTTTTTTGTTAACAACGGTCAATTTGCATTTTGCAAAAGGGTATTTACCCTTTCATGAGTTGGAAAAGTTGTTTGATAATAATGGTAAGTTACTCCTCGATTTGCCCGATATGTCGGACGATTTGAAAAGTAAAACGGCTAAACTGCTCGTTGAATTAGCGAGTTATGATGAAAAAAAAGACATGAACATTACTCGGTTTGGCAGAAACAGCAAACCAATACCGGTCAACGGAAACAATGATATACACATCGAAGTCAACAACAGTCAAGATGCCATGCAAAACGACCTGATTGACGAGGAATTTTTAAATTTGTTGAAGCATGAAGCCGATATATATATGGATGCTTGCCAACAATTGGACAACGATAAGACGTTTAAACAAACAGTCCAAAAAATGAGCAATACGACCGATATTATCGTCAACGACCCGAGTGCAAGGGAGTTGTTTGCTCAGGATGCTATCAAATTGTATGAAATGTGCAGCGAAATTGACCGTTCGGTTACTCGGCGAGAACAGTTTGCGCTAGCCTATCTTTTTGAGCGATTGATTAACAAATCGGATATGGCGACCAGTTTAAAATTGAGCCGTATCAATGAAATGATTCAAAACCCTGTTTTTTCTAAACGAATTGACCAACTAAAATCTTTTAAGATTTTAAATGTAAAAAGTGAATTCCCAAATGAATTAATATTGCCGGTCATCTTGTCAAAACTCGAACACGATTTGTTTTCGACCATTTCGGCACAGTTGTATCGTTTTGCATCACTTATTCTCAAATCAGACGGCAATGTGATACCCGAAGAAGAAGAATTGTTGAAAGAAGTTTGGATACTGACTCACAAACCCAAAAAAGCAGTACCGAACTTAAAACAAACGGAAGTGGATGACGATGAAACGATGGAAGATGTCATAGCAGAGTTAAACGAACTCATTGGTCTTAAAAACATAAAAGACGAAATCAAAACCCTTATCAATTTTTTGAAGGTACAAAAAGTGCGCGAAGAAAAAGGACTTGCCACTCAAGACCGTGCCCTTCATTCGGTTTTTATGGGTCCTCCCGGTACCGGTAAAACTACGATTGCCCGTTTGATGGGGCGTATTTACAAACATCTCGGATTTCTTAAGCGCGGACATGTTGTAGAAACCGACCGTGCCGGAATTGTTGCGGGTTATATTGGACAAACCGCACTTAAGGTTGATGAAGTGGTTAAAACGGCTTTGGACGGAGTGTTATTTATAGATGAGGCTTATGCTTTGAGCCGAGGAGGTGAAGACAAACGCGATTTTGGAAACGAAGCCATTGAAGCCTTGTTGAAAAGGATGGAAGATCACCGCAAACAATTAGTGGTGATTGTGGCAGGGTATCCCGACGAAATGGAAACCTTTATCAAATCAAACCCAGGGCTTCAATCCCGTTTTAACCGATATTTTTTCTTCAACCACTATTCTCCCGAAGAATTAGTATTGATTTTTAAACAGTTTGCCAGCAAAGCCGATTTTAAATTGGACGAAGAGGCCGAAGAAAAACTGTTGTTTATTTTTGAAAAAGTTTGCAAAGACCGTCCGAGTAATTTCGGGAATGCGCGTGTTTCGCGAAACCTTTTTGAAAAGTGCATCGAACGACAAGCCAATAGAATTGTTAGTATAGCACCACTTACCGAAGAAATACTGATTACCCTGACCGAAGCAGACATTCCTCCGATAAATGAAACGGTAAAAGAGATTCTGGTTTTTGACCCAAAGCGAAAACCCATGGAAAAGCAGCCCGATATGTCGCAAATCAACGAAGTGATTAGTAACCTTTTGCCCAAACAAAATACGGAAGAGGAAAAACTAAATCAGGAAGAACCCGTTAAAGAAGAAACTCCTGAAACTGACAATAAAACTGAAGAGTAATCTATCCCTTTTATCCCCATCTATGTTTCGCCTATCTGCTTTATATCCCTACAAACGCGCTTTTATTACAGGTGCTGCTTCCGGTTTGGGTCGTGCTTTGTGTAAACAATTGGCTTACGACCGATGGCATATAGGTATATGCGATACAGATGAACGGGAACTGGAAAAAACCGCCAAAATGATTGAAACATTGGGGGGCAAAGCCTATTCCTATTGTTTAGATGTGTCAAATGCCGCCGAATATGAGATAGTGGTTGGTGAATTTTTATCAAAAACAGGAGGCATTGATTTATTGGTCAACAATGCGGGTATTTCGGGATATGTTGGCAAGATGGAATCTTGTTCTATCCCCGATTGGCAATGGATAATCGGGGTTAACCAAATGGGAGTCATTCACGGATGTCATTTTTTTATTCCCACCATGAAACGTCAGGGGTATGGCTATATTCTCAACATAGCAAGTGCAGCGGGTTTTGTCAATCCGCCTAATATGGTGGGATACAATGTTACTAAAGCTGCGGTGATTGCACTTTCCGAAACCCTTTTGACCGAGCTTAAATCTTACAATATTCATGTTTCGGTCAGTATGACCACTTTTTTCCGCACCAATATCATGCAACACAGCAAAGGGAGTGCTGAGTTGGTAAAAAGAGGGGAAAAGATGGTTAATAAATCCAAAATTAAAGCAGACGACATGGCAGAACGCATCTTAAACGGTTGCGGGAACAATGAGTTTCAATTAATTTATCCCTTCCAGTCGCGTTTTCTTTTCAACTTAAAACGATTATCGCCCACTTTTTTCCGTTGGGTGTTATCGAAAGTAACTCGTGGAGAATAGTACTATCTTGCTATCCGGCAATCATTGACCAATTCCTCCGCCAATATTCCTTAAATCCATTTTCTTGTTTTAATAACCAAATAAATTCGAACACAATGAATCTCAAAAAAGCAATTTCTTTTGCCGTTTTATTTATGCTGTTTATAAATTTAAACAGCGCATCTGCACAAACTAAGTTTACCTTACCCACTTTAGACTACGCATTTAATGCCTTAGAGCCTTATATCGATTCGACAACGATGAATATTCACTATACCAAGCATCATGCGGCTTATGTGAACAACCTCAACAATGCAGTGAAAGATACCGAAGCGGCAAATATGTCGGTCGAAGATATTTTTAAAAGTATGTCGAAGTTTAGCACTGCTATCCGAAACAATGCCGGCGGACATTACAACCACACTTTATTTTGGAGTATTCTTACGCCCGAAAAAAATACTCAACCTTCTGAACGGTTGGCAAAAGCCATTCAAGAGCAACTATATAGTTTGGATAGTTTGAAAATTAAAATGAACGCAGCCGCTGCCACTCGTTTTGGGTCAGGTTGGGCTTGGTTAATCGTTACACCCGAAAAAAAATTGGCGATTTGTTCTTCTCCAAATCAAGACAATCCGTTGATGGATATTTCTGAGGTGAAAGGAATCCCCATTTTAGGAATTGATGTTTGGGAACATGCTTACTATCTCAAGTATCAAAACAAAAGAGGCGACTACCTGAGTGCTATCTGGAATGTAATCAATTGGAAAGAAGTCAGCCGGCTATATGATGTTGCTGCTCCCAAAGGAAAATTTGACGAATGGCCTGCCATCAATGACTTTCACAAAGTAATGGCTCAAACCTTTCACCCTAGCGAAGAAGGGAATTTAGAACCTATTAAAACCCGTATTGGTGAAATGGTATCGAAAGCAGAAGCCTTAAAAACTTCAAAAATTCCTGCCGAGTTTAGCAGCAAGGAAATGATGAGCACCATCAACCAATTGATAAACGACAGCAAAAAACTCCAAAAACTGATCGACAAAAAAGGAACAACCGATGACGCTATCACCAAAGCCTTGTCCGGTTTGCACGATGTTTTTCACACCATTGTCGGATTGTGTTCCGATGAAGACAAACACCATTAAGAATTTACGATTTTAGATTTTAGATTTACGATTACCAAACTAAAATTTATAAACGTAAATTAATTAGGGATTTACCTTTTCCCGCATTGTATTTATTGAAGCTACTATGATAGCAAGAATTTCATTTAATTCTTTTTTGATGTTTTTTATATTATCGGAATGGATAATCGAGCTATCTTCTAATATCTCAAGCCAAAAGAGTGTTTCATCGGTTTCTTCTTCAACTATTTTTAACTTGTTGACGAAATCGAGAGTTGATTTTGCTCTACATGAAGCACGATAGTTTGCACCAATAGAAGTTGCACTCCGTACAATTTGTTTTGAAATCACCCAAGTAGCAGGTTTGTTTGGCAAAGTATCTATTAGCCTGATAATTTCTATGCCAATTTGTTTAGTTCGCCTTTTAATTTCTTCTTGCACAGTTAATTAATTTGCGATTTTAGATTTACGATTTGAAGTTTTTGCAATCTTCGATTTATTCTAGTTTATTGACGAATTGTAATGGTACAAGACATTTGAAAAAAGCAAAGGTAATAGTAAATCGCATATTCTTAAAAGCCAATCGTAAATCTAAAATCGTAAATCGTAAATTGAATATTGATGAACAACAATCGTTTAGAGCAACTGCAACTTTTCTTAAAAGATACGCCCAACGACCCTTTTTTGCATTATGCGATGGCTTTGGAATACCTGAAACTTGGCGAAGACCAACAAGCCCTTTCCATCTTTACCCAACTCATCGAAACCAGCCCAAACTATGTGGGCACTTATTACCATCGTGGTAAGTTGCAAGAAAAGCTTAAAATGTTTGACGATGCGTTGATGACCTATAAGGTAGGTATGGAAACTGCGCGCAAACTTCAGGACAATCACTCTTACTCGGAGTTGTTGAGTGCCTACAACTCCTTGCACGACGAATTGAGCGATTGGTAGCGGTGCTTATTCTACGTCTTCGTAGAGAAGGTACTGTTTGCGTTTGCTTATGAAATCGTTCAACCCAGCTTGCCAAGTCTGTCGGATTTGATTTTCGGTTAGGCCTTGTTTAATCTGTTGCTGCAATAAGGAATTACCTGCCAATTTGTCGAAAAAGGGAACGAAAAAGTTCTCTTTTTCAGGGTAGTCTTTATACAATTTAATCAACCAACTGAGGTCAATACGGCGCATTTGTCGAAGTTCGTCTATCGGATGATTGGAAAGGTCGAACCCATTGCAGGGTTGTTTCATATATGGAGGATTAGTCGCTCCGGGTTTGCTTTCAGGCGTAAAAGTAAACGAATAGTTGTATTTCGGGCTTCCGATGACCTGAAATTGTTTATCGGTTCCACGCCCAACACTTACCTGTGTACCTTCGAATAAACACAATGAGGGGTAAAGATAAATGGCTCTGCTATTGGGCAGGTTGGGAGAAGGTTTGATGGGTAGTTCATAAAACTTGCTATGGGAATACCCTTCGCAAGGAACTATGGTTAAACTGCAACTCGATCCATTGGGCAGCCAACCTTCACCATTGATCATCAACGCCAATTCACCCACCGTTAACCCATGCACAATTGGGATGGGGTGCATACCGACAAAAGAAGAAAAAGCAGGCTCTAAGATTGGCCCATCCACATAATGACCGTTTGGGTTGGGGCGGTCAAGTATGATTAACGATTTCCCTTGTTCAGCACAGGCTTCCATGACGTAGTGCATGGTGGATATATAGGTGTAAAATCTTGCTCCGACATCTTGAATATCGAACAAGACCACATCCACATCATTCAAATCGGCAGCAGCCGGTTTTTTGTTTTTTCCATAAAGCGAAATGACCGTTAATCCCGATTTAACATCCTTACCGTTCTGAACATAGGTCCCGGCATCGGCTTCGCCTCTAAATCCATGTTCGGGGGCAAAAACTTTTTTTACCGATACCCCAAGACTCAACAAAGTATCCGCCAAATGTGTGCCTTTGACAAGAGATGTTTGATTGGCCACAATAGCCACACGCTTATTTTCTAAAAGAGGTAGGTAGTTGGTTGTTCTTTCTGCTGCTGCAACAATTGTTGATTCAGAAGGCGATACCTTCTCCACAACCTGCTCGATTTGATGCAGTTGTGTGGGAAGGTCGGCTTCACTCAACCCTCGTTCCATTACCTTCATTGAGTCCTGCTGAAGATTCAATACCGCTTGCGGCACTACTACTGTTGGGCTTGTATGGGCAGTTTCTTGTGTGGGTTGTTTGGTTCCGGAAACTGCTTGAAAAGCTTTGGGAGAGCAATTCATAAACATGACTATCATGGTAAGAACAAAGGATGGCTTCAAATTTGAGATTTCGGGTTAGTTAGATTGAAGGGCACAACGTTACAAAAATAAACGTAAGCGGATAAAAGTTGAGGTCTGAAAAGTTTCTGACGTAGCAATAAAGTTAAGGAAACGGAACGGTTAAATGGCACATTTTCGATTCGTTTCTTGCACAAAAATATAAAAGGTTTTCGTAAGTTTATTACTTCGTGCCAAACATCACCAAATTTAACTTTGAAAAAGTAAAGTGCCAACAATTCGATGCCTTCACTCCCTTTATACCAAAAAGCTCTGGTAAAAGTTATATTTTTGCATCAAAGCGACTTTGAAATTAAAATATGAATACAGCTTGGTTTATTACCCGTCGAATTGCATTTGGAAAAAGGCGGTCATTTTCCGGTTTCATCATTACCATAGCTGTAGCGGCTGTTGCTTTGTCTATTGCGGTCATGCTCATCACTACGGCTACTGTAAACGGGTTTCAAAACCATATCAGCCGTAAAATTTTTGGTTTTTGGGGGCATATTCATATCAGCAAATACTCGCTGAACAATAGTTATGAAGACCTGAACCCCGTTACCATTTACCAATCCTTCTATCCTGCCATAGATACCGTGCCGGGTATCAAACATATACAGGTTTATGCCCACAAAGCAGGGATTATTAAAACCAATAACGAAATAGAAGGAGTAGTTTTAAAAGGGATTTCAACTGATTTTGACTGGAGTTTTTTTAAAGAATACCTAATCGAAGGGAAGGTATTCGAGATTACGGATTCGGTCAAATCGAACGAAATTTTAATTTCTCATACCACAGCTACTCGTTTACAATTGAAGACCGGTGATGGGTTAGCCATTTATTTTGTTCAAAATCCCCCATTGGTACGCAAGTTTAATATCTCCGGTATTTACAAAACCGGATTAGAAGAATACGACGAAAAGTATGCGCTGATAGACATCAAACACATTCAAAAACTGAACAACTGGGAGGCAGATCAGGTAGGAGGCTTCGAGGTTTTTCTCGATAGGATGGAAGACTTGCCTTATTTTAGCGACCTGCTTTACTACGAAATTGCAGGCCAAGATTTAGAAGTTCAAAACATCAAGGAGATCAATCCAAACATATTTGAATGGCTTGCCCTTCAGGATATGAACGAGCAGGTCATTTTGGGGTTGATGATTTTGGTTGCTATCATCAACATGATAACCGCCTTGCTCATCTTAATTTTGGAACGCACCAATATGATTGGCATCCTCAAATCGTTGGGGGCAACAGATTGGTTAATTCGCAAAATCTTCCTCTATAATGCCGCTTATATAGTAGGGTGGGGACTGGTGATTGGTAATCTCTTGGGGTTGAGTATTTGTTGGCTACAACTAAAGTTTGGTTTCATCAAATTGCCCGAAGAATCTTATTATATCAGTGTTGCCCCTATTGATATTGAACCTATAACTGTCGTTATTTTGAACTTGGGTACAATGATTGTCTGCCTGTTTGCCCTTATCTGGCCTTCATTTTTGGCAACCTCTATCAATCCAATCAAAGCGATACGTTTCAAGTAACACATTTTTTTAGTTTTGAGAAAAGACTTTAGATTTAAGATATTAGACATTAGATTTAAGACGTAAGACATAAGACTTTTCACCATTCACAATTCACAATTCACTGTTTCGACAGGCTCAACAACCATTCACCATTCACCATTCACAATTCACTAATAAATGAACGGAGGACAAATCATCGCCAAAGTATTGCACGATCAGGGGGTTAAGTTTCTGTTTACCCTTTGCGGAGGACACATTTCACCCATTTTCGTTGAAACAGAGCGCATCGGAATACGGGTGATTGATACTCGACACGAAGTGAATGCTGTTTTTGCCGCAGATGCTGTGGCAAGATTGACAGGAATACCCGGAGTGGCGGCAGTTACCGCAGGGCCCGGACTAACCAACACCATCACCGCTATTAAAAATGCACAGATGGCACAAGTGCCGTTGGTGCTTTTAGGAGGGGCGGCAGCTACTATTTTAAAAGGACGCGGTTCGTTGCAAGACATCAACCAAATGGCATTGATGAAGCCCAATGTGAAATGGGCGGTGAGTATCAAAAGGGTAAAAGACATTGTACCGATTCTTCAAAAAGCGTTTGCCATTGCTAAAACTGGAATACCCGGGCCTGTTTTTGTTGAATGTCCTATTGATTTACTGTATGACGAACAACTTGTCAGGCAATGGTATGGCGCAAAGGCCGATGCTCCGGCGAGAAACTTTAGCGATAAAGTGGTGAAGTGGTATATCAACCGGCATGTCAACGGTGTTTTTGGCGGAAAAGATAATATTGAGTTCAAGAATACAGAACCTGCCGTGAGTTATCCAAAACATAGCAGCAGCCAACTGACTTCCGTTGTTGAACAACTCAAAAAAGCTAAACGTCCGCTGATTTTGATTGGAAGCGGGGCGATGATGTTTCCTCAAAAGTCTGCTGCTTTTGCCAATGCGGTTCAGCAATTGGGTGTTCCGGTTTACCTTTCCGGCATGGGACGCGGTTTGCTGGGCAATAACCACCCTTTACAATTGCGACATCATCGAAAAGAGGCCTTGAAAGCTGCCGATTTAATCATTTTGGCCGGTGTGCCTTGTGATTTTAGGCTCGACTACGGAGATCATCTCAACAAAAAAGCGACTTATATCAATATCAATCGCAGTGCCGAGGATTTAAACAAAAACAAGAAGCCTCATATCGGCATTTTGGCAGACCCCGAAGAATATCTGATTGCCTTGTCTCAGGTTTTTACCAACCAAACCCACCTGTACGAACAATGGATGTCTGAACTACACAAAAGAGACGGTAAACGGGAGGAAAATATCGCAGAGCGCGCATTAGAAAATCCCAAAACGGGCATTAACCCCTTACAGTTGTTCCGAGCTTTGGACAAAAACTTGGAAGACAATGCCATACTGATTGCCGATGGCGGCGATTTTGTAGGGGCAGCCGCTTATACACTTCGTCCACGCAAACCCTTATCATGGTTAGATCCGGGGGCATTTGGAACTTTAGGCGTTGGGGCAGGCTTTGCTTTAGGGGCTAAACTTTGTTTTCCCGATGCAGAAGTCTATATTATTTGGGGGGATGGCAGTTGTGCTTACAGCATCATGGAGTACGATACTTTTGTGCGCCACAAATTACCGGTCGTTGGAATAATTGGTAATGATGCTTCGTGGGCGCAAATTGCCCGCGATCAAATAGATATTTTGGGCAGCGATTGTGCGACCACTCTTGCACATTCCGATTACGAAAATATTGGCAAGGCTTTTGGTGCAAACGGTAAAAGAGTCGAAAATATGACGGAGTTTACTACCGCCCTTGCCGAAGCAAAACAAAGTTTGAAAAACGGCACTCCTTATATCATCAACGCCATTCTGGGTAAATCCGACTTTAGGAAAGGCTCTATCAGTATGTAAAACCAATAAATGTTTCAAACATGAAACACCTCTTTATCCTCCTATTGGGCATCCTATTCTTTCCAATTGGAATTTGCTTAGCACAATCCTCTGATATGTTGTTCTTGCATGGCAACTATACCGATCCCGAATGGGAGCAATTAGAATTTGTACAGGAAGCCGGCGGCACTTCTGTTTATTACCACTATGCTCAAGCTAAATCGGGTAAATTAAAACTCATCGTCAAAGAAGAATTGCAAATAGCAGGTCGTTCCATTTTGAAAGTGGAGTTTCCAAAAATTGCTAAACTCTACTTTATCACCTTGGAAGAAGACATGAAAACCCTGAAAATGAACGATGAACAGGGGAATTATGAAAAGATATTCCGCTTTTATCCGAAAACCGAAAAAACGACAATCTCCAACCCGACAGACAAAACCAATATTCAAATTTCCTTCCAATGGTTCTTGAAAATTTCACCCGACTACTGTTCAGATGAAGATTGCGATAAAGCGGCTGCAAAGTGGCGTAAAAGCGGTGGTGATATGGAATGTAATTTAGGTGTAGCAAAGGAAAAAGCCAATTATATTTATGGAGACATTAACCAAGACGGGAAAACAGATGCCATCGTCAGTTTTGATATCACCCAATGCGACGGAGGAAATGCCCTTTGCGGAAGAGGGGATCAGGTGTTGATTATATCAACAATGTCTTCCGATTACAAAGTTATCGTTCCCATTTTTAACGACCACAACACTGGTGCATGGCACAATATGACCAACATTAACCCGGACGGTTCGATACTATCCTACAATTATCTATGGGCAAAAAATGACCAACGATGCCAACCGAGTATCGAAAAAAAAGTTACCTACCGTTTGAAGAATGGGGAATTGGTGGGGAAGTTGTGAGTTATGAGTTGTGAATGGTGAATGGTGAATGGTGAATGGTCAAAGGTTGTTGAGCCTGTCGAAACAGTGAATTGTGAGTTATGAGTTGTGAATGGTGAGTTGTGACATTAGACTAACTCCTTACTCCTAACCCCTTACTCCTTACAACTTACAACACAATACTCAACCCCAAAGGGGTGACATGATAGTAGAAAAACCCAAAAAAGACACAACACCCCGAAGGGGAGGCATGATAATAAAAGCCTTACGATTAACGATTTCCCCTTGTATTTCACCCATTACCCATTCATCATTAAAAATTAACCATTAACCACTTACCATTAAAAAAAACCCACCCGCCAAAATATTGGGGGTGGGTTTTGTTTTTCAGGTTAACAAAAAGTGCCTTCTAGTGGATGAATTTTAATTGTGCGGGGTCGCTCCAATCGCCTTCACCTTTTCCGTTGACACAGCGTACTTGTACCCAAATGCTTCTACCAAGGGGAATTCCGGTAATGATCATTTTTGTGCTCGTAGATTTAGGAATGGTAATCCATTCAGCATCTTCACTAAAATCACCTAGCGTATAACGACATTCATACATCAAGGTAAAGTTTGCTCGTTTTACTCTGACAATAACCGTACCGCTTAATTTTCCGTAAAAAAGGCGAAGGTTTTCGGCTATGCCGGGAATAGGCCACATACTGCGGAGACCGCCATATATATCAAACCCGGTATCGCCTAATTTCACAGGGTCATTACCGGCGGTATCTTCAAGATTACTTGCCAACAAACGCAAGCCTTCTATTAAGGATACCTTTTTTTGGTCTCTGATGAGTTTTAGTGCAGTGCCGCCAAAGGCAGCGTTAGTTACTGCTTCTACAAATGCATCTTTCAGCGCGGTGATTTGTAAAAGAGTCGGGGAGGGAGTTAAGAAATAGAGGCTTGCTGCTAATCTGGATATGATCCCTAAGCAAAAAACAAGCAATCCTGCATCTCCCAATTTTGCAAAGTCTAGTTTGATTTTAAATCTAGCCATGGCAATTTAAACTTTTGGGGGTTAAGAAATAGGGTTCTAATAGAGGATTTTAGAAGTGTATTTTCTCGTCATTTCCTCGATTGTAAGTAAGATATTAAACGGTTTATTTGGTTTAAATTTCAGGAAAATTTTTTTCAAATAAACTACTCCATTGCCAATCCTCCAATAACTTCCATAAGATGTAAATCCTTATCTGTAAAGGGTTGTAGGGCGTTTATCATAAACGATAAAGCCGCCAGTTTTTGTAAAAAAATTTTTTATGACCGAAGAGGACTTGTACTCAAACGGGGTTAAAACCGGCGATTCCAACAAGGAAAAGTTTCTTTGCAACATTGGAAAATAATTTTTCCTACAGGAAAAGTTTCTTTGCAACATTGGAAAATGTTTTTTCTTACAAGAAAAGTTTCTTTGCAACATTGGAAAATAATTTTTCTTACAAGAAAAGTTTCTTTGCAACATTGGAAAATAATTTTTCCTACAAGAAAAGTTTCTTCGCAACATTGGAAAATAATTTTTCCTACAGGAAAAGTT
>CALCIK010000029.1 GCA_937907475.1 uncultured Bacteroidota bacterium | reverse complement strand
AACACAAAAGTAACTATTCTCTTAACTACTTTTAGACTTTCGCAAGAGGTCTAATGTATGAAATTACTCGGCTACTAAGGTGAAAAGATTGCGATAGCGAAATGTTCAATAATGTACTTCTTGAATGGTTTTGGCTTCGCTTAAGGCTGAGTCGTGGTAGCAATAGACCCGCCCGTTACCTAAGTGGTCTTTCAGGGTGTATTCTACCCTTCCGCCTTCAAGCAGGTTGATGCGCCCTTCTTCGTGATAGTAGCCTTCCATTTCTTCGTTTAGGTATTCTAAGCCCAGTACATAATCGCGAATGTTGCAGCTTTCTCTATCGGGTTCTACCACCGGTGGGTTGGTGCGTATAGGTGGAGTGCCGGTTTGTATATAGGTTTGTTGTATGGCAGTTTGTATTTTGATGTTGGTGGCGGTGTAATATTCTATTTCGTTTAAGGAGGTTTCTGCGGGGGTGCGGTTGGTACTGATGTGTTTGCTGCGCTCGCTTTGGTGGCGGTGTTCGTCTATATAGTTGGGGCGTTTTACATCGGATATGACGATGGGGGTAGTGCCGCTTCGCAGTTCGCAGGTTCGTTTTTGGAGTTTGCGGCCGGTGGCATCAATCCAGGTGATGGTTTTGCCGTCGGCAAAGGTAACGGTTCGGGGCAGGTTGAGGTGGTATAAAGTATGCGAAAATTCTGTTTATTGCAAAATTATCTGCAAGAATAATTGTTTCAAGATGAATAAACGCAAGAATGATAGTCTAGCCGCTTTTTAATTTCTGCTTACCTGATAATTGCATTATTATGGCTCTCCTATTAACAATCCAAGCAATTAGCATGATAAAAACAATTATATTTAATAAAAACCCAACTCCCCAAACGTTAGAGTTAGGAAATTGTGTTCGTCTGTATTCAGGTAGTGCTTTTACGGTAATTGAATCTCCGACTTGATACTTGCCTTTTAAGCAATTTGCATAAGGAACAATAATGAAGTGATTAGCGTTCATAAAATTTAGATCAAGATTGCTGTTTCTTTTATTACAAATAACCTTTTCTATTTTTGCTTTAACTATAACCCCTTTTTTATAAACAGCAATATCAACATAAGTATCTCTAACTATTAATACAAACCCTATTCCAACAATAAATAGCAATAAATAATAGCTTAATTTAGCCATAATTAAGTGATTTGACTTTGATTATTGATCTGGCATGTTCTCCAACATTTTTGGTACATGTCTTTCTTGATTATTATAGAGATTATCACCTATTTTTTGAAAGGTGGTTTCCATTACTTCACTTGATCCATTGATACTAATTGATGGCAATGCTTTTTCCATGCTTTCGCCCGCAAATTCTTTAGCAAGGTGACTAGCAGAATCACCATACCCACCTGTTACACCCGAAATTATACCATCTCGTACTACTTTTGAGCCATCAAGTGTATTATCAGATAAAATCTGCTTAGTAGTACTTTCGACCATGCCAATTCCTGTATTTGCGGATACACCAAGTCCTATAACCTCGGTAGCTGTTACGCCTAATGTTTTAATATTCATTGCTGCAAATCCGCCTAACGCACCAGCAGCAGTTGACATAGCAAGGCTAGTCCTATCAATCCTTGAGAAAGCATTTTTCACTCCTCCTTCATGTATGTTTGCGCCAACTTGAAAAGCCAAATCAACACTAAATCCAACAACGGCCCCAATAACAAGAGGACAAAGCGGACAATCTCCTTTTGGGTCGTTAAGTAGTATTGGATTATCCAAATTACTATTATACGGCGACCAAGCATAAAACTTCTCCGCCATTGGGTCTATCTGCCACCATCGCCCTGTTTGTGGTTCAAGGGTTCGATATAGTGCATTGTTGACATGTAGCCCAAAATCTTCTACTAACTCAATGCCGTTGTATTGATAGTTGTTCGCCTCTACTCCAACCGATGCTTCAAAGTTAGGGCTTAGTTTTTGGATGGGCAAGCTGTTTTACCCCTAAATCCCCTAAAGGGCAGAGATGGTCAATTCAATAATTAGTTAT
>CALCIK010000028.1 GCA_937907475.1 uncultured Bacteroidota bacterium | reverse complement strand
TTAGAGCTCTTATCTTTGGGCTGTATTGCCGCTTAATTTTTAACGAACTATTGCTATAAGAATGACCATTTTACGTAACGGTCAATAAAGGAGTAAAAAAACTCCCGAACCAACTTTAAGCAAATTAAACTTGGTCAATAAATAATAGTCTAAGCCCCGATTTGTTTTCTAACTATAAACTTGTTTTTATGAAAACCATTATCCCTCGTTTACCTGCTGCATTGGCAGGTATTTTTATGTTCGCCCTTTTGTTTGCAGGTTGTGTTAAAGACGACAAACCCGCCCCTAAGCTACCCGATGCCAAAATGATGGTCATGGATTTCAGCAAATTCCCTGCTGACGAAGGTAAAACGACCGATGAAACCGCTACGAAGCTCAATTTCCCTTATGCAGCCGTTAACGTTGGTTGGTGGAACACGGTATTAGTTGTCAATTTGCTTATCCCGGTAGCTGCTTTTTACGAATCCTTTAATCACGATGCCGATTATAATGCGGCTTTAGAAAAATGGACATGGAGCTATAATTTCAATGCCGGAGGCTGGCATACAGCCCGATTGGAAGCAACTCTTGTCGGACTTGACGAGGTACATTGGGAGATGTACGTGAGTAAAGCAGGCGCGTTTACCGATTTTCTTTGGTATTCGGGTAATACAAAAACCGATGAAACGATGGCAACATGGCAACTTTCAAAAGACCCGACTTCACCGGTTCCTTTTGTTGACATCACCTACCACAAAGATGCACTGACCGGTGAGGCTGAAATAAAATATGAGAATGTCGCATCCGGCGTAGATAACGGTTCGTATATCGAATACGGACTTGTAACCGACCCGCTAAACGCATTTTACAATATCTATTTGGCCAATGAGGATAATTTGGTCAACATAGCTTGGAACACAACCTCCAAAGAAGGCAGGGTGAAGAATCTTGCTCATTTTGGCGATGCCGAATGGCGTTGTTGGGATACTTTGCTCGATGATGTGGAATGTGAATAGACAGAAGTCTGGTTTTCAGGAGATTTGAACACTCCAAAACAAAAATCCCGATGTTGCGATAAACTTAAAGCAACATCGGGATTTTTTATGCCCTATTAGAAGGCGAAAGGCAATTCCTGCTTGAATCCTTTCCAAAATATTATAGAACGCAGATGAAATTTATAGAATACTGATGATACGGATTTTCAAACGCTGATATTCGCGGATTTTGTTTCTTTATTGCTATAAAAAAATCCGTGTTCATCTGCGTTGCTTGTATCCGTGTCATCCATGTTCCAATAAAAGAAAATAGAACGCGGATGACGCGGATATTCAAACGCGAATGTTCGCGGATTTTTTCTTAATTGCTATGAAAAATCTGTGTTCATCCGCGGTGCTTGCATCAGTGTCATCCGCGTTCCAAAAAGAATAGAACACGGATGACGCGGATTTTCAAACGCTGATATTCGAAGGTTTTTTCATTATTGCTATAAAAAAATCCTCGTACATCCGCGTTGCTTGCATCCGTTTCATCCGCGTTCAAAAAATATTAAAGTACGCTTGAGATGTTGAATTTTATGTCGTGTTAGAACGAAAACGATAACCCTAAACTCGGAAGGATGGGTAATTGGTCCACACGGTCGTATCGAATGCGGTCGAAGTAGAAAATGTTGGCTCGGTTGTAAACATTGGTAAGGCTCGCACTCACTTCCATTTTGGTATATTTACCAAGTTCCCACTCTTTGCGCATAGACAGGTCTAAACGATGATAGGCCGGCAATCTTCCGCCATTCAATTCACCCGCATAAATAACGCCCAAGTTTCCATTATTCTGAAGATAATCCACATCCACGCCGCCGGTAAAGTTGATACTCTCGTAAAATCCTTGAGTTTGGGTAAAAGGAAAACCCGAACCTAAGTTCCAACGGGCACTGACTTCCCAACTTTGGTCTCTGCCCAATTTATAACTCGCCAAAAAGTTGGTATTGTGACGGCGGTCAAAATGGGGGGGATATACTTGTATTCCGTCATCGCGGGTAACAAAAGCAAGGGAGTAAACCGTCCAAAGGTACAGGCGTTTGTATTCATACTTCAACAAAAAATCTACCCCATAGCTTTTACCCGTTTCGATGATAAAGTCGGGGTCAATGGCAAACAGTTTGTTGCGGTTGATATTGATGAGTTGGTTAAAATCTTTATAATAACCCTCCACATTCAACTCGGTGTATTTACCTAAGTTCACTTCAACGCCCACAACACTATGCAATGCGCGTTGAAGGTTATCATTTGCAAAATCTCCGTTCAAATCTTTCAGAGCACCTTCGGGTGCAGAAAGGAAACCGGTAAACAGATTGACAATATCTTGATCGGATTTGGCACTGATAAAGTTTTGGGTATAGATACCACCCGATGCTTTCAATCGCAAATAGTCAGTCAGGTTAACCTTTAAACCAAGTCGAGGTTCGAACGAAAAAGCTGCCAATGAAGCATAATATTGGGTTCTTACACTAGGCTCAATCAGCCATTTACCCACAACGGCTTTGTAGCGCATAAATGCGCTGATTTCGGTGGAATATTGGTCTTGTGTTATTTTGAGGCCAAGCGGGTTGTAAAAGTCAAAAGTGGTGGCAAAACCGGCCATTTCAATACCGTATTTGATGTCTCCTTTGGGTAAAAAGTAAGAAAAATTGACCCCGGTATTAAACCCTCCGATAGAACTGGTACGTGGTTTTTTGTCGGCTTCTTCCAATGCCATATTATAGGTGGAATAAGAGAAATAACCATCGAGAATAACCTTTGATTGACCGGGAACGATGACAAAATTAGAACCCAATCCATAAGCAGTCCAACTAAAATCAGACTTTTCCTGAAACGAGGCGTTATCGCCAAAACGGTAGCTTTGCACATTAAACTTGCTGCCATTATCAGCGGTAAACGACACCTTGCCATATATATCTGTAAAAGAGTAGGGCAGACCTTGTTCGCTCACATAATCGTAAAGTATGGGAGCGGTTCGGTCTAAATAGGAGGTTTTGGCGGTAATCATGTATGAACCACTCATGCCTGTGCCATCGGGACGGAGTTTGGTAATCGGTCCCTCCATGAGTGCTTTAGATAAAAAAGTATTGGCAGAAATTTTTCCAGAATGTCTTTTCTTATTGCCATCACGCGTTGTAACGTCAATGACCGCCGAGATTCGTCCTCCATAACTGGCATCAAACCCGCCGGTATTGACCTCAACGTTCTTGATAATATCTGTTTCAAAAACCGAAAACAAACCAACCGAGTGGAATGGGTTGTAAATCGTCATCCCATCGAGCAATACTTTAGTTTGTATTTCCGAACCCCCACGTATATATAATTGCCCGCCTTGGTCGCCGGTAAACACCACTCCGGGAAGTATTTGTAAATACTGCGCCAAGTCGGGTTCCCCACCAATTGTAGGTATTTTGTTCATCTGTTTAGCGGTAATCTTAATCGTAGAAGTTCGTACTTCAGTTTTGGCTTCTTCTTTTGTTGTGCCAATTTCTACTGCTTGTAAAACAATATCACCTTGGGCTAAAAATATCTTTTGGTTGACAATTTGGTTAGCTTTCACCTCTATAGTAATCCGAGTAGTGTCGAACCCAACGGAAGTACACAACAAAACATAACTCCCTGCCGGCACTTTATTGATAGAATAAAACCCGTTGACATCGGTGGATGCACCAAAAGAAGTGCCTTCCATATAAACATTGGTAAAAATAACAGGCTCTCCTGTTTCTTTATCATAGACAAATCCTCGTACATCGCCTGTTGTGGTTGTTGAGGGTTGAGCTATTAAAGCAATGTTTGTAAATAGAGCACTAAAAATTAAAAAAGTAGTAAAAACCTGTTTCATTTGCGAAAATATGTTAATTGTATTGTTCGTATTTAATCAATATTCCAGTTCACCCAATCCTTGTCTTACAATTTCAATGTCCGATCTTGTGCAATCTACGATGGTAGAGGGGGTAATTTGACCATTACCGCCGTCAATCACCATATCTACCGAGTTGCCAAACTGTTCATATATCTCTTCCGGGTCGGTAGGATATTCCTCAAAATCCACATCGTCGTTTTTTAAAGAGGCAGACATAATAGGATTACCTAATTGTTTGACAATGGCTCGCGCGATATTGTTTTCCGGAATTCTTATGCCAATCGTTTTCCGTTTAGACCGCAACAATTTTGGAACAGAATTCGAAGCTTGAAGGATAAAGGTAAATGGCCCCGGAAGGTTTTTGTTCATGAGCTTGTAAATATGCTTATCAAACGGAAGGGTAAAATCGGAGATATTACTCAAGTCATAACAGATAAATGAGAAGACAGCTTTTTCCGGTTTTATTCTTCTAAGGCCACACAATCGCTCGACAGCGCGGTGATTTAAAATATCACAACCTATGCCATAAACCGTATCGGTAGGGTAAATGATGATGCCGCCATTTTTGAGGCAATTTACCACTTCGGTGATTTTCCGTTCCGATGGCGTTTCGGGATGTATAGCTATAAGCATAGCGGATTATTCGATAAAGGAGTACTGTAACGGTGAAAAAACGGCACAAGTTAAGGTAAAGCGACCATACTTGTTCATAAATGGAACTGCCGAAATGTTAAGTAATGTGTTAAAAAAACAAAAAGCGGTAAGTATGACACTTACCGCTTTTCTTAAGAAAAACAAAACTAAGACCTACAAGTCAGATTATTTACCTTGACCTTGTGGGTTGATTTTAATTTGACCACCTTCGGGAGTAACGGTTTGCGAACCTGTTTCGCTACCAGGAGCAGCTTTAACATCAGCTTTGATGGTTAAACGGGTAGGATTTGGGTCGGTATTAGCGTTAATCGTAACCGTTTTGGTTTGTTTGTTAGGTTTACCTTTACTGTTAAATTCAACGTGAATTTGACCTTCAGCACCGGGAGCGATAGGCTCTTTGGGGTACTCAGGAACTGTACAACCGCAAGAACCTTTAGCACTTGCAATAATCAAAGGCTCTTTACCGGTGTTTTTGAATTTAAAAACATGAGAAACTTTGTCGCCTTCGTTGATATTGCCAAAATCGTGTTCCATTTCAGCAAATTCCATCGTGGTTTTGGGTAAGTTGGGGTCAACTTCATCAGCAGCTGGAGTAGCGTTAGGATCTGTAGGAGTTACAGTAGCATCCGTAGCAGCAGTTTTAGCTGCATCGGTAGCATCGGTAGCGGTTTTATCGCCTTCAGCTTGATTACATGCTACTAAAGTAGCCATTACAAAAACGAGGGTAAGCAATGAGCTTAAAATACCTTTTTTCATTGTTTAATTTTTTTGATTTTTGGTTTGTCAATTAAGATAATTAACGGACTTTTTGAAAAGCGGTGCAAAGGTAAAATTAAATACTTAGTTCTGCAACTAAATGTTTAGTTATTTTTTTGTACGCTTAACTTTAATCCGATGCAAAGATACAACTAAGGTTTTAGTTTTGCAACTAAACGTTTAGTTTTTTTGAAAAAATTATTTTAAACCCTTAGTTTTGGATGGTTTCCCACAAAACATCGGCTTAGAGATCATGTTGAATCTTTGGTTGGAAGTTATATTTTGCTTTGAATCATCAAGAGAAATCGAAAATCCATAACTTTGAGCATAAAATTTCATCTTCAATAACTAAGCCTTCAATACTATCTAATGCCCGTCATTCCATCAACTTATAAAGCTCCTAAATGGCTTTTTAACACTCATTTGGAAACAGTTTTTCCATACTTCTTTCGCAAAGTGGAAGGTATCTTTTACGATCGTGAGCGTATTGATACGCCCGATAATGATTTTTTGGATTTGGATTGGTCTTTAGTGGGTAGCCACACTCTTGTTATTATTTGTCATGGATTGGAGGGTAGCACCAACCGACCTTATATGCGAGGAATGGCAAAGGCAGCAAATATTGCAGGCTATGACGCTTTAGCTTGGAACTTTAGAGGATGCAGTGGCGAGCCAAACCGCAAACTAAGAGGCTATCATAGTGGTGCGACGGATGACTTAGATTGGGTGATTCAACACGCATTGAAAACCAATCGTTATCAACATGTTGTATTGATTGGCTTTAGCTTGGGGGCGAACCTTATCCTGAAATATGCAGGCGAAAACGGGCAAAGTCTGACCGATATGGTAAAAGGTTTGGTTGCTTTTTCTGCACCTGTCAACTTGGCTTCGAGTTGTCAGTCTATCATGCAGGGGTTTAACCGAGTTTATGAGAAGAGCTTCTTAAGCAGCCTTATCCCAAAGATCAAACTCAAGACTGCTTTACTGCCCGATGAGATGCGCAAAGATCTAATGAATCGGGTAAAGCGATTGGTTGATTTTGATAATTATATTACTGCCCCTATTCACGGCTTTGCCGATGCCAGCGATTATTATATAAAATGCAGTGCAAAGCAGTATTTACCGACAATCACCGTTCCAACGCTGATTGTCAATTCCTTAAACGATTCCTTCTTAGGCCCAGAATGTTATCCTATAGAAATAGCCCAGCAACACGAAAAGATTTTTTTAGAAATGCCTCGCACCGGAGGCCACGTTGCGTTTACCTCATTTGAAAACGAGGGCTTATTATGGTCTGAACTTCGCACCATAGCGTTTCTACAAGACAACCTTTCCCTTTAATCAACAACATTTATTTATTGTCATCAGACGATACAACCTCAAAACGAGAAGTGCTGTCTTTGAGGGCATCGCGCAATTGATTTCCCTCAATATCCGAGCTAAGTAGTCCAATTTATGTCCCTAAAACAAATTTTCCATACCTATATAGAGCCTGCAATGGTTTTGCTCTCGCATATTGGGTTTATGGTATTAATGGCTTCACTCCCTTTGTCAAAAGGGACATCTTCGGTTACGTTGGGCATTGTTACAGGCTTTTCAATCTTGTTTTTGCTTTTTTCCGGCCTCACACACCGACCAACGAACTATCCTTACAGACTTACTTATTTGTTTTGGTTGTTTTTTGGATGCTACCTGCTTGGTTTGCTCTATTCAAATCAAATTGGGATTGGCATCAAAGTAGCCTATAAGCAGAATGCCTATTTGTTAATACCTTTTATAGTTTTGGTAGGTAGTAGTTTGGTTAAATGGCACGGAGTTTTGTACCTTAAATGGTTTGTTTGGGGAACCGCTTTTGCCTGCTTAGTAACCGTTTCCCTTTATTTATTGCCGGTAGAGGTGTTACAACAAATCAGTGGACAACTTCCCCGTTGGGGATTAAACAAGTTCCCTCAAGGAGTACAGTTAGAGAAGTTCGGGTTTTACGCGCCATTTATTGACCGTCTTTCCATTAGTTACTTCATTTCTTTGTCGGCTATTACCTGCTGTTGGTTAATAGCTGCGCGGCAGCTAACACTTTGGTTTAGCTTTATACTATTGATTTTGTTCTTATTCACCTCCCTTATCTTGGGTGGCAGAGGAGGTCAGTTGGGTTTATTGGCAGGGTTAATGATTTGGATAGGATATGCCATGAACAAAGGTCTTCAAAGAATATCGTTACGTGGAAGGTTATTGAAACAAATAACGCTTCTGGCATTGATGTTAACACTCGTGGTTGGCATACCCTATGTACTGTTCAACCATGTGCCTGTTGTTTGGGAGCGATACAATCAGTTGTTTTGGGAACTATCCATGTTGCAAAACAATACCTATCAAACGTATGATTACCAACACTTTACCAGCTTGCGAAGAATTTGTTCTTGGATTGGCAGTTGGGAGCTAATCAAACACAACCCCTTACTTGGAGTAGGTACAGGAGATTTCCGTTACGAGATGCAGAAGATTTACTTACTCAAAGGATGGGATATTCCTGTCAATGCACACAATCAGTTGTTACAAATATGGGCAACGATTGGACTAGCTGGAATTGTCCTCTTTTGCAGCATCATCTTTGCATTTCTTCGCCACCTTTATAAATATGGCAACTCCCTGCTTCGTGTTTTCGGAGTATCAATCATTGTATTTTATGGTGTCGTTTTTCTATTCGACTCAGCATTAAATATGCAGGCAAGTCACATGACCTTTGTCTTGTTTTTGTCTATGCTTGCTTTGCAGACGACTAGGTTTGGTAAAACATCGGCAATAGAAAACAGTAACGAAACCAAATAGAATAGGAGAGAGGGGATTTAAATTTCTATTCCTGCTTTTTTCAAAGTAATCAATCTCAAGCGCACCAAGATAGAAACCATCCAAACGCCTAACAGTGTCCAGCCAAGAATGGCGGGGTAAAACACCATTCTCATCCAATGATCAAGGTCGTATTGCCCAAAGGCAGGGTTGCCGTCTGCACCCGGATGTAAGGAATTGGCAAGGCGCGGAAGAATGCCGATGAGTACAATAAATATGAAAAACGCCACCACCCCGTAAACCGAAGAAACCAAAGCCCGCTTATCTTCATCGTCAATGGCTCCGCGCAACACAAAATAAGCCATATACATCAACAGTCCTACTGCCGATGCCAACTGTTTAGGGTCGTTGCTCCAATATTCACCCCAAGTATATTTTGCCCAGACCATTCCGGTAAGCAATCCTAATATACCGTACCACAAGGCTATTTGTACACCGGACGAAGCAACTACATCATATCGCAACTCAAATGTGCGCAGATATTTAATGCTGTAAATAACCGACATCAGCAATAACAATATCATCCCAAACCACATTGGCACATGGAAATACAAATTGCGGATGGTTTCGTTTAAAATAGGCAACTTAGGGGCAGGCAATAACATCCCGCCAATAATAGTAAACCCCAGCAAAAGGATTGCTAAATACTTCCACCAGTCTTTATGTAATAGAGTGTTCATGAATGGTCAATTGTGATTTTTAAAATAAGACGGTTATCGGTCAAGATGCTGAATACATACAACGAAACTCGTTAGCAGTTCTATGTTGCTATAAGCATTGCACCTTAGTCTCGCCATAAATAAGGAAACAGCACGTAAGATAATACGGCAAGAACAGCATCTATTGCTACAAGGTTGCGAATGTCGCGAATGGTATTCGGTGTTTCGATGTCTGCAACAGCATTTTTAGACAAAATGATGAGTAGTCCCAACATGGGTATCACCAAAGGAAAACTCAATATCGGCATCAAGGTAGCATTGCGGTTGCCCGTTTTAGCGGCTATTGCAGAAATGAGGGTAAAACAATTGGCAAACCCTATGGCACCCAACACCACCGCGATGACAAACATGCTCATGTTTTGGACAGGGTTACCTAACAACAACATGTAAAAGCCCAAGGCAAGGATTGCCAACAGCAGTAATAACCCTATATTGTAGATCAGTTTGGACAAAATAACCGCTTGCGGGCTGACCAACGAATAGTAATATAGAAATCGCCCCGAACCCTCCTGCACAAAACTTTTGGTAATGGCGTTCACCGAGGCAAACAACATGATGATCCAAAACACAGCCACCCAAGCGGTAGATTCAATACTCTTAAATGACAAATAAGCCACCATGACTGAGGAAAGCACATACAATAGAATGCCGCTGATGGCATATCGCTGTCGCCATTCCAGCACGATGTCTTTTTGAATTAAGAACCAAGTTTGGTTCAAAAGTTGTTTCATGGCGCAAAGTTATAGCCCTAAAGTTAATTTTACCCCTAAAAACAATATTCTTTAAATGGTTTGACCTATTTTACATCGTTTAAATCACAACAGCATGTTGATAAATATAAATCCATCGTCCATTTTGTTTTTGGATATCGAAACAGTGCCTATCGTTGCTCATTGGAACGACCTTGATCCCGATATGCAGCTATTGTGGCGGTACCGCACCAATCGTTTCAAGCAAAACTTGGACGACGACTTGTCTGATGAAGAGTACTTTTTCAAGAAGTCGGGTGTTTATGCCGAATTTGGAAAGATAGTTTGTATTTCAATCGGTATTTACCGCCCTAACAGCAACCCCGATGAATCGCCAAGTTTTAGGCTCAAATCCTTTTTCGGACATGACGAAACGGAAATCCTCAAACCCTTTCTGTCCTTATTAGATAATTATTTTCGCCCCGACCAATTTTACCTTTGCGGGCATAATATCCGCGAGTTTGACGTGCCTTTTTTGTGTCGCCGTGCCATTATCAACGGATTGTCTATTCCCGGCATATTGGATGTGAATGCGGTGAAGCCTTGGGAATTGCGGCTGATTGATACGATGCAAATATGGAAATTTGGCGACTATAAGAACTTTACCTCCTTAAACCTTCTCACCCACCTGTTAGGTATTCCTTCGTCAAAAGAGGATATGGATGGAAGTGAGGTGGCGCAAGTGTATTGGTTTGAAGAGAATGGACTTGAGCGCATCAAAGACTATTGTATGCAAGATGTGTTGGCTGTGGCACAAGTGCTGTTAAAGTTAAAGAACTTGCCGCTCCTCGAAGCAAAGCAGATTCAATATGTGTAGCTTGTAGCCGTCAAAATATAATCGAAGAAGATTTTACAAGTCTTTTTTGGAACGCGGATGACACGGATGCAAGTATCGCGAATGAATGCGGATTTTTTATGCAATAAAGGTAATTTTTAGCTCGTCATCATCACTTAGGATCAATTTTTTGTTTTGCCCGCAGATTTCGCAGATTCTCGCAGAAAACGTTCTTTTAAACCTAACAGGTATTGTTTGAAAGTAGAAACGCGGCATGCCACGTTTCTATAAATCATTCAGTAACCACATGTAGAATATAGTGCTTAAATAGTTACCAATAAAAAATAAAATCAGCGAATATCCGCGTTTAAAAATCCGTGTCATCCGCATTCTATTCTTTTTTTTTGGAACGCGGATGAAGCGGATGCAAGCAACGCTGATTTACACAGATGATAAGAAAACAAGAAGATTAGTCTTCCACTGCTTTTCTCAATTCGTTCAGTTTCATCAGGGCTTCGATGGGGGTCAGCGTATTGATATCCAAAACACTCAGGAGTTCTTTTATCTTTTTTAGCTTCGGGTCTGTCATTTCAAACAAGGTCAATTGATAGGGTTCTTGTTTGGGTAGTTGGTTGAGTGTTCCTTTGGTTTGTTGGAGTTGGTGTTGCTGCTCTAATTGGGCTAAGATTTCATTGGCGCGCTTAATGATGGTTTTAGGCATTCCGGCCATTTGTGCTACGTGAATACCAAAACTTTTTTCGGCGGGACCTTCTATCAGTTTTCGTAGGAAAATGACCTTATTGCTTGCCTCTTTTACGGCGATGGAGTAGTTTTTGATGCGATCGTTTTTTTGAGCGAGTTCGGTCAATTCGTGGTAGTGGGTGGCGAACAGGGTTTTAGGCTGCGCTTTTGGGTTGTTGTGCAGGTATTCGGCCAATGCCCAAGCAATGGAAATGCCGTCGTAAGTGCTGGTTCCTCGACCTATTTCATCCAATAAAATAAGGCTTCGCTGCGAAAGGTTGTTCATGATACTGGCCGTTTCGTTCATCTCCACCATGAAAGTCGACTCGCCCGAAGAGATATTATCCGATGCCCCTACACGGGTGAAAATCTTATCCACTAAACCGATTTCAGCACTTTGTGCGGGCACAAAACTCCCCATTTGAGCCATCAATGCAATGAGTGCTGTTTGTCGAAGCAAGGCCGATTTACCCGACATGTTTGGGCCGGTAATAATCAATATTTGCTGCTTTTCGTTGTCTAGGTAAATGTCATTCGGCACATAGGCCTCACCGAGTTGCAATTGTTGTTCGATAACGGGGTGCCGTCCTTGTTTGATGTGGATGGTAAACGTATCGGTTACCTCCGGGCGGCAGTATTGTTGTTTTTGTGCCACAAACGCAAAAGCGAGGAGGCAGTCAATGCGAGCCAAAAGGTTCGAGTTGAGTTGGATGGGACGAATATAATCGGCTAATTCGGTAATGAGTTGGGTGAATAATTCCATTTCCAACTGAATGATTTTCTCTTCCGCACCCAGTATTTTTTCCTCATAACGTTTTAGTTCTTCGCTGATATAGCGTTCGGCAGTGGTGAGGGTTTGTTTGCGTATCCATTCTTGGGGCACTTGGTCTTTGTACTTATTGCGAACCTCAAAAAAGTACCCGAACACATTGTTAAACCCGATTTTTAAACTGTTGATACCGGTTTTTTCGGTTTCGCGTTGTTCCATTTCCAAGAGGTAATCCTTACCCGATGTTTGGATATTCCGCAAATCGTCCAATACTTCTGAAATGCCGTTGCTAATGATGCCCCCTTTATTGGTTTGTGCAGGAGGATCATCCAAGAGCCATTTCTCTAATTTTTCGGTAATGAGTTTGCAAGGGTTAAGCTGTTCCGCCAATTTGTTGAGGTACTCGTTGGGACAGGAGGTACACATTTCTTTAATCGGAACAATGGTTTGCAACGCCTTTCTGATATGTGCCACTTGGCGCGGATTGACCCGCCCCATTGGAACAAGGGCAACCAGCCGTTCGAGGTCGCCTATTTGTTTGAGGTAATGCCGTAGGGTATCTGCAAACTCGGCATTTTCTATAAAATATCCCACCATGCTGAGTCGCTCGTTGATGGCAAGTTTATCGCGAAGGGGGAGTACCAGCCACTTTTTAAGTAGCCGGCTGCCCATTGGGGTAATGGTTTTGTCTAAAACCATGATCAGCGGTTTACCACTTTCAAACGGTGTACTCAACAACTCCAAATTTCGAATGGTGAAACGGTCTAACCACATATACTTGTCCTGCCAAATTCTCGAAATGGCGGTAATGTGTTGCAGGTTGGGATGCTCGGTATCGGCGAGGTAATGAATGATGGCACCTGCGGCAATAATCCCTTCTTCGGCTTCTTCCACACCAAAACCTTTCAGCGATTGAGTTTGGAAATGCCGCAACAGCGTTTCGCGGGCATAATCGGTGCCAAAAGCCCAATCGTCAATGGGGTAGAGGTAGAGTTTATCGCCAAACAATTCTATAAATTCCTTTTGCCTGCTTTTGGGAATAATGGTTTCAGCAGGACGAAAACTTTGGAGCAGCTTGTCAATATAATCGGCATTTCCTTGCGAGAGCAGGAACTCACCGGTAGATATATCGGTGAAGGCAATGCCTAATTCGGTTTTTGTAAAATAGACGGAAGCGAGGTAATTGTTAGAATTATGGTCTAAAATTTTATCGCTAATGGCCAATCCGGGAGTAACCAATTCGGTAACGCCGCGTTTAACCACTGTTTTGGTCAAAGCCGGATTTTCTAATTGATCACAAACGGCAACGCGGTATCCGGCTCGGACTAATTTATGCAAGTAAGTGTCTAAAGCATGATGGGGAAAGCCAGCCAATTCTATTTCAGATGCCGAGCCATTGTGTCGCTTTGTGAGGGTAATACCCAGCGTTTTGGCGGTTTCTATGGCATCCTGACCAAAGGTTTCGTAAAAATCACCTACTCTAAACAACAGTATCGCATCGGGATATTTCCCTTTGATGCGGTTAAACTGCTGCATGAGCGGGGTTTCAGTCGTCTTTGCCATGAATAGTGGTAAATGGTGAATTGTGAATTGTGAATGGTGAATCAGCCATTATAAATTGGCACTGACGTTTTGCAGCCACAAGAAGTTGGCGATTTTGGAACACTAAACTATCTGTAAGTGTTGAATTTTGATTCGAAGCACAAAACTTCATTAATGGCAAAAGGTGAATAGTTAGAAGTTTGGTTACACATTGATTTAGCCCTGAATTAAATACTCTTCAACTCCCGCACCAGTTTTTCAATAGAGCTTTTGGCATCGCCAAACAACATACGGGTATTGTCGTTAAAAAACAAGCGGTTTTCGATACCGGCATATCCGGCACTCATTCCTCTTTTTAACACGACTACCGTTTTGGCTTCATCCACATCTAAAATGGGCATTCCGTAAATGGGGCTTGTGGGGTCGTCCTTGGCTGCGGGGTTTACCACATCGTTTGCTCCAATCACCAAAACCACATCGGTATTTTTAAATAACGGATTGGCTTCTTCCATTTCTATCAGCTTGTCGTAATCCACATCCGACTCGGCTAAAAGGACGTTCATGTGGCCGGGCATACGACCGGCTACTGGATGTATGGCATATTTGACATCAACGCCTTGGGATTCTAAATAGGACTCAAACTCATGGGTAATATGTTGTGCTTGGGCAACTGCCAATCCGTAACCGGGTACAATGATGACCCGTTGAGCATAATTGCAAAGGATAGCACAATCGTTTAAAGAAATTTCTTTGATGACCCCCATTTCGCTTTGAGTGCCGGCAATGGCATTGCTTTGACCGCCAAATGCACCGACCAACACGTTGAGGAGCGAACGATTCATCGCTTTACACATCAAAATTGTGAGGATGGTTCCGGCAGAACCCACCAAAATACCGCCGGTGAGCATGGCTTGGTTGCCGTAAAGAAAACCTCCGAAGGCAGCGGCCAAACCGGTAAAAGAATTGAGCAGTGAAATCACCACCGGCATATCTGCCCCTCCAATGGGCAAGACAAACAGTACGCCATATAGCAACGACAAAAGGGTAATGAGAAACAAAATACTCATGCTCCCTTCGGTTTGTAACATCGTGTATGCACACAGAGCCAATATGATGAAGAACAATATTGAGTTGAACAATTGCTGTTTGGGCAACACGTAATCTTTGATTTTACCCTCCAATTTACCGTAAGCAATCATACTGCCCGCAAATGACACCGAACCGATGATGATGCCAAGCAGTATCATCAAGACTTCACCGTTTAATAGGGTTTCGGCGTTGATGACTTTGGTGTATTTACCAAACTCGTTGATGGAAATGAGTGCCGCACATGCACCGCCCATGCCATTGAAAAAAGAAACCATTTGCGGCATAGAGGTCATTTGCACCTTTTTGGCCATCATCACACCGATGACCGTGCCCACGGCAATACCGATCAAAATCCATATCAGGTTGCCGATGGGTTTGCCGTCGTGGTGATAGAGAAATATCGTTGCAATAATGGCTAAGGTCATTCCGGCGGCGGCGATGAGGTTGCCGTTCCGAGCACTTTTGGGGTTACTGAGCATTTTTAACCCGAAAATAAAGGAGATAGAAGCGAGGAAATATATAAGGTGTAAAAGGTTTTGTTGAAACTCCATTGTCGGTATAAATTTGGTGGTGGCGAACTATTTTTTGTCTTTCTTTTTAAACATCTCCAACATTCTATCGGTTACGACAAAGCCGCCCACAACGTTGAGCGTTCCCATGACCACGGCAATAAAACCCAAAATCAGGGCGAGATAGTTGTCGGGTTCGGCATGACCCATCACGATGATGGCACCAATGATGACCACCCCATGTATGGCGTTTGCCCCCGACATTAACGGGGTATGCAGCACAGCAGGCACATTGCTAATCACCTCGATACCCAAGAGGATGGAGAGTGCCAAGACATAAACGGCTTCTATATTTTGGCCAAGAAAATGTAGTATTTCATTCATAAAGACAAGGTATTTTGTGGGAAGGATAGGTTTATTGGTTCGAGGATTTTTGCTTTACAGATTTAAAGCAGTAGCCTCTTTTATTCTTTAAGATGCAAGCGATTGTTTGACCCGCTCGTGCACGATTTGACCTTGGTGCGTCAGGCAGGTGCCTTGAACAATATCGTCCTTGAAGTTGAGGTCTAAATTGCCCTCTTTGGTGATGATGAGCTTTAAGAAATTGAGCACATTTTTACCAAACATTTTACTGGCATCGGAGGGCATACTCGCCGGTATATTCGATTGACCGATGATGGTAACACCATGACAAACGATGATTTGGTTGTTTTGAGTGAGGGCGCAGTTACCACCCGTAGAAGCCGCAAGGTCAATGATGACCGAGCCGGATTTCATTTTGTTGATGGTTTCTTCGTCAATGAGCAGAGGGGCGCGGCGACCGGGAATTTGCGCAGTGGCAATAATGACGTCGCTTTTAATGGCGTGTTCCTGTATGAGTTGTTGTTGTTGGCGTTTGTATTCATCGCTTTGCTCGATGGCATAACCTCCCGCACCGGCATCTTCGGCAGCACCTTTTACCTCAACAAACTTTGCTCCCAAACTGAGCACTTCTTCTTTGACCGCCGACCGCACATCGAAGGCCTCCACCACCGCACCCAAACGGCGTGCAGTAGAAATGGCTTGCAAACCGGCAACACCTGCCCCCAATATCAAAACTTTGGCTGGGGTAATCGTGCCGGCGGCTGTCATAAACATAGGGAAAAATTTGGGCAGATGGGAAGCGGCTAAAAGCACCGCTTTGTATCCCGCCACGGTTGCCATTGAAGACAGGATGTCCATGCTTTGTGCGCGCGTAGTGCGAGGCACTAAATCCATGCTAAAGGTGGTAAACCCCGATTGGGTAAGCAGGTCGGTAACGGAGGCATTGCCCAAAGCCTGAAAAACGCTGAGGAGCACGGCATCCGATTTGATGGACGACAACTCATCGGAAGTAAAGGGATTGATGCGTATCAGTACGTCCGATTGTTGGCAAACCTCAGATTTGCCCGCTATTTCTGCACCGGCGGTTTGGTAATCTTCGTCAGAGGCAAACGCATTTAACCCTGCACCCGTTTCTACCAAGATGCGAGCTACTTGCAGCCCTTTGAGTTGTTTTACCGTTTCGGGCAGCAGTGCTACGCGGTTTTCATCGCCTGTTTCTTTTAAAATGCCTATGGTCATAATGGTTGAAAATTAAAGAGGAATTAGTTGAAAGAACGAATAAACGGTTTGTCAATAGATACTCTGCGTTTGTATATAGTAAGGTATCTAATGAAGTCATCGAACAACGCCGAATGGCAACCGATGCTTTGGGGTGCAAAAATATAAAAAAACGGTTAGGACAATCGAACTGTCCACCAAAAAAGGGTAAAAGCAGTTGATTTTTTACTGTACGGCAGGCAATTCGGGCTTAGCATGTTTCCAACGCCGGTGCGACCATAGCCAATCTTCGGGTTTGTTTCTGACAAATTCCTCTAGAGTGCTCATAAATTTTTGGGTAATGTCACCTTCGGGCAAGTCATTCGGGTGTTCAACAAGAGGGAACATTTCAATGCTGTAATACCCGCGTTTTACCCGCTGCACCCGCACATAATAAACCGGCAGGTTGTTTTGACGTGCGTGTTTTTCGGGACCGAAAGGGCAAGCGGTATCTTGGTTAAAGTAACGCACCCAATAGGCTTTTTTAAGACTTCCCGGATTTTGGTCGGCCAAAAAAGTAACGGCTATGGTTTGGTCTTTGTGTTGCTCAAAGGCAAGCGATGTTTGATGGTTGGGGGTAAAGGTCATGCCAAACGCCTGCCGCGATTTTAACCCATACGCGTTGATGTACGGATTGGCAAGCGGGCGAAAAATGGTTATGGCTTTTTGTTTGGCATACAAGCCCACAGCAGCACACCATTCCCAATTGGCATAATGCGCACAGATGGCGATAAAACTTTGTTTTTCGGCATAGAGTTTATCGGCAAGTCCGGTACTGACAAAATTCGCGCGGGCTTTCAGTTCATCGGGCGATAGATGGAAGGTTTTGATGCTCTCTAAGGTAATATCGCAAAAATTGCGGTAGAACTTCCATGCAATTTCATGAATTTCACTGTCCGATTTTTCGGGAAAACAACGCTTGATGTTTTGAAGGACAATTTTTTTTCGATACCCGAACACATAGAAAAACAGGAAGCGCAACACATCGGACAAAGCGTATAGTACCGGAAAGGGTAGGCGCGAGATAAAAAATACGGCAACTCTAAAAAAAAGATATCCTATATATGCCACTTGGTGATGGATGGGGTTTTGGAGATGGGGGAGTAGAGGTTAACTTACTTTATCTGTTACAATATAAGGGTTTTGAACATACCGCTTTCCTATTGAGCTACAAATTCTTAAGTACCTTACATATAGGAAAGGTTTAACCAAGAAAAAAAGCCTTAGCCGAGCTAAATGATAGCAAAGCTAATTTAAAAATCTTTATTTTTTTGCGAAGTTACAAAAAATACAATTGACTATCAGGGGCTGTTTGGTCTTCCACAAAAGACTATAATTTATTTTGAGCCTAACTGGAAGAATTTTGAGCCTACTTGGAAGTTTGGTGAATGTACTTGGAAATTTAGTGAGCCTACTTGGAAGTTTGGTGAATGTACTTGGAAATTTAGTGAGCCAACTTGGAAGTTTAGTGAGTTAACTTGGAAGTTTAGTGAGCCAACTTGGAAGTTTAGTGAGCCAACTTGGAAGTTTAGTGAGCCAACTTGGAAGTTTAGTGAGTTAACTTGGAAGTTTAGTGAGTTAACTTGGAAGTTT
>CALCIK010000027.1 GCA_937907475.1 uncultured Bacteroidota bacterium | reverse complement strand
TTTTTCGCTTCCATTTATGGTTGATTTTGAGGTCAACCTATTTTAGGCAAGCACATTTTTTGCCATTTGTTGCAAAATTTAATCACCATTGGTATAAGAGGGAGGATTGGTTTTACCCCTCCGAAGTTGCTTTTACGATGCGGGAACCTTATTTTAGTGTAATTGTAGGATTTATCGGATGAATATTGCTATTTTTATAGCCTGAACTGCTAAAGGTCAAAAAGAAAAACCAACCTCGGATGAAAAGAACGCTACTCTTGTCTGCCATTGCTGTCATTTTGTTTATTCCTACCATGATTTATAAAACACACTTAAAGGCATCGTTACCCGGTGCTGAGGAGGTGGTTCAAAAAGCGGTTAAGAATGCCTTTGGTGAAAAAAGCATGCAAGCCCAACTAAACGTTTTGGTTTATAATGAGCAAAAAATAGACAACGAAATTGACCTGAAAGTTTGGCAAAACTATCCCGATGAGTATTTAGTTCTTGTAACAGCCCCTGCCCGTTATAGAGGCAACGCCCTGTTGAGAAAAAACAAAGAAGTATGGCAATGGCAACCCACGACCGACAAGCTTACCAAACTCACTCGCTCCGATATGGCCGAAAAATGGATGGACACCCATCTTACGGTCGCTGACTTTACCAACTACCATACCCTTACCGATGATTTTACCGCTTCTTTCAAGAATTTGGTCAAGTTTAACAATACCGATTCCTATATTATAGAGTTAGTGCCCAATAGCGAAGCCATGCAAACATGGAGCAGAATGTTACTTTGGGTTAATGCCCAAAACTACATCATTCAGAAAACGGAATATTACGACGAAGATGACTACCTCATCACTACTGCCATCACCACGCAAACCGAAAAGACTAACGACAGAGTTAGTCCACGCGTAACCGAATGGGTGCCGGCAGGTCAATCCAATCAAAAAACGACCGTTACCCACAAATCAATCATTTTCAACCAACCGCTACCCGAAAACTTCTTTTCCATTGAAAATATGAAAATAGTACGATAATTTTCAGACATTTACAATCTCTTTTGAAGGTATAGTCTTTTAACGGAGTTATCCATTTTCGCAAAAAAGCATTATTCAAATCGGAATAACATGTCCCTTATGATTAACAAGTTTCTCTCGTATATCCTTGTATGTATTGGTCTATTGTCTGTGATTAGCTATCCGTCCTGCAACAAAGAAGAGAATGACCCAAACACACCCAACGCCAACTTGAGTAAACTGCCTTTTTCCAAATTGAGCGATTACAATTTCTTCGCAGGCACTATGTCGGAATTGATGCCCAACGAAGGTGTTTTACCTTACGACATCAACACGCCCCTTTTTTCAGACTATGCGTCTAAGTCGCGCTTCATATACCTTCCCCCGGGCACAAGTGCCACTTATCACGAAACAGAAGCCTTCGATTTTCCGGTGGGTGCGGTCATCATCAAAACCTTTTACTACAACAACGACGAAACCGATCCCTCAAAAGGCAGGCGCATTATCGAAACCCGTTTGTTGGTAAAACACGCCGACAAATGGCAACCTTATGATTATATATGGAATGAAACGCAAACCGAAGCGACCTTTAGTGTAGTGGGCATGTCGGTTCCGGTGAGTTGGGTCAATGCAGATGGACAAACTCAAAGTGCCAACTTTTTAATACCAAACAAAAACGAGTGTAAAGGCTGCCATAGCTACGATGGCAAATTTGTGCCCATCGGCCCTAAAGCCCGGCATCTAAACAGCAGTTATCCTTATTCCACCGGCACTATGAATCAATTGGAAAAGTGGACCTCAATGGGCTATCTGACCCAAGCACCTTCAAACCTTGAAACCGCTCCACATACTCCTTTGTGGAACGACCCCACCTCCGGCACTTTAGAACAACGAGCAAGGGCATATTTAGATATTAACTGCGGTCACTGTCACAATGCAAAAGGCCCAGCCAACAGTTCAGGCTTATCGCTCACATGGTTAGAAACCAATGACTTTGCGTTGGGTATTTGCAAACCCCCCATCGCTGCGGGGCAAGGTTCGGGCGGGTGGCTGTATAGCATTGTGCCGAGCAAACCCGAAGAGTCCATCTTAATTTATCGAATGAATTCAACCGTGTTGGATGTTGCCATGCCCGAACTTGGTCGATCCATCATTCACGCCGAAGGACTGCAACTCATCAGCGATTGGATAGCCGCTATGGAACCGGTTAATTGTCAGTAATCACTGTACTACAAGTTTTTTGTATAGCTGCTTTGAAAAAGGACCCCGCTTTATTCGCTTCTTAGCACCCCTTTTCGGCTATTTGAGGGGTTCAAATGAGAAAATAGAAACAAGATAGTTAAGAAATGGTTAAATCATTGGGGTATAGAGAGTTGAATGAAGAAATAATGCTTACCTTTGCGGCTCGAAATAAAAAGCGGTAAACTTCCGTCATTCGGTTGCATTGTTTTAGCAGCCTTTTGTTTAACTTTTTAAAATTGTATTTTGTATGAGTATTGAAAAAAAGTATTTGAAAAGCAAATCCGTTTGCAAAGTAACGTTTCGCGTGCCCAAAGAATCAGTTGGTGAAGCCGAAAAAGTAAGTCTTGTAGGGGAGTTCAACAATTGGGATGGCTCAATTGAAGTGATGCAAGCCTTAAAAGACGGTTCATTTAAAACCACCCTTGATTTGGATTCCGGTAAAGAATATCAATTCCGCTACCTTATAGATGGTAATGTTTGGGTGAATGATGACCTTGCAGACAAATTTGTTCCAAGCGGCATCAGTGCCGAATTGAATTCCGTAGTCGTTTTGTAGTAACACAGCATGACTAAACCTGAAAGCCTCCTAATGAAAATTGGGAGGCTTTTTTGTTGTGGTTGTAATTCAAAAAAGAGTCCGTCTTCTCCTCAATGCTATGAATATAAACCCCTAATGTTGCCGGTGAATAGACAAGCAAAGTAAGTTTGGCAAATAAATTGCTATGAAACAAGCAGACTTAACATCTGCCTTATCAATTCAAACGGCCTAACTTATGAAATACATCGTAACACTCTTGATCTTTGCCTTTACTGCCAACTTCCTTTTAGCACAAAACGGTGTAAAACAATATATAGATAAAAATAAGTTTCCCACCACAAACGGAGAAGATGTAGTATTTTACCGCCTCTTGAAATACACCGAAAGCGGTAAACCCATCGGATTGGTCAAAGACTTTTACCTATCCAATACCTTACAGTTTGAAGGTATTCTATCCTCCGAACAGCCCGATTCTTATGAAGGAACTTGCGTTTGGTATTACCCAAACGGCCAAAAGCAGAAGCAAGTCTATTATCTGAATGGTGAAATTGCCGGACGAATAACCGAATGGAATGAAGAAGGGCGCACGCTCTACGAAGGAGTTTATAAAGCCGGTAAACAAACGGGAAGGCATATTTTTTGGGATGAAAAAGGTGATTTTAAAGAAGTTGCTTTTTACCACAACGGGAAAGAATTAAATATCACAGAAGTCTTTACAACAGAAACTAAGCAACCCCTTACTACCAAAGAAACCCTGCATCAGCTTTCAAAAGTTCTTGGTGGGTTTCAATTCTTGAAAGATGCTGCCGATGCTTATGCTTTTAATAACTTTGGTGAAATGATGCTCGAACAAAGGAAATATATAGAAGCACTTTCTATGTTCTTTGTGTCTAAGGAAATTCGCGAAATATTGTCAATGCCCGATGCTCTTGCCAAGGTAAACCAAAACATTGCCTTAGCTTATCAATCTTCCGGCAATTCTAAACCGGAACAGGTTGCTAAGGACAATTCGCCTGCATCGGGTAAACGGGTAGAAATAGCGCGGTTAAAAACTAAAAAGCAATCAGAAAAACCGGTTATTACCAAAGATAGAAACAAAGCTTTAGAAGCCTATCAAGAATCGATAGTTCAAACGGAAGAGTTGTTAAATGAGCAAAACCAAACTATGGACTTGCCAACTCTTCCTGCTAACATGCCCGATGATAAACCAAAAGAATTAACGCGTGTGTCCATAGTTGCAAATCCCATTGCTCTTAATCCCGCTTCATCTTTTATTCCAACAATTCGTCCTATTAGCTATATCAAACCCCTTTCCACTATTTACAGTGAAAAAGATATTCTTACAAATACAGTATTCAATAGCGAAGAAGAGATAGAAGAAAAATCGGTTATCCAACCCATACGCCTCTCCGAAGATATAATTAGTCCCAGATTGGAAGCAACCCAACTATCTAAAACTATCGTTCAATCACCTATAGATGCAAAACTCCCAATTTCAAAGGCACAGGAGTCAATTACATATACGGAAATAGCACTCGAAGCAAAACCCGAAATAAAAAAGACAACGACTGAAGTTCCATTGGCCATTCCTCAGAAACAAGAACCTATCGCCAAAACAGAAATGGCACTTGTAGCGAAACCCGAAATTAAACATACAACGACTAAATCTCAATTAGCCATTGCAAATACGCAAGAACCTATTGAAACTGATTTGGCTCTTGTTGCTAAACCTGAAATTAAAAACACTGCAATTGATGTTCCATTAGCCAATAAGCCATCCGAGAACAAGACCGAAAAAGCATTGACCTATTCACAAGCTGCCCTTGCGCTTCCGGGCGCAAAACAAAGAATTGCCGCCATTGAAGATTACCTAATCAACCATGATGCCAACTCCCTCAATCAAACCCTTTCCGCTCAATTGGGCAGAAACATCAATGCCATCAATAAACAAGACGCAGTAGCGGTCAATGACTTGATGAAGCTACTTGTCGACATGGGGGCTTACGCAGAAGTTACAGCGACATTCAACAACAAAGCCGATGCACTTAAAACTATCAAGAGTCCTGATGCCAAAGCTACCATCTTACAAGGAATTGGAAACGCTTATTTTCAACAACACTATTTCCATCAAGCCCTACAATCTTATGAGCAGGCTGCCAAACTAACCTTAACCAACCAACAAAGCAATCATGCAAAAATAGCTGCAAAGTTGGGGATGGTAAACATCTATATTTCCAAACAAGAGTTTGCAAAAGCTTCCTCCATACTCTCCGAATTACTAAACAGTAGCGAGAAAAACGGTAACGACGCACAAACTGCATTAATCAGTCAAGAACTTGGGGATGTTCAGTTCAGGATGGGAGAATATGATAAAGCATTAGGTTACTACCAAAAGGCATCCGAAACTTATGAAACAACTGCCAACCGGGCCGCCTCTGCCAACATGGTCAATCGGATGGCAAATATGCATTGCATCAAAGGGAACTATCCCGCAGCCGAAAACCAGTACAAACAAGCAAAAGAATTGGCCAACAGGTTAAAACTCCCTACATTGTCGGCAGCAGTATTGAACAACATGGGCGTAATGTACCAAATGAGAGGGGACTTAGTCCAAGCCGATACGCTTTACAATCAATCACTAAGACAATGGAAAACACAAGGCAACGATTTGGCTCAACTTCCGCTATGGTTGAATACTGCGGCGTTAATGACGGAATTGGGTAAAAACAAGGAAGCGTTTGAACTATATAAAAACTATCAACAACAACAATTGCGCTACAACGAATTTAGTTACCAAGAACAACAACTGCTCACCATCAAAAATCCCCAAGATGTTGGTGCTTATATCGTTCAGTTAGCCTTACAGCTTTCTAAACAGGACGAGGCCTTCTCTATGGCAGAAATGGAAAAGACAAAACTTGCCGCCAACTTTTTTACCCAACCTGAAACCAACCTTAGCCCCGACCTTTCACCAACCCTTAAAGCCGAAGAAGTTTATTGGCAAAACAGTCTTCATGCCTTACAACTGCAATCATCTTTATCAAACAATATCGTTCAAAGCAAACAATTGACGGCTACAATTGAAACTATGACACTGGGATTTGATCAGTTCAAACTACAATTGCGCCAACAAGCACCTGACTATGCGAGGTTAAAATATCCTGAACCACTATCCATAGAGCAAGTGCAAAATGCCTTGCTTCCCGATGAAATCATGGTAAATTATATAGTCGCAGGTCAAAATGTCTATGCTTGCGTAATAGCTAAAACCGTTTACCAATTCTATTCTTTAGAAACAACGGCAAATCTTGAGTTAGAGGTAAATAACTTCTACCACCAATACCTTTTTCCTGCTTTAACCGCCGCAAAAGAAGCCAATAAAAAAGTTGACAAAAAAATTAACGAAGCGTACACCCAAAATGCTGCCCGCTTATACAAAAAACTCATTGCACCATTCTACGAAAGCATTACCTCTGCTAAACGGCTAATCATCGTGCCGGATGCCTTTTTAAATACCCTCCCATTCGGCGTTTTAATACCCAATGACTCTATCAAGCAATACCAACAGTACAACTATTTAGCCAAGCAATTCCCAATTGTTTATTATCCTTCAGCATCGCAATTTTGTCAACAAGCAGTAAAAGAAATTACACAAATCAGCCCAGAAAACAAGCAAATCTTAGTGGTAGCAAACACCACTTTTAAGTCTGAAAATAATACGACTTTGCCCACTTACTTCGACATATTGAATGGCGTTACCCCATCCAATCCGCCCGTTCTTGAATCAACGGACATCAAACCGGTATTCGCTCCTTACAAAGCTGCCAACCTCAACATCTTACAACAAAGTCAGGCATCGGAGGATAAACTAAAACTAATCAAACTTCAAGACTACCAATATCTGCATTTCTCCACTCCATTGGCACTGCACAACACGCAACCACAGCTTTCGGGATTTCTATTAAATGGACATCAAGGCGGGAACGCACTACTTACTTTACCCGAAATCAATGCGCTTAAACCCAAAGCGGAATTATGCACCATCCCCTTTACCTATAACTCCAACAACGAACCCCCGAATGGACAAGAGATTTTTGCCCTGCAATACGGTTTAATGGAAAGCGGGATTGATGCGGCTATCATCGGTCTTTGGATGCCCGGCACTAAGGAAGCCAATCGCTTTTTCACCCCTTTTTATGCCGATTTAGCAAATGGAGTTTCCAAAGCAAATGCTCTGCACAACACTCAAATTCAACTCATCAACTCTACTGAATTTTCAAACCCGATTTACTGGGGAGGTGTTACCTTAACCGGTAAATAAAATCCTATCTTTACCGTCACACTATCTTTCAACGCTTTCGCTAAGTATTAAGCGAGTGATGCAGGTCTAATGAACATACTCTTTCTTACTTATCAAGGCGATGTTGCCGGTTCTACAAACTCTATCTTCTTCCTTGCAAACGGCTTGGCCGAAAGAGGGCATACGGTGGTGGTAGGTCTTCGTCTGGAAAGCCTGCTCTACAAACTGTTGGAAACAACGAAAGTCATCCTACAACCCATGACCTTTAGGGGGAAATTGGATTTGGTCAACATACGCCAAATTCGGGATGCCGTTTTTAAGTACAACATACAACTTGTCAATGCACAATCCGGTAAAGACCGCTATACTTCTATCCTTTCCCGTTGGCTTTACAAATTACCGGTTGTCTTAGTCCACACGAGACGGCAAGAACCCAAAAGCCTTGGTGGTTGGCTTCAAAACAATTTCTATGTCAAGGGAACGGATAAAATCATCGTCATCAGCCCTCAGCTAAAGAAGACTTTTGTCGAAAAGGGAATACCTGCCCACCATATTCAGGTCATTATGAACGGCATACCCAAACTACGTTTTGAGGAGGCAGACCCTAACAAATCTGAGGCTCTGCGAAAGCAGTTTGGAATTAAGCCCGGTGATATAGTCATAGGCTGCATTTCCCGCCGCAAAAAACAGGAGCAACTCCTTCAAGCCCTTCCTTTATTAAAGAATGACAACATCAAAGTGCTCTTTGTTGGGATAGAAAGTGGTAGTTTAGATCATGAGGTAAAGCAACTATCTATCAAGAACCCTATCCTTTATGCTGGAGTAGTTTCTCCCGCCGAAGTGATGAACTATTACCCTTTGTTTATTTTAAGTGTTCTTCCTTCTACTATGGATGGGTTTGGGTTGGTATTGGTGGAGGCTATGGGCATGGGCATACCTGTCATCGCAACCCGTTCTCAAGGGATAATAGATGTTCTCAACAATGAAGAGAATGGATTATGGTTTGAGGATGGTAATATCCAACAATTGGCTGTACAAATTCAACGCATCTTAACCGACGATGAGCTAAGGCATCAACTGATTGCAAATGGTAAAAAAGCCGCTTTCACCGAGTTTTCTCTCGACCGAACCCTAACAGAATACGAGCAGTTTTTTGAACAGTTGGTAAAAGACAAAGCAAAGTAAAACCGGTTACTCCGCCGCCGCACCCATAAAAATGGAATTGACTTTTTGATTTTTAAGCGTAAATATCAACCCTCCATACACTGATCCGGCAACAATATAGGCAGTATCACTGCTTTCTTTGTCCAATTCCTTTTTGTAAGCAGACATTACATCGTTCATGTTGCTTCCGATACCGATACTTCGCTTGGTTTTAAGTGTACAGGTCTTGAGTGCAGTTATCCCTCCAAGGTTAAGGGAACTTGCTGTCTCACCGCTCATGTCCAACTCCAACCCATGTTTTTTGTAAGTCCACATTTGATGGGTATAACCGTCAGCTTCCCAAACTTCGGGTTTCGATTGATTGGTGGGTTTACCCAATAGGGTTTCTACTTGTTTTGTGCTTAATCCAATTGTAAGTTCCCCAAGGCCTTCCGTTTTCAATAATTCCATACCAATTGTTCCAAAATCTTTTTCAACAGCTTCTTCTTCTTTACCTCCGGGTTGAGGAATATTTGTTTCGCTAGTTGGGGGTAAAGTGTCGGCAATTTTGGGTTCAATAGTACTCTGTCCCGTAGGAGTATTGGTTGTAGTACCGGAGTTGCAATGACTAAACAGAAGCAAACCGAAGATGGAGAAAACAGCGACAATAGTAAATTTAGTCATAGTTGAATGTTGAGTTAGTAAACATTTACAAGGAGGTTAAACAAAAACCCCTACCCATGTTGAAGCAAGGGTAGGGATTTAGTGTTGTACCAAAACAGATTTTTAACGAACCAATAACTTACCCGATTGGGTGTTGCCGGTTTCGTCTATAATATTGTAGAGGTACATGCCCTTAGCCAAATTGCTTACGTCAAGCAGGTGGGTGTGGGGGGAGTTGGCCACAAGGGCTATATTCGAGCCGCGCACTACTTCTTTTCCCATCAAATTAGAAAGGGAAATCAGAGCGGTAGTACTACGATGTGAATAAAGAGTAATCATTGCCATATCTTGAACAGGGTTGGGGCTAACTGTTACAGTCAACTGTTCTGTGGCAATATTCGTTAACGGGGAGTCGATGCCAACATTTATTTCATCTACAAAGCAAACTGAAGGTTCGGGCAGTTCGGCACCGGTAAGGTCTTCTAAGTAAAAAATGCCGGTAATCATCATTTCGTCATTCACCGTGTTTCCCCATGTGATATAGGGCGAAACATCGTTGTTGATATATGTGGCTTCCTGTATCATGCCTTCTGAGTTGACAATCGGCAAATATCCTTCAAAAGTACGGCTGGGCGGGTGTTGGTAATCATAACCAATCTCTTCACACTCCGGCACTCCATTGTACTTGTTGGCATTGAAAAGATGTTCCCCTTTTGTGCCGTTTGAATTGCGTTTCCAAATATTAAAACTCAACCCGTGACGATGGGTATGAGAACTCATTTTCCAAATATAGTAAGTGGAAGGTAAGCTAGATTCATTATTAATATCGGCGGTAAATGTTTGAATGCCTCCATTGTATGGAATATACAAAAGGGGATTAATTAAAAGGGTGGTTTTCATTTCTTGTGCTGCCGTCCCGAATGGCTGCGTATAGACATTGATATATACATCGGTCGCCATCACAGCAACAGGAGAATAATTGACAACGTGTGTGTTGATGTCTAAAAAACTATTGGAGTACCACCTAAATGCAGTTCCGGCAGGTAGGTCAATAGAACTAGATTGCCCAAATGCAGCCACCATAGACCGATTACCACCCATACCGCTTTGTTGCATGCCATAAGGGATACTATTAGCACTTGAAGTATTGTTGTAGCGAAACAATATCATGTGGTGCGAACTGCCTATATTACCTTCCAAACGGTTAATATCTATATTATTAGGCAACAAAGTCGCATATTTGTAATGAAACTCTTCGTCAGGTTGCACGGCACCGTCCCAAGGGGGCAAAAAGATAGGGCCAAGGTGAATTTGAAAACCCTGACCATCGGCAGGTTTTGCAGGCGGATTGGCAGGGTCCGTTGCCCAAATGCCGTTTCCACCATAAAACTCTTCTAACATGTCATGTGAAACCGGTTGACCGGTTAAAGGCGAATCAAATAATATCCATTGACGGATAAGTTCTTTGTCAAGATTATTGATGTTAAGATTGGCATGTACGTTTCCGGGGTCTTCATCGGGCAAAAGTGTTTCGCTGATTGTTAGCCCATTGTTTACCAACATAAATAGTTTACTGCGATAGGGATGACCGGGGAAAACCCGCTTATTGCCAACAGATTGGGAAACTGCATTAGTGGATGCCACATCATACAATGCCGCTCGTATTTGGGTTGGGGTGCCTTCTAAACTAAGTCCGCCGGCAGCGGCGGCAGAAGTATGACAACTTGTATTGTTGCACTGCGTTTGGAAAGTAGAAGTAATCATTCTGTCAAACGTACTTTGTTGAGCAGAAAGGCTGAGACAAAATAACCCAATAACAGCTATTGTGGTAAAGTTCCGATACATAATAAAATGAATTTTAGTCGGTCAAATGTAAACATTCGTATTGAAATTACCTAACAAACAATTTTTTATTAGCAAGTTTTTTTTTTGAAGCAAGAAAATCTGCCTCTAAAAGAAAAGTATTGTGGTAGTTACAGTTGTCTCTTTTTTCAATTTACCCATAAACGACATGAATATTTTAAAGCAAGAAGCCGTTTCAACCAATACTCCTCAAGATAGGAGAAAGTTGAAACGGCTTCTTGCTATTGACTATACCGAAAAACGGCATTTGGGTATTCAACACCCAAACATAAATCTTATAAACGACACAAAGTTTAACAAATTAAATCTCCGGCTCTAATTTCCAAGTTTCGGGCGAACGCCAAAGAGCGGATAGTAGCAATTCACGCATAAACAAAAATTCTTTGGGCAAGCGGTCATAACCTTTTTCAAAAAGCTCCTCGTGTGTCAGGAGTTCTTTTTTCCACAGTTCCCTATCTACAGACATGACCTTGTCAAAATCTTCTTTTGAAAAGTCTTTCATGCCGGTCCAGTCAAGGTCTTGATATCTAGGCATCCAACCGATGGGGCTTTCAACAGCAGAAGCACGTCCACGAGCGCGACTGATGACCCATTTCAACACGCGCATATTGTCACCAAAACCCGGCCAAATAAAATTGCCGTCATCGTCTTTTCTAAACCAGTTCACCCCAAAAATACGGGGAGGATTAGGCAATTTGCGCCCAAATTGAAGCCAGTGGTTGAAATAATCGCCCATGTGATAACCCATAAATGGTAGCATGGCAAAGGGGTCGCGCCGAACCTGACCAATATTGCCAAAAGCAGCTGCGGTAGTTTCGGAACCCATGGTAGCAGCCATGTAAACACCAAAATTCCAGTTAAAAGATTGATAGACTAAAGGAACCGCCGTTGAGCGTCTTCCGCCAAAGATGAAAGCAGAAATTGGAACACCATTAGGGTTATCCCAGTCAGGGTCTATACTTGGGTTTTGTGAAGCAGGCGTGGTAAATCGGGAATTGGCATGGGCGGCAGGTTTATCGCCTTTGGGGTCGTGGGGTTTACCTTGCCAATTGGTCATTCCTTCGGGAACTTCTTTGGTCAATCCTTCCCACCATACATCGCCGTCTGCGGTAATGGCTACGTTGGTAAATATCGTGTTTTTGGCAATAGTAGCCATGGCGTTTGGGTTCGTCTTAAAGTTGGTTCCCGGGGCAACGCCAAAATAACCCGCTTCGGGGTTAATCGCATGAAGTCTGCCGTCTGTTCCGGGATGTATCCAGGCTATGTCATCGCCAACGGTGGTGATTTTCCAACCTTCCATTTCTTTAGGCGGAATCAACATGGCAAAATTGGTTTTACCACAGGCACTTGGAAAGGCTGCTGCCACATAGGTCTTTTCACCTTCCGGCGATTCTGCCCCTAAGATGAGCATGTGTTCGGCTAACCAACCTTCTTCTCTGGCCATGCTGGAAGCGATGCGCAAGGCAAGACATTTTTTACCCAATAAAGCATTTCCGCCGTAACCACTACCATAAGAAATAATGAGTCGCTCAGATGGGAAATGGGTAATGTATTTTACCGTAGGGTTACAAGGCCATTTGCTGTCTTCCTGACCGGGAGATAACGGAGCACCGACTGAGTGAATACATTTGACATAGTTGTCGTCGTCAATTTTATCCAACACCTGACTACCCATGCGGGTCATGATTTTCATATTCACTACCACATATTCCGAGTCGGTGATTTGAACCCCATAACGGGACAAAGGCGAACCAAGCGGCCCCATACAAAAGGGAATGACATACATTGTTCGCCCTTTCATACAGCCTCTAAACAAATCGTTTAGAATATTTTTCATTTCGCGGGGATCCATCCAATTATTGGTTGGTCCGGCATCTTCGCGGCGGCGGCTGCAAATATAGGTGCGGTCTTCAACGCGGGCAACATCACTGGGATCGGAAAAACATGCAAAGCTATTGGGACGTTTTTCGGGATTCAACTTAATGAATGTGCCTTTTTGTACCAACTCATCGCATATTTGTTGGTATTCTTCCTCACTTCCTGTACACCAATGTAATTTGGTGGGTTCAAAAAATTCAGCTAACTCGTTTATCCATTGATCTAAACTCAAGGATTTTGATTTGCCAAAAGCAGCAGATTCAGTGTTCAAAGATGATTGGGGCATAAATTAAAATAAATGGTTACAAATTTTTTTGGGGTTGGAGTGTGTTCTTGGAATATGTGTATCTCGAATTGTTTTCGACCCACAAAAGTAGCACTTTTTTTCAAAATAGAAGGTTAAGAATTTTCCTTCCATTGTGCTTTTTTGAAAACATTGATTATTGGTAGCATTTGACTATGTGAGGTTTTGTAGAAAAGCAATGTAAGTGCGACTTACTCTGAATTCGTTTAAATTAATGCAACGGTTGACATTAGAGTGAAACGTTACCGACACCTTTTATTTCTACCCCCTAGATAATTCATGACTTTAGGTGTCGGTAACTTAAAAACCTACATATACTCCGCCCCAAAGCATTAACATTAGGAGGGAATAATTTCCAAATCTCGTCCGATATATTCGGTGTAATTGGGGTGGTTTTTAATAATTTGTATTAGTTTGGTAATACGGTGCTGAATTGGTGCGTCAGGAGTAGTGGGCGGTGGGCCAAGGTCAATAGGTGAGGGTAACTTACTTACAATCTTACCTGCTTTTCCGAACATTACTTCGTTACGGTATGCTGTCCACTCTTTTTGGTATTCTTTTGTTAAGCGTATTAAAGTCAGTAAATAATCAAAATGTTTGGCGGCTTTATTGACATAATCCAAAGTTTGGGTATCTATTTCCAATGCTTCGGCATATTGAGCGAGTTTATAGGCAAATTTGGACAACCATATATTGCGTTTATTATCGGATCTGGGTATTATAAATGCTGTTGCCATGATTTTGATGATTTTTTGGTTAAAAATTAATTGCGGTCATAACCTCAAAAAAGTACTTGTTTAATTGGCATTACCATTCAAACCTTGTTTGCCTGCAAATAGTTTTCACGTGCTAAAATAGCTACTTTTTTTGTAAAAAAACTGAATTGCAATATAATAAAAATGGGGAAACACTACTCAGAGCATTGCTACTCACCCAAGTATTAATCTTTCATGCTGCAATTGCAGGCTTAATATGCTACAGATTAACCCCAATATGCCGCATATTACCCCTAATAAGTTACAGATGAACGTTAATATGCCGCATATGAACGTTAATATGCCGCAGATGAAACTTCCAAGTAGGCTCATTAAACTTCCAAGTAGGCTCACTAAATTTCCAAGCAGGCTCATTAAACTTCCAAGCAGGCTCACTAAATTTCCAAGTAGGCTTACTAAACTTCCAAGCAGGTTCACTAAACTTCCTACGAGGCTCACTAAACTTCCTACAAGGTTAACTAAACTTCCTGCGAGTCTGACTAAACTTCCTACAAGGCTCACTAAACTTCCAAGTAGGCTCACTAAACTTCCAGATAGGTTCACTAAACTTCCTGCGAGTCTGACTAAACTTTCTGCGAGGCTCACTAAACTTCAAAGTAGGCTCGCTAAACTTCCAGATAGGTTCACTAAAGTTCCAGATAGGCTCACAAAATTTCCTGATAAGCCAATAAAATATACTACTAAGCCCATAAAGCATTTTGTGAGGACCATAAAGCTACTTGCTATTCATAAAATTTTCTGCGAAGTTTTTATTTTATGAATTGTGGGACAAATCAGGTTTGCCCTACTCATTTTTTAGAAGACATCACCGGTTTTATACAATTCAATATTACTTTTACGGGGGAGTTTCTAAAAAAAGTCCGGTCATTTGACTGCTACACACAACAAGCAAGTCCTATAATGTCCAATATTAAAGTTCGGTTTTAAGAACAATCCTAAACAACATCATCTCTTTTATCATCTACCCTTCATTATGCCTGAACTTCGTTGGAATCCCTTGTTGCGCACCTATACTATGATTGCCGCTAACCGCCAAACAAGACCGCATTTGCCCATAGACAATTGCCCTTTTTGTCCGGGAAGCGGTAAAGTGCCTGATGATTATGACGTGCATGTTTATGCCAACGATTTTCCTGCGCTCAGTATAAATCCCGATGAGGTCAACGAGCAGATTGCCGTTCAATCTAACCATGCCTGCCATGCTGCACCGGCTTATGGACATTGTGAGGTGATCCTTTACTCTCCTAACCATCATGCGAGTTTATCCCAACTTTCGCTTGCACATCTCGAAAAGTTGGTTGCTGTTTGGAAGCAAAGACAAGAATTTTTAAGTGCCGATTTGCGGATAAAGTATATTTTTCCATTTGAAAATCGAGGGGAAGAGGTGGGCGTAACGATGCCTCACCCACATGGTCAACTCTATGCTTACCCATTTGTTCCCCTCAAAATCATTACCGAACTGGAAAGCTGCCGCACTTATTTTCATCAATTCAATGAGCCGCTATTTGAAGCTTTTAATCGTTTTGAGCTTCAAGACGGTCAACGCATTATCGCTCAAAACGAACATTTTGTGGCTTATATCCCCTATTTTACCGATTACCCATTCGGTGTGTTTATCGTGTGCAAACAAAACATCGGCAGTTTTGCGAAATTTACCACAGACATGCAAAGCAGTTTGGCCATTTTATTGAAAAAAATCACCGGTGCATTTGACTTGATATTTGACCGCCCTTTTCCTTATATGATGTGTATCCACCAAACGCCGGTCAATAGCCCGGAATATGACGGTGCCGAAGACTGGTACCGGTTTCATATAGAATTTTACCCTCCACTTCGCGAGAAAAACAAAGTTAAATGGTACGCCTCGTCTGAAATGGGGGCATGGGCGGCGGCAAATACACTTGCAGTGGAAGATACTGCCATCATTTTGAGGGCTGCTTTAGATAAGTTTGTCAGTAAAGGAATGGGTTAGACATCGGCCAAAAAGTTAGATGCTTTATTGCCAAATAATAGAATCGTTAAGCAAAGTTTAAATGCTAGGCAAAGGGCTAAGATAGGCTTTAGCCCCCGGTCCCATATTAAACAGCAAATCCAATACAGAAACTTGCGATTGAAAGGGCGGGTACAATTGCGGATAGGTGGGGTAATGTTCGTAATCCAGCCAAACGACTTTAATGTTTTTTTGGGTAAACAATTGAGTAGCTAAATATGGTTGGGCAGCTTTGCCGGTGAGGTAATGCGTGGCATTGAGTTGGGTGCAAATGGCCACCAATTTCTCCGATTTCTCCCCTGAATAACTAAACTCGGACGAGGAACGTATGGGAGTATTGATGTTTAACAATTGGCACAAAGTGTGGATAAAGGCGAGGTTTACCTTACTCAAATACTGCTCGTTTTGCAAACTCAAATACAATTGCTCTATCATCGGAGCGTATTCGTAAAAGAAAGGCGCGCGAGCATAGTTGAGTTGAATGGCTTTCCAATGTTTGGCCGCCCAAAGAGAGTCGCTTATTTGGGCATCGCAAATTTTTTGGTGATATTTCCCTTTTACTTGAATGGGAATGGAAAGCCATTGCAAGCCATTCTGCGTTTTGATAACATTTCTGTTACGCCAATCCCGACGGGTATATTGCACCTCGTCATAAACCACAAATACATCGGCCAGGCTAATGGCATAAAAATAACCACGCCAAGGAATGTAATTGGGTTGAGTAATGAGTGCTTTCAACAAAACGATTAGTTAAACAGGTATTTATTTTAGTCCCCGTATATTAGAACCTACCGCCCAAGCGTTTTCGGGATATTTCCAGTTAAATTCTGAATAGAAAACACCTTGCTGGTAAAGCACAACGGCCATGAGTATGGCTGATGCCGAGTTGATGGGTAATTCATGCAATCCAAACCATTCAAGACCGTCACATTTATCGGGTTCTTTATTGACGATAGTTCCTTGCCATTGGTTGGCAAAAAAGAAAAAATGGATGAAGGATTCTGCATTTTTCTCACGGTGCATCACATGGACCATGCGCAAATTTTCATGCTTTAAAATAAGTCCCGCTTCTTCAAATGATTCCCTAATGATTGCATGGGTAACCGATTCGTTGGCATCCACCTTGCCGCCCACCAAACTATAATTACCGCCCTTTTGACGCGGTCGTTTGAGCATTAGGATTTTTCCATCTTGTTCTAAGATGAGGCTGACAACACAGTTGTGGGTATTGGGTTTCATAATGGGCGAAAATTAGGCATTATTTAGATACTCAAGACGATTATTTGGGTAAAGAATTCTATCGGTTGATAAAATTGCGATTTTAGTCTGCAAATGAAGTAAAAACGCAAAATAAATAAACCGATGTTAATCGAACTCCGATATTTATCTAATTTTGCGACAAACTGAACTAAGCTATGAAAGCAATCATTATAGGTGCCACTTCCGGTATCGGCGAAGCCATGATAAAAGAACTGATTGACAACGGTTACGAGGTAGGCATTACCGGCCGCCGTACCGAGTTGTTAACAAAAATTCAACAAGATTATCAAAACAAAGGGAAGGTGCATATTCAAACGATGGACGTTTGCCAATTCGACCAATCCCGCACCGACTTTTTGGAACTAATCAATAGAATGAGAGGATTAGACATGGTGATTATTAACGCCGGTGTGGGCAGTTATTCGCAAAAGTGGGAAAGTGAGTTAAGCATCATTCAAACCAATGTGGCCGGTTTTTGTGCCATTGCTCATGCCGCTTTCCAATATTTTGCCGAACAAAAAAAGGGGCATATCGTTGGCATTTCTTCCGTTGCCGCCGTTGTAGGTGGTGCGAAAAGCCCTGCTTACAATGCTTCGAAGGCTTTTATTTCCAGCTATATGAACGGGTTGCTTCAAAAGTCTATCCGAAAAGCACTCAACATCCATGTAACCGATATCCGCCCCGGATTTGTCAAAACACCGATGACCGAGCAAAACAGAAAGATGATTTGGGTGGCATCTTCTGAAAAGGCTGCCAAACAAATCATGTCTGCTATTAAACGAAAACAAAAGATTGCTTACATCACCAAACGATGGTGGATAGCTGCATTCATCATGCGCAATTTGCCCAATAGTGTATTGGCAAAGATGGGCTAACTCCTTTATGCCCGTTTCCCATTAATCATCGGTAAAAAAAATCATTACCGGCATTTCACCATTTTGGACTGCCATTGCAGGGTATTGCTTTGCAACCTGACCAAATAAATGCCCTGAAGAAGGAATGGTAAGTGTAAGTCTAAGGTAGATTGCAATTGGTTTGAAACGATTGGGCGTTCAAACACTTTTTGTCCGGTGGCATTGTAAATACTTAAGTTTATCGTTTCCTGTACCGGTAAATTATCGGGAAGAGAAAGGGTAAAATTACCGTTGTTTGGATTGGGGGTAATTTTTAAAGAATGTTTGGGATTGGCAATGGCTTCAATAGTCGTAGCCGAAACGATGGTATTGGGGGTTTGACCTAAATTATCGGTTTTCAGGAGGTAAAAGTCGTTTGTTGTACCCTTAGTTTGAATTCCACCCAAAAGCACAAACCCCCAATCGTTTGCATGTTGAACAGCATCGTACAAGACCGTTCCGACTCCGGTATTCTCGCCATAATACCTACTCCACAGTTCATTGCCATAGACATCGGTTTTGAGTAAATAACCTCGTCTGTTTAATGGCTCTGCTTGAAGTTCAACGTTGCCAAGAAAGGCAAAGTTGCCATCAGTGGTTTTCAATACTTTGTAATTACCAAAATTATAACCGGGTATATCAACCGTTTTTTCCCAGATTAAACCGCCACCGCCATTCACATACACTTGAAACATCTTGGCATTCTGCAAATTACTGTCCAGTTGTGTTCCAACCGCCATAAAGGTGCCCGTACTTGTTTCTATTACATCAAACAATCTCGCCCAAGGAGTATTACCGGTGATAAACTCCCAACTTATTTGACCATAGCTGTTCAATTTTAACAAATAAGCTCTCGTTGCACTTCCGGTGGCCATAGAACGGGTTCGTCCTGCCAAAATATAACCTCCATCAGAAGTAGGTTTTACCTGATAACATATAGAGGAAGAATAGCCATAAAGATTATCCCATTGAACCTCTCCGTTGCTATCGAGTTTTGCTAAATAAGTCAATACACTTGCCCCCAAAGTATCGGAGACTTGGCCCACTACAACAAAACCACCGTCAGGAGTAGCACTAATGTTCCACCCTCTGTTGTCATTAGACATTCCCCAATTCTTCTCCCATAGTTTACTGCCTTCTGCATCAATCTTTAATAAGTACATCGTACTTTTTCCGGTTGGAAGGGTGGCATATCCAAACAAACCATATCCACCATCCATAGCAGGTGCAATTCCCCAGGCAGCATCGTTGTTGTTTAAGAAGTCATACTCTTTCTGCCATAGTACTTCACCGTTTGCATCAACTTTATACAACCCTATATTTTCGTTTCCATCAGTACTAAAGCTATTGGTTTGCCCGGCAAGTAAATAGGTATCTTCTATTTCATTATGATACAGTGCATAACCCCACTCATTATTAAGATTACCGTTTTCGCCGTAAGTTTTTGTCCATAGTTGATTCCCATTGAGTTCTGTTTTGAGCAGTAATGCATCGTAACCGGGAGTGTCAATGCCCGATGTATAGCCCGACAAAGAAAGATTGCCGTCGTTTGTAAGTGAGAGGGAACTAAAATTGGAATGGGGTAAAATGCCAAAAGTATGTAGTGTTTCCGTTAAAAGTAGCCCAATGCTGTTTAACCGCCAAACAAAAGCCTGATTTCCGGATACCATACTATAACAGCCGCCAATGATAAAACTTCCATCGGGTGATTGAACAATTTGATTAGGAATTGCTCTAAACAAACCGTAAACATTGCTGAATGCATCATTCACCTCATAGACTTTTGTCCATATTGCAGTTCCGCTTGAATTTGTTTTATGGGTAATGATTTTAAAAAAACCATCGGTTTGTGTAAACCCAACCGCTAAATATCCGCCATCTGACAAAGGCAAAGCATATTTACCCAAAACTTGGTTGGTATATATAGCAAGCGGAGAATCGGACACTGTTTGTTGCCATTGCTCCTCACCACTACTATTGGTCTTAAGAAGCAAGAGCACTGTTCCACCGATTGGGTCAAGTGCAGTTCCACAAATAATTAAACCGCCGTCTGATGTACGTTGCAGGGACTGTCCTGCAAGATAAGTTCCGGCATAATTTTGTTCCCATACAAAGACACCTTCTGCATCGGTTTTCAAGAGATAGACGTTTGGGTTGCCGCCCAAAATCAAGAACCCACCATCAGTATCAATGAGAATTTCTGTCGCATCCTCATTAATTGTAGCAGAACCATAGGTCGTTGACCATTGCTGTATGCCTTGAGAATCGGTTTTGATAAGCAATATATCATGTTGAAGAGGGGTGCCTGTTTTACCAAGTAAAATAAATCCTCCATCGGCAGTTTGTTCCAGGGCGGCACCTTGGTCATCTAAAGATTCGCCATATACCTTGCGCCATTGTTCGTTGCCTGCTTCGTCGGTTTTTACTAAAAGTAAATCATAACTCCCATTCCCATAACTTGCCGAATATCCTAACAAAGCAAAACCGCCATCAGAAGTTTGGATATGCGCAACCGCAAGTTCATTATAGCTGGGCTGCCCGTAAGTGCGCTCAAACATGGTTTGAGCATGGATATTTAAACAGAAGAAAAGAAAAAGAAAGATAGATATAATGCGATACATTTTTGCTAAGTTTTAGTGATAGCTTCTAAACACTGAACGAACACTAAGAAACATTGGTTGCTTCAAAAAAAGTCGTGAATTAGACAGTAACAGTTTAAACCGACAAAAAGACGATTTGCAATTTACGAATTTAGACTAAAGATGTTAGACATAAGACATAAGACATTAGACTTGAGATTTTAGACTTGTTCATCTTCTTATATCCCATTTCTAAAGTCTATTATCTAAAGTCTTAAGTCTATTCTCTTTAGTCTTCAATCGTAAATCTAAAATCGTAAATCGTTAATCTACTTAGTGTCTTCCCCGACTTCATCCGATTTTCTATCCTCGTTTGCATCACCGCCGCCGACTTGTAGATTGTGATAGGAATGTGAAATAGACTCCCGCATTTCAGTATCGGCCTTGAGGTTGCGGTATTGGTAATATTCCATGATACCCAATTTACCATTCCTGAAAGCTTCGGCAATAGCGAGGGGGATTTCAGCTTCCGATTGAATAACATTGGCACGCGCTTCTTCGGCCTTAGCACGCATTTCTTGCTCTAATGCTATTGCCATGGCTCGTCTTTGTTCGGCATGGGCTTGGGCAACCCCTTTATCTGCATTAGCCTGATCTATTTGCAATTCCGCCCCAATGTTTTTGCCCACATCAATATCGGCAATATCAATCGAAAGGATTTCGTAAGCTGTTCCTGAATCTAATCCTTTTGCCAAAACTAGCTTTGAGATAGAATCCGGATTTTCGAGTACTTTTTTATGGCTATCGGATGAGCCGATGGTTGAAACAATTCCTTCCCCAACCCTTGCAATAATGGTTTCCTGACCGGCACCACCCACCAATTGTCTGATATTGGCTTTCACTGTTACTCTCGCTATGACGATAAGTTGTATCCCATCCTTAGCCACTGCAGATACAGGGGGAGTATTGATAACTTTAGGGTTGACTGAAGTTTGAACGGCATCGAACACATCCCGTCCTGCTAAGTCAATAGCAGTAGCCAACTTAAAATCGAGGTCAATATTTGCCTTACTTGCAGAAATGAGTGCGCTAATCACAACGGGCACATTTCCTTTGGCCAAGAAATGGGCTTCTAAATCATCTCTGTGTACAACAACACCTGCTTTAGTGGCGGTAATCAATGCATTGACGATGACATTCGGATCTACCTTGCGTAATCGCATCAGCATTAATTGTATTAAGGAAATATGCACACTCGAAGCGGTAGCAGAAAGCCACAACATTACAGGCACATAGTACCAAAAGGCTACTAAAACAGTAACAAAGCCTATAATGTAAATTACGATATTAAAATAATCCATTGGAATTGATTTTGTTTAAGTAATGATACGAGGTTTGACAATGACATGAATATCGGTTACTTCAACTACTATTACAGGAACATTATCAGAAATAAATTCACCTTTTGAACGGACGACAATTGTGCGGTTGTTAACGATAGCATTGCCTTGTGGTTTTATATCGCCATAAGCTATTCCTATGTCACCAACCTTAATGTTTATTTCGCTATGTGAAGGCTCGACTTTACTATCGGAAAGGGTTTTGGTTAAGGCAATGCCTCTGAAATTGAAAAACTTATAGCCAATAAAAAACAAAGCAAAACTGATAACGCTGCTTCCTATCAAAACCATGTTTCCCATGGAATAACCGAAATTGTAGTAGGCTAGTATTATGGTAATGACCAACAAGACTATTCCGGCAATTCCGGCAAATGTAATTCCGGGAACAACAGAAATTTCAATAGAAATTAACAAAAAACCGACGACAATCAGCAATATGAGTAATCCAATAGACATAGGTAATGGGTCATTTAAGTGCTAAAGTACGATATTTTTACCTCGTATCTACATTTTGCTTTAATAAGCATGAAATTTAGCGTGTAGGGCTAAGTCTTTAGCACATTTAACAATACACACTACTAAATAGCTATCTTTGCGGTTTATTTGACCTTATCCATTATTTGATGAAGTATCTTGACGAAATCAACAAACGCCGTACTTTTGCTATTATCAGCCACCCCGATGCCGGAAAAACCACCCTTACAGAAAAGCTATTGCTTTTTGGTGGGGCAATACAAATAGCCGGTGCGGTGAAATCCAATAAAATTAAGAAATCTGCCACTTCCGACTTCATGGAAATTGAACGGCAAAGAGGTATTTCGGTCGCAACTTCGGTCATGTCGTTTGAGTATCAAAACAAACTCATCAACATTTTAGATACCCCCGGACACAAAGACTTTGCCGAAGATACCTTTCGCACATTGACCGCTGTTGACAGTGTTATTTTAGTCATTGATTGTGTGAAAGGGGTGGAGGAACAAACCGAACGCCTGATGGAAGTTTGCCGGATGCGACATACACCGGTCATCATTTTTATCAACAAATTAGACCGTGACGGGCAAGACCCTTTTGACCTGTTGGATGAGTTGGAACAAAAGCTCAATATCCACACCCGCCCCTTGAGTTGGCCAATTAATATAGGCACCCATTTTAAAGGCGTTTTCAATCTTTTTAACAATACCCTTCGATTGTTTACCCCGGGTCTTCAACAAATTGAAGACGATATCATGGCGATAACCGACCTCAAAGACGATACTTTAGACCGTTATGTGGGCAAAGCAGATGCCGATAAACTACGTGCAGATGTTTCACTGATTGAAAGTGTTTACGAACCTTTCAACATAGATCTGTATCGGGAGGCTTACCTTGCTCCGGTATTTTTCGGAAGTGCCATCAATAATTTTGGGGTGAAAGAACTTTTAGACACCTTTATCAATATTGCACCTTCCCCGCTTCCAAGAGCATCAACTACCCGTATGGTAGCACCGGACGAAGACAAGTTTAGTGGTTTTGTGTTTAAAATACATGCCAACCTCGACCCTAAACATCGGGATAGGATTGCGTTCTTGAGAATATGCTCCGGTAAATTTGAGCGCAACAAGTTTTACCACCAAGTACGCACCAATAAAGAAATCAGGTTTAGCAACCCGACAAGTTTTATGGCGCAAAAGAAGAGTGTCATTGACGAAGCATTTCCGGGAGATGTGGTGGGGTTATATGATTCGGGAACTTTCAAAATTGGAGATACTCTGACAGAAGGTGAAGTGTTTATGTTTGCCGGTATTCCTAGCTTTTCACCGGAGTTGTTCCGTGAATTGGTGAACGAAGACCCCATGAAAACAAAACAATTAGATAAGGGCATTCACCAATTGACCGATGAAGGCGTTGTTCAGTTGTTTATTCAGCCGGTGGGCAACAAAAAAATCATTGGAACGGTAGGGGAATTGCAGTTTGAGGTACTTCAACATCGCTTGCTCAATGAGTATAAAGCGGCTTGTAGTTTCAGACATTTAGAACTGTTTAAAGCCTTGTGGGTTACTTGTGAGGATTCAAAGAAGATGGATGAATTTTTACATCGCAAGGCCAATTACATTGCTTTTGACAAAGACAACAACCCTGTTTTCCTTGCACAAACAGCTTGGATACTCGAAAGCACAAAAAGGGATTACCCCGAAATAGAGTTTCACAACACTTCTGAGTTTAAAACGAAAATGGCGGCATTAAAATAGTCTTGGTCAATTAAACCGCTATTTCAAGTCCAGAAAGAAACCTGAAATTCATTGGATTTTACCCTTCAATCAGTTCATCATTTTTCAAATTTATTGTTCAAGCTGTTCAGCATTGATTCAAAAAACAAAATTACGATGTTGCAAACCGATAATTTGACAGGCATTAACCAAGCTACTACTCAAATAGCCGCCGGCACAGACAGAATTGTCAACAAACTTCAAAGTTGGTCTGATGGTTTGTTGGACATGTTGCCCAATTTGGTGCTCTCTGTCTTGGTTTTGATTTTCTTTTTTGTCGTTACCAAATTGGTTTCCAAATACAGCAACCGTTTGCTCAACAGAATGACACAAAATGCGCCACTCAGTCGTATTTTAAGCGGGATTTTAAGTGTCATTGTCTTTTTTATTGGATTGTCTGTTGCTTTGAACGTGCTGCAATTGGACAAGGCTGTTGCTTCCTTGCTTGCCGGTGCGGGTTTGGCGGGTTTAGCCATTGGTTTTGCATTTCAAGACCTCATCATCAATTTTATTTCGGGGGTTATTATCGTCATTAAACGTCCGTTTACTATTGGGGATTTAGTCGAAACGAACTCGTTTATGGGAAATGTCATGCAGATGGATTTCCGTTCTACCATCCTGGTAGAACCTAGCGGGAAATGGATCGTTTTGCCCAATCGAAACGTTATCGAAAATCCGGTTATCAATTACTCCACTTCGGGAAAACGGAGAATAGATATTGCTGTCGGTATTTCTTATGATGAAAACCTGCAAGAGGTTCAAGAGGCTACAATAGAGGCCATTTCTACATTGCCTTTTTTAATGAAGGACTCAAAGATTGAGTTTTTCTTCAGCGAATTTGCCCAAAGTTCTGTGGATTATGTGGTTCGGTTTTGGATTGACTTTACCAACAGCCAAGCAGAATATCTTTATGCAAGGCACGAAGCCATTAAGGTCATTTTCAAAACCTATAAGGACAAGGGGATTATGATACCTTTCCCGATTAGAACAATCTATTTGAATGTGGATGTGAAGGGAGAAGGCAAACAAGTTACCTTTAACCTAACCGGCGAAGCGGTTCAGCAATTGATTGATTAATTTTGTTCCATTTCTTTAAAGCCAATAGTTCGTTAAAAATTAAGCGGCAATACAGCCCAAAGATAAGAGCTCTAA
>CALCIK010000026.1 GCA_937907475.1 uncultured Bacteroidota bacterium | reverse complement strand
AAGCCTAATAAAACTTCTAAAGTATGAACATCCATATTCCTAAAAATTTTAATTGCGCGCTAAAAGTACGGAAGAACCTTAAAGGTTAAACAAATAGTAAGCTAAATTTAAACGGCAATACAGCCCAATGATAAGTGTACTATGATTTTAGGATAATTTTTTGATTAATTCGCCCAGCATGCAGAGATGTGAAAAATTAGGTCAATCAAAAATTGGTTAAGTGGGCTTGTTAGGTTAAAGGAAACACTGCTTAAAGCGAAGTCTTCTTTTTTTTCCTTAAAAATCATCGAACCATTGTTAGTTAAATGATGTAAACTTGAAACTTCAAAGACTATTTTCACCAAATCAGAGAGGGCAAATTTAAACATTATTTATCGAATATGCCTTGTTTCAAAGATTTTAACTATACTCCTAAAGCCGGGATAAAATTTTTAATTAAACTCTAACGGGATTCTACCTCCTGTTTTATGTTCATCATTCAATCAATCCGGATGTTCCGTCCAAAGCACTTCCACTTCTTCCAAATCTTCTAATTGCTGTAACAAAGGGGCTGATTGACCCAATGACATGCTCACTTGAATCAGACATTGATTGTCGAACGACTGTTGCAAGATATTAACCGGATGCCTTTTCATCAGGCTCATCACCTCGTTCATATTCAAGTAAGCAAACCTAATCCAAAACACGACCTCCACTGCTTTAGTAACGATTACCGCCTCAGTCAAAACCATTCGGGCAGATGTTTTGTATGCCGTTATCAATCCCGACACCCCCAACTTGGTGCCACCAAAGTATCTCACCACTATCACCATCGCATTGCTCAACCCTTTGGAGTCAATCTGTCCTAAAATAGGCTTCCCTGCCGTCCCCGAAGGCTCTCCGTCATCGTTGCTGCGGTAGTTCAGTTCCTTATCCATGCCCAAACGGTAGGCATAGCAATGATGAGTCGCCTTTGGATGCTCTTTCTTTACCTGCTCCAAAAACACCTCAACTTCGTCTATTCCAAATACCGCCTGAGCATAAGCAATAAACTTACTTCCCTTGTCCCTGTATTCGGCCACCGTTGGTGATTCTATGGTAAGGTAAGAGTCCGGCATTATTTACGTTTTTTAGATTTACTATTAAAGGCTTTAGATAAAAGATGTAAGACTTAAGACTAATGAAGGGACACTTATGATTTGAAAATTGATTACTTATTACTCAATGTCTAAAATCGTAAACACTATTCATACAGTGCCATCGCAAATCAAGTTATTTCTAACTTCTAAATTCTTAGGACTAATGTCTAAAGTCTAATGTCTATAATCGAAAATCAAACCAAAAATACTCCAATCGCAATAATCGCCAGTACTACTCCTGTCAAGTTCACCACTGAAAGTTTTTCTTTAAATAGACCCCATGCCAATAATGCCGACAGTCCGACTGTGGCCATATTGTTGACCGGAAACAAGACAGAACTTTGCCAGCCGGTGGTATTCAAGGCTTGCAATAAAAAGTAAATCGAAAAGTAATTGGGAATGCCCAGTACAATACCTGCCAATATATTTTTACGTTCCGGTAGCGTGCGTTTGAACAATAAAAACAACATGCCCCAAATACCGGCCATGCCAAAAGTAACGGTGGTGAAAAGATGGTACAGTTCATAACGGAGGTAATGCACTTGTGCAAAATTAAGAATGATTTCACCCAAACCACTCAACAAAAAGACGGACACGGGTAAAATCAATTCCCTGTGTCCAAGTTTTTTACCCGGCAAGTCATTTTTGACAGAGGTGAGCAATACCGCCGTTACAGCCATCATAGCCCCCATTATTTTTAGAAGCGTCAGTGTATCGCCATATAAAAAGAAAGCCGCCGTTACCGGCAATACAAGCGAGGTTTTCCCTGCGACTGATGCTACAGCAACGCCATTTTGAGCGATGGTTAATGCAATCAAACGGAACCCTACTATAAAAACACTTCCAAGCATTAAGGCAATTGGCAACCAATACATTCCCGTTTCATTCATCACCTCCGCTTCGGGCAATATCTCATTTCCTGCTATCAATAAGCCCATTGCCACACAAGTAAAATAGTTGGCTACAATAGCCTGAAAACTATCAATGCGGTAATTGCTGAAAAACCTTAATAACACAAAAATCAATGTGGAACAAGTAACCGAGAAAAACAAAGCCATCATAAGCAACAATCAGTATTGAACCCCAATAAATAAAAGGACAGGAGGGAAAGAACTAACTTATGGCTAATCCTAAATCGAGCGGGCAAAGGTAGCCCAAGTTTAGTGCCCAAACTTCCGAATGTCGAAAAAAAAGCGCCTTGGGTAAAGCAGACAAGTAAAGTTTCGATAAAAACCTGCATCTTTACACATCAAGTACACACCAATCTAATACATACCACCACTTCACCCTATTTATGAAACATCTACGCCTATCGCTTTTATTACTCTTTGTATGCCTTTTTAGCTTACAAACCATAAGCGCACAACCTACCGGTTTAAGTTTGGCATCTTTTTCAACCGGTTATTCCCGACCCATTGCTATTGAAAATTGCGGTGATGACCGCTTATTTATCGTCCAACAACGAGGTCTTGTCATCATTTCCGATTTACAAGGGGTGAAACTCACCACTCCATTTCTCGATATCACAGGATTGGTCAACCAAACCGGTAATGAATGTGGACTACTCGGCTTTGTTTTCCACCCCAACTATGCTAGCAATGGTTACTTTTACGTCAACTATACCAATGGGACAGATTGTAGTACCAGTTACGTTGTCAGATATACCCGTAGTACCGGCGACCCCAATATTGCCAACTCTGCGAGTGCCTTTCCAATCATGACGGTATCGCAACCATACGCCAATCACAACGGCGGGAATATGGAATTTGGACCTGATGGCTTTCTTTATCTTGGGTTTGGAGATGGGGGTAGTGGTGGTGACCCCCAAGGTTACGGTCAAAACACGATGACGAGATTAGGAAAAATGCTTAGAATTGATGTCGACAGCGGAAGCCCGTTTTCTATCCCACCCACCAACCCTTATGTAGGCAACACCGCCTATCTGCCCGAAATATGGGCAGTAGGCGTGCGCAACCCTTGGCGGTTTAGTTTTGACCCCCTCAACGGCAACCTTTGGATTGGCGAAGTCGGGCAAGATGGTTGGGAGGAAATTGATTATGTACCCGCAGGCAGCGCAGGCATTAATTATGGTTGGAAATGTTACGAAGCAAATGCCACTTACAGTGCAGGAAGTTGCAACGTCAACATCACCTACACTTTTCCGGTTTTTGCCTATCCAAGCGACAACCAAAATGGCAGCGGCTGTTCCGTCACCGGCGGCTTCGTTTACAGGGGAGTACAATTTGGCAACATGCACGGCAGCTATGTTTTTACCGATTATTGCTCGGGTAAATTTTGGGTGGCCAATGTTGATCCGCCCAATGTAGCCCCCTTTACCTTTACCCAGGTGTTAGACGACTCAAACTTCCAGTTTAGTTCTTTCGGAACTGACTACCTTGGCGAACTCTATGTGGCTGCAATCGGAGGTACTATTTACCGTGTAGAGTCCACCAATTGTGCACCCTTAGCCAAAATTACTACCCCTGCTCCAACAGAAACCTTATGCGAAGGCGACAGCTATACCCTCACTGCCTTAACCGGACAGGGCTTTACCTACCAATGGCGGCTAAATGGTTTTGACCTTTTAGGGGCGACCAATCCTTCTTATGTCGTTACCCAAAGTGGTAACTATACGGTTAGGGTCATTAAAAATCCTTCTTGCAGTGCTATCTCCAATACCTTAAGCATTACCTTTAAAGCTACACCTGCACCGGTTATTGTCGGTGAAACAGTTGTTTGTAATGACAGTACCACTGAATATATCTATTCGGTGGAAAGCACGCCGGGTTATTTATACAATTGGACTATTACTTCGGGCAATGGCACGATTCTTTCCGGACAAACCACCAATGAAATTACCGTTGTTTGGGATAGCGGCGAAGCAGGCACAATAGATATAGAGGTAATCAATCCATAACAGCCTCTTGAATAAATTTCCTTTCACCCATCTCCTTCTTCAATTAGCAATTCAGGAATAATGCTTTTTTACAGCACCAAACATCAATCAGCACCCGTCAACTTTGAAACAGTGGTCATGCAAGGGTTGCCCCCCGACAACGGACTCTATATGCCCGAAGTCATTCCCAATAGACCCTACGAATTTTGGGACGAAATCACCGACCTTTCCTTTCCCGAAATGTCTTACCGGTTTGCCCAACTCCTCTTGCAAGACAGCCTCCCTGCCGATGTGCTGAAGAAAGTTGTCTATGAAGCTATCAACTTCGACGCCCCCATCAAAGAGTTGACCCCTAGACTGCGTTGTCTGGAACTTTTTCATGGCCCTTCTCACGCCTTTAAAGATTTTGGTGCCCGTTTTATGGCTCAGGTGATGAGTTATTACGTACAGCAATCTCACAAAAAACAATACATTCTTGTAGCCACCTCCGGTGATACCGGTGGTGCGGTAGCACAAGGGTTTCTCAACACGCCCGGCATCGAGGTAATTATCTTATATCCAAGCGGAAAGGTCAGCAAGTTGCAAGAGCAACAACTCACCGCTTTGGGCCACAACATCTCTGCCCTGGAGGTACTAGGCACTTTTGACGATTGCCAACGATTGGTTAAATCAGCGTTTTTGGACGAAGAACTCACCACAAGGATGAACTTGTCATCGGCAAACTCCATCAACCTTGCACGTCTAATTCCACAAGCGTTTTACTATCTCAACGCATGGGCGCAGGTAAAACACGAACAACACCCCATCGTTTTTTCCGTTCCCAGCGGCAACTTCGGAAACCTCACCGCCGGTTTGTTGGCATGGAAAATGGGCGTGCCCATACAGCATTTTATCGCTGCCAACAACGCTAACGATGTGTTCACCCAATACCACAAAAACGGAGCGTTCATTCCCCGTCCTTCTGTACAAACCTTTTCCAATGCTATGGATGTGGGAAACCCCAGCAATTTTCAGCGAATAATGGACTTATTCGGTGGCAATATTCAAGAAATCAGGAACCTTATTTCTGCTTACACCTTTACCGATGAGGATACACTCAGAGCTATCGCCGATGTTCATTGGATATATGATTATGTGATGTGCCCCCATACTGCCGTTGCCTTATTGGGTGCATTGAGTTTTTTCAACGACAACGAAATGTCAGATGCCACTTGCATTTTTCTCGGCACTGCCCACCCGGCCAAGTTTTTAGATATTGTGCAGCCCACGCTCAAAATCAATATCCCTATTCCCGAAAATTTGGCAAAACTGATGGATTTGCCCAAAAACGCTAAACCTATGAGTACCGACTTTACCGACTTTAAAGCCCACCTGCTTTCTATTATCAAATAATAGTCCTCCCAACGCCCCCCTCCCTACCCTATTGAGCCAAAGAAAACCTACATGAGCGCAGCAACAAACATTCGCATCCAAGTCCTAACCGTTGGGGTAGGCATCACGCTCTTGTTCATCAAGTTTTATGCTTTTGAAAAAACCGGCTCTAATGCCATCTTAACCGATGCATTAGAATCTATCATTAACGTGATAGCCGGCATCGTGGCTCTTTACAGCCTCATTTTGGCCAATACACCCAAAGACAAAAACCATCCTTACGGACATGGCAAAGTAGAGTTTTTATCCGCAGCGTTTGAGGGGATGCTCATCTTCTTTGCGGGGTTAATCATTTGTGGCAAATCTGTCTATAACCTGTTTATACCCCACGAGTTGAGCCGAATGGACATCGGTCTGATGCTTACAGGTTTTGCCGGTTTGGTGAACTACATCATGGGATGGATATTGGAAAACAGGGGGAATAAATCCGGCTCCCTCTCGATGATTGCCGATGGTAAACACCTGAAATCCGATGCCTATTCGAGTGCTGGATTAGTGATAGGTATCGCCATTATCTTTTTTACTGGTCTCGTTTGGATTGATAATATAGTCGCCTTACTCTTTGGGGGACTTATTGCTTATACGGGCTATAAAGTCATGCGCCATTCCGTTGGCGGCATCATGGATGAAGCCGATGACGACTTGAACCAAAAGGTCATCAATGTACTGAAAAAGGGTAAAACCGAAAATTGGATAGATATTCACAACCTCCGAATCATTCGATACGGAGCAAGACTGCATATAGATTGTCATCTGACCATCCCTTGGTATTTTAAAGTCAGTGAGGGACACGATGAGATAGAAAAGTTGGAAAATTTACTATCGGACAGTTTCAATGCCAACGTAGAATGTTTTATTCATTTAGACCCCTGTATCCCCGAAGCCTGCCGCTTATGCCTCAAAGATAAGTGTGAAGTAAGGCAACACCAATTTGAGCGAGAAATTGAATGGTTGCCCGAAAACGTGTTGCTAAACCAAAAACATGGTTATCAGTACGAGGGACGGTAAGACCAATAACGACCTTATTGAAATCAAAATGCCTAACATACCCACTAAAATAAACCTATCATGGAAAAAACAGTAATTATCACCGGTGGCAACGACGGCATAGGATATGCCACCACTAAGGCATTAGCTGCAAAAGGATGGAACATCATTATTGTTTGCCGAAACGAGCAGAAAGCAAAAGAAGCCATCACCAATATAGCAAAAGAGACGGGGCACACCAATATCAGGTATGTAATTTGCGACCTCAACGTTCAACTGTCCATTCGGAAAGCGGCTGCCGAAATTCGCAAGATGACCGACCAAATAGATGTATTGATTAACAATGCCGGAGGCACTTTTTCTAAGTTTAAACTAACTGAAGATGGTTTAGAGCAAACCATCGCCCTCAACCATTTTGCCTATTTTTTATTGACCAATCTCCTGTTAGACCTTATTCAGAAGTCAGATAACGGTCGCATCATCAATGTTTCATCGGTGTCGCACTACAACGCCCGCCTCGATTTTGACAGTTTTACCCAAAACAAAGGGTACTTCATCATGCGCGCTTATGGACAAAGCAAATTGTGCAATGTCTTATTTACATTTGAGCTTGCAGATAGGTTAAAAGACACCAACGTTACCGTCAACTGCCTTCACCCGGGCAGGGTAAAAACAAAAATTGGCACCAAAGCAGCTATGAATGCTATTCATGCTATTGTTTGGAAACTCTTATCGGATTTGACGGGAATAAGCGTAGAGGAAGGCGCGAAAACAAGCATTTATTTAGCCACTTCGCCCGACGTAGCGAAAATAACCGGTCAGTATTTTGACAAGTGCCTACCTGTCAAACCCGATTCGAGAGCTTACAACAATGACCTTCGCCTTCAATTATGGGAGATTTCGGAAAAATTTATTCTTCCAACAAAAGTTGAGCCATCTTAATGGCACTGATTGCTGCTTCCACCCCTTTGTTACCATGCTTACCCCCGGCACGAGCCTGAGCCTGCTCCAGTGTTTGAGGGGTCAACACGCCAAATATAACCGGCACACTAAAATCCAGTCCAAGTTTCATAAGACCGTTAGCCACTGCGTTGCTGATGTATTCATCGTGTTTGGTTTCTCCGGTTATCACGCAACCAAGACATATCACTGCATTCAATTCATTATTTTCAATGAGTACTTGCGCGGCTATGGGCAGTTCAAAAGCACCCGGAACATGTTGTACAAGTATGAATTGTTCATCAGCACCATGTGCTAAAAGTGTTTCTATACATCCCCGCAACATAGGATATGTGATATCGCTGTTGTAATCAGCAACCACAATGGCAAAGCTAAATTCCGATGCATCGGGTATTTCGGAAACATTGTATTCTGAAAGATTTTTTAGTAATGCAGACATGGGAATGATGATTTAATAGTGAACGATAGTAACCGGTAACGGAATGGGTAAAAAAAATCTGAAACCCCATATTGCAAAATAAGGAGTTTCAGAAGTTTTTAAAAATTAAAATGAGCTTAAAGACTTGCCTCAACGCGGGCAATGTATTTTTCTATTTCGCGACCTTGTGAACTTTCGGGATATTGGGTTCTGATTTGTTCGTAAACCGCTTTGGCACTTTTAAAATCACTTTTTGCTTCTAAAGCCAAACCCGCTTTAAATAGGTTGAACGGAGCCGAAAACTCGTCTTTGCTTTGTTTAGCAGCTTTTTTGTAAGCATCAATTGCCTTATCCATTTTTCCGAGTTCAGAGTAAGCATCTCCGAGTGCTCCCGATGCAGTGGCGTTTAAGAGTGCATCTTTGCTTTTAAATTTAGAAAGATGTTCGACCGCATCTTCAAATTTTCCCAAATTGAGATAAGACACACCGGCATAATAGTGAGCAAGTTTAACCGCTTTGGTCATTCCGCTGTAATCATCAATGATGCCAAGAAAACCCGGATAACTGCCATTACCGTTCAGAGCCAAGTTAAAAGAGTCTTTCTTAAAATATTGTTGTGCCACAAACATATCGGCTTGAGCATTTTTTTCTTGTCCGGGAAGGTAAATACTGTTAAAACCAACGACTATTGCCACTATCAGGGCGATAACACCTAACACGCCCAAGAGGACGTTTCGATTATCGTGAATAAAATGTTCGGCTTTGGAGTACGATTCCTTCAGGTCTATTTCTTCATCTAAAAATGTTTTTCCTTCTTTTTGCTTGGCCTTCGACATAATGTAAGGTTCAATTTAGTTTATAGATACAATTTGAAATTCGGGTTTCTTGACTGCCTGCTTAACTATCGGCAAATTAATGCTGAATAAATGGGTAGTCGGGTTGCAAATACACGTCAGTATATAATTCGCTGTCATCGGGATAAGGCGATTGTTCAGCAAATTCTACTGATTGAGCAACTATCTCATTAATTTTTTCCTCTACTGCTTCTAATTCAGCTTCGGTAGCATATCCTTTTTCTAGAATATGGTTATAAACCACGGTGATGGGGTCAATGCTTTTATATTTGTCCACCTCTTCTCTGCTTCTATACTTACCGGGGTCAGACATGGAATGTCCTTTATACCGATAGGTTTTAATTTCTAAGAAAGTGGGGCCATTTCCTTTTCGGGCGAACTCGGCAGCATTATAAATAGCGTGATGTACCGCTTCGCAACTCATACCGTCAACCGTATAAGAAGGCATATCATACCCTAATCCGAGTTTACTGATATCCAATACATTACTGGAGCGTTCTACCGAAGTGCCCATAGCGTAATGGTTGTTTTCGCAAATAAACACTACAGGCAGTTTCCAAAGCATCGCCATGTTAAACGTTTCGTGAAGTGCTCCTTGTCGGGCGGCACCATCTCCAAACAACGTGATGCAAACATTGTCTTTATTGTTGTATTTTTCGGCAAAGGCAATGCCGGCACCAAGGGGTATCTGAGCACCAACAATTCCATGTCCGCCAAAAAAATAATGCTCTTTCGAGAAAAAGTGCATCGAACCGCCTTTCCCTTTGGCGCAGCCGGTGGCTTTGGCATATAATTCAGCCATACAGGCATCGGCTGAAATGCCTTTTGTCATAGCCAAACCATGATCGCGATAGGCAGTAATGATTGGGTCTGTTTTGCGGGTAGCCGTACTGATGCCTGCTGCTACCGCTTCTTGTCCGATATAAAGATGACAAAAGCCCCTTATTTTCTGTTGACCGTAAAGAACGCCTGCTTTATCTTCAAATTTTCTAAGCAAGAGCATTAACTCATACCAATAAAGGTAGGTTTCTTTGGTAAATTCAGTAATGGGGGTTGTGAAATTTGGAGTCATGTAACTTTTTTTCAAAAGTGAGTGCAAAGTTAAGAAAAATATGGAAACAGGGTATCGCTAAACAATATAAGGTCTAAATAATTTTGGTGCGTTATACTGATGGCGTATAATTAATCCAATCTATACCCTTTTTCAGCAATATCAAGGTCTCTGCTTCTTTCGAGTCTGCCACAGGAATATAATTGTAAAGCCATTTAGCAGCCGGCGGCATACTCATCAATATCGACTCGGTACGCCCATCCGTATCTAACCCGAATTTTGTGCCTTTATCATATAGCAGGTTAAATTCCACATAACGGCTACGTCTTAACATTTGCCAGTTTTTTTCAACCGCAGAATAAGGCTTTCCTGCATAACGGTTGATTAAATAGTTAAAGGCAGGCAAGAATACATTGCCTACGTCCTTAACAAAGTCAAAGAGTTGTTGTTTGCTGTGTTCTTTGCTTTCGGTCAAACGGTCAAAGAAGATTCCGCCAATACCTCGTGTTTCCTCTCTATGTTTGATGTAAAAATACTCGTCTGCCCATTGTTTAAAGCGAGGGTAATACTCTGTGTCGTGTTTTTGGCAAACTTCCCTTAACAGTTGATGGAAGTATTTCGCATCTTCGGGAACAATGTAATGCGGTGTAATGTCTATCCCGCCCCCAAACCAGTAAGTGCCGTTTGAAATTTCAAAATAACGAACATTCATGTGGATAATCGGCACCAACGGGCTGGTGGAATGTAAGACAATAGAAACACCGGTAGCATAAAATTCTACGTCTTTGGGTAACGCCAACTCTTGAGCAACCTTTTCGGGAATAGTTCCATATACTGCCGAATAGTTAACCCCTCCCTTTTCAATCACTCTTTCGCTTTGAATAACCCTTGTTCTGCCACCGCCACCGCCACTGCGAATCCAGTTCTCTTCCTGAAACTTTGTTTTTCCATTGATATCCTCAACACCTTTGCAAATAAGGTCTTGCAAATCCATAAACCATTGGCTGATTTCTACTTTACTGAGGCTCATTCTGTGTTTTTAAAAATGATGACTGTGAACGGTTAAAAAAGAAGGGCAAAGGTAGAGTAAAGCATTAAAAATCTATTCGGTTGTCAAATATTTTATAGGATGATATTTAGATAACCCCACAATGGCAATTCTTGAGATAACCCTTCCATGAAGTAGCATTTTTGGCGAGATATGGGGAAAGCAATGTGAGTGAGTAATTAAAACCGTTCAATATATTTTGATGCAAACCGAAAACGTCCTATCAGATACAATTATAAAAGCCTCTTTATTTCAATATCTGTTGTTCCAAGTCTTCAAAGTGTTTAATAGAAATTGCAGCACGCTAACAAATATAGCAATTCAAAGAACAAAACAAATTCATAACCAGTTATCAGGTAAGTTCATTAGCATAATGGAGTGATGTTTATAAAGCCAAGCTCTAAAGTAACCCAAGTACTCCCGACTATTCATGTCAAACCGATTAAACTTCTTCTAACCCTTTTAAATTAGTACGTTAAACCGAATGAGTAACTGGATATAAATTTCCGAGAGAGGCTTGAAAAATGCAAAGTATAGATACAATCACATTTTTCATAGATACAAACTCCAGTTTTTTAGATACAAAATGGCTTTTAGAGGGTACCGCGCCTTATTGACAAATACAAAATGATTTTTCATCTATACAAAATCTGTTTTCATAGATACAAAACCGAAATTCATAGATACAAAACAGTTTTTCATAAATACTTCCACACCTTTGTATAGAGACACTGTACCTCTAAAAAGGCAAGAACGTTTCGTTTATGAGCAAGAACGTTTCATTGATGAGCAAGAACGTTTCATTGATGAGCAAGAACGTTTCATTGATGAGCAAGAACGATTCATTGATGAGCAAGAACGATTCATTGATGAGCAAGAACGATTCATTGATGAGCAAGAACGATTCGTTGATGAGCAAGAACGATTCATTGATGAGCAAGAACGATTCATTGATGAGCAAGAACGATTCATTGATGAGCAAGAACGATTCATTGATGAGCAAGAACGATTCATTGATGAGCAAGAACGATTCGTTTATGAGCAAGAACGATTCGTTTATGAGCAAGAACGATTCGTTTATGAG
>CALCIK010000025.1 GCA_937907475.1 uncultured Bacteroidota bacterium | reverse complement strand
GTTTCTAATATATCCAACATCGCAAAACCTCAAAAATCACCGAACTATTGAAAAAGCAAACTATCGGATAAAAGACGATACGCTTATTTACGAACAATTTCTGCCCATTTAGCTGAACCGATACCGATATTTGTGAGTTTCGACTAGAGTAGTCGTAAACTTTTTGTATAGTTTTGGCATTATTCGTACATTTACTACATATTTCCGTTTACATTCAAATTGATTAGCTTTTTATGAAAAACTTTCTACACGCTTCTCTATATATTCCTTGCCTTCTGTTGATATTATTGAGTTTGCCTTCTACGGTAAAGAGTCAAGTCGTGGTGAATGAAATATTGGCCTCTAACGCTTCCTATGGTTCCGATGAAATGGGTCAGTTTAACGACTGGGTGGAGTTGTACAACAACGCTTCGTTTGCCGTTTCATTGAATGGCTTTTTCTTTACCGATAGCGAAACCAATCTGACCAAATGGCCATTTCCTAATGTTAGCATAGGTGGGCAAAGTTATCTGATTATCTGGTGCGACGGAAGCCCTGAACAAGGACCGATGCACACGCCATTTAAGCTTAGTGCGGGCAGCGAGTTTGCCTATTTGGTTAATCCGCTTGGTGAAATTGTTGACGGCACTTCATATCCCGAACAACAAACAGACATTAGTTTAGGTCGCTATCCAAACGGCATCGGACCCTATACGAACATGATGCCAACATTTAACGCGTCCAACTCAGCAGGAATTAATACCTCCATAGATCCGAATAAACCCGCAGCACTCTCTGTTGGATTGTATCCCAACCCTTCTACGACCGATGCGGTGGTGATTGACCTAAGTGTGGCCAATGTCGCCGACCCTGTTCATTTGAGGTTATGTAACGCAATGGGACAAGTGGTCAAACAAATCAATTTGGGTTATGCCGGAAGTGGAAGTACCGAAACACAAGTTCTGCTACCTTTGGAACAACTGTCCAATGGTTGGTATGTAGTAGAACTGCAATCGGGTCAATACAAACAATCCCTGCCGCTCATCATTTCGCGATAAAGTTTTTTTAGCGGGATAATTTCTAAATGACCTTATCCTTTCTAAACCTACTAACATTCAAACCATTTTATAGCAACCAAGCAATATATTCATAGTTTATGAAACATTTATTACCCTTTCTCATAGCCTTTGCCGCGATACTTCCGCTTAAAGCCCAAGTGCTGATTAACGAATATTCGGCTGCCAATCTCAATAGTTTTACCGACAACTTTGGTGAATACGAAGACTGGATAGAACTGTATAATGCCGGCCCGACTATGGTCAATTTAGCGGGATATTACCTGAGCGACAAATTAGATGAACCAACCAAATGGCAGTTTCCGACTGTCAATATTCCTGCCAACGGATATTTGGTCATTTTCGCCTCCAAACTCGATATTACCACCGGCCCCAGCCTGCATACCAACTTTAACTTCACTCAAACAGCCTCGAACGAAGTTGTTGTTTTGGCCGACCCGTCGGGCACGGTCATTGACTTTTACCAAATTTTTGTGCCCAATAAAGCGGGACATTCTACCGGACGCATTACCAACGGTGCCGCAACTTGGGGAGTGTTTACCACTCCAACGCCCAATGCGGCAAACAACAACTCCAAAAAAGGGTATGCATTTACACCCGATGTCGCACCTAATTCAGGTGCGTATCCGGCGGCAGTTACCATTTCCATCACCTCGCCCGATCCGACCGATGCCATCTATTACACGACCAACGGCAACGTACCAAATGCCACTTCTACGCTCTATACAGCACCTTTTACAGTATCATCAACAACTGTTGTAAGAGCCGTAGCTATCAGTACTGACCCACAAGTATTGCCAAGTTTTTACGAAACCAATACCTACCTTATTGCCGAAAATCATACCATTCCGGTATTGTCCATAGCAGGGGCCGAAGTAGCCGTCCTGCTCGATGGCGATTGGGGAGCTGAACCCATCGGCTCTTTTGAACTCTTTAATACATCAGGACAGTTGATAGACGAAGCCGAAGGGCAGTTTAACAAACACGGAAACGACTCTTGGGCTTACGACCAACGCGGTTTTGACTATATTACCCGTGACCAATTGGGATACGACAATGAAATCAGCGGTCAAATTTTTGCCAACACTCCCCGCGACCAATTTCAACGCCTTATTCTCAAACCGGCAGCTAACGACAACTACCCCGCTTCAAATGGTGCCCATATCCGCGATGCATACGTACACGACCTTTCTCAACGGGCTAACTTAGATTTGGACGAACGAACCTACGAGCCTTGTGTTGTTTATCTGAATGGACAATACTGGGGCGTTTATGAAATCCGGGAAAAGGTGGACGATAACGATTTTACCAGCTTCTATTACGACCAAGGTAAAGAATGGATAGACTTTATCAAAACATGGGGTGCTACATGGGAAGAATACGGAAGCTGGGACGATTGGTACACGCTGCACGATTACATTATGACCAACGATATGTCTGTTGCGGCAAATTACAATTATGTAACCACCCAACTAAATGTGTTGAGCCTGATAGATTACATGCTTATCAATACTCATGTTGTTTGTGCCGACTGGTTGGTATGGAACACTGCTTGGTGGCGTGGACGAAAAGATGCAGGGGTAAAATGGCGTTATGCGCTTTGGGATATGGATGCCTCTTTTGGGCACTATATTAACTATACAGGAATGCCCAATACCGGGCCGGATGCACCGCCATGCGATTGGGAAGCTCCACAGGTCAGCGACCCGGAACAACATACCGGAATGGTGATGCGACTGATGGAAAATCCCGAATTTTATGCACTCTATATTAACCGGTATGCAGACTTAAACAACTCCTATTTTTCCTGCGATTTCATGCTTGACCTGCTCGATGAACTCCTTGCAAGGATTGAACCTGAAATGCCCCGCCAAATTGCGCGATGGGGCGGAACAATGACCGGATGGCAAAACAATGTAGATGAACTGCGCGACTTTATCCTCGATCGTTGTGCAATGATTGATCAGGGAATTGTGGACTGCTACGAAGTAGTAGGACCATTTGAAATTACTGTTATGGTAGAGCCGCCAAATTCGGGAACGGTTGACCTTAACCTCTTAAACCTGACCGATTTCCCATGGGTGGGCACTTATTTTGGCGATGTGCAAATAGATTTACAAGCCATCCCCAATACCGGTTACGAGTTTGCATACTGGGAACTGAACAACAATATCATCCTGCCTGATATTAATAATCCTATCGCATGGTTAAATCTTACCGCCGACGATACGCTTGTGGCACATTTCCTTGAGCCAATACCAACCTATAACATTACCCTAATTGTCGAACCACCTCTTTCCGGTACGATCAGTGCAGGCGGTTTTACCCTCCCGACCTATCCTGCCAACCTCTTTTTGGCAGAAGGCACAGTGATTGACTTGTCGGCATTAGCAGCAGCAGGTTATCAATTTGCCAATTGGGGGTCTAACAACAGTACCCTCTTGCCCGATGTCAACGCCACAGACGTTTCCTTTACCGTTTTGAGCAACGACACCATTACCGCATATTTTGACGTGGTCATTCCCAACTATACCATCATCGTAGATGCACTGCCTGCCAACGGCGGGACTATTGACTTGGATGGCACCACGCTTAGCCCTCTGCCATATAATGGCACTTACGACCAAGGGACGGTCATCACGCTCAACGCTTCGCCGCTTGCCGGTTTTACGTTCAGTCATTGGGAAACCAGTGGAACGACCATCTTAACCGACCCGCTTCTGCCTAACCAAACCGTTACTGTCAATGGTAATGAAACATTTACCGCCCACTTCGACCCCATCTTGTTCGATATTACGATTACAAACAGTAACCCCGATGCCGGTAGCATTACTGTAGATGGTGTTCCGGTGGTCAACTGGCCCTATGTCATAACGGTGGGTTATGGGCAAATCATTGATTTAACAGCCTTGGCAGCACAGGGGTTTGACTTCAGCAACTGGACACTCAACGGAAGCCCGGTTACAACTTCTGACCTAACTGTTACGGCCATGGGTAATTATACTATTGCGGTTAACTTTACCGCCATTGTCGTGCCTCCGCCACCTCCCCCGCCTGCCGTCAACTGCGAACCCGCTATACCAAATGCCTTTAGCCCAAACAACGATGGCGTGAACGACGAGTTTATTATGCGATTGAACCAGTCTTGCCAAATAAGCAATTTCAATATGCTCATTTACGACCGATGGGGCAATGTGGTGTTTGAAATCGCAAATCCCAACGAAGGCTGGAACGGATGGAGCAAAGGCACTTCTCTACCGATGGGCACTTACGTTTGGTGGCTTCAGTTCGATTTGAATGGAGCAGACGATAGTATCCAGCCAAAATCTTACAAAGGCAATGTTACCTTGATAAGATAATAGACCATTGAACTAACAAAGACAAACGCCGATAGTATCACGAATACTATCGGCGTTTGTCTTTAGTCCTGCTCAAAAGGGAAAAACAACTTACGGAATGTTTGTTAATACCTTGCAAGTTCACATTCAATCCCTGTTTTCTATTTCCAATTGAAGGAATTGATGATGTGCTGAAGGTCCTTGTTAAAAAATTGTGTAACAGGGGCGATGGAGTCTTGGTTGGGAGTAGCTTTTACATAAAAAGATGCCCACAAAAAGTGCCTGATGCTGTCGGTTACAAAAAACTGCATGGAAGAAGCCGCATCACCCCCTACGCTGTAAAATACGCCAGACACTTTATTGGGGGTTACAAAAAGGCTGTCTTCAATAAAGTCTGCCTTGATAACGTGCTTGTGGTTCATGGTATAAGCATCGTTAATGAGTTTGGGCAACGATGTTTGTTTGCTGTCTATCTCTCTATAAGAAAGGTAGAGTTCGGCATTAAAATCCGGGAATCCAATGTTCAGCCAACAAGGAGACTCGTCTTCCTTCAGTAGGCGTGTGCTGTCTTTCTTTATTTTTCCGTAAACAGGATATTCAAAGGTAAAAGGACAATCAGCTATGTTAAAAGGAGTATAGCTGTGGCTTGGAAAAATGATACGCGGATAGGACTTGGGTTTGGGTAGATAATCTTCGGTACAAGAAGTAGCTGCTGTGGCAATAATAGCGAGGCTGCTGACCAAAAGAAAATAGCTGCGAAGGATATGATAAGTTGGGCGATTGGTCATAACTATGGATAGTGAATTTAAAACAAGCTAAACAACGGTGAAGGAATAGTTTCTATTGGCTGAAACAATAAAAATCTGCCTTGATAACCAAATGAAACATAGTGCAATAACCGACAGGAGTAGCGAACCCTTAATTTTGTCCAATCACATCTATTTGCACCTTTTCTATATTGGTGTCATCAATTTCTAAAACAGTAAACTTAAAATTGCGGTAGGAGAGCGAGTCGTCTTTTTGAAGGAACTTACCCGAAAGTTCAAACAGCAATCCGGCAAGAGAGTTGGCCTCTCCTTGTGCTTCGGTAAAAGTGTCTTGGTCTAACCTCATCGCCTTACACAAATCGTGGAGCAAGATATGGCCATCCACGCGGTAAATATTTGGTTTGATAAATTCTATATCTATCTCTTCCTCGTCTTGGTCAAACTCATCTTTGATATCGCCTACTATTTCTTCCAGAATATCCTCCAAGGTAATTAACCCGGCCGTTCCGCCATATTCGTCAACGACAATGGCCATGTGGGTATGCTCTTTCTGCATTTCTTTAAGGAGTTCGTAGATGCGCTTGTTTTCCGGCACAAAGAATGGTTCTTTGAGCAATGTTTTCCAGTCAAAATCATCGTCTTGAGCAAGGTATTCGAGCAAGTCTTTGGCGTACAGAATGCCGGTAATATGGTCAATGTCTTCCGCATAGATGGGTATTCTGGAATAACCTTCCTGAATAGTGAGTTCCCGCACTTCCGAAAAAGGTGTTGATTGGTCAATGGCAAAAACATCCACTCTTGGGCGTTTTATTTGTTTGACCATGATATTCCTAAGTGCCACAATGCGCTTAAGCATGTCCATGTCTTTGAGTTCCGGTTCGTCGTCATCATTTCCGGATTGTGCAACAATGTCTATGGCTTGGTGTATTTCATCTTGACCGATGAAGTTCTTCCTCATCACGTTTACGCGCCTTTCAAGTGCTTCAGTAGAATATGCCAACAGCCGGCTAAAAGGATGTAGAAGATAAAAGGCAATAGATAATGGAAGAGAGGTGAACAGAGCCAATCTGAGGTTATTAAAATTGGCGTAAATTTTAGGAGTGAGTTCTCCTAATAGTACCAATACAAAAGTTACTGCCACTGTATTGACAATAAAACTGATTAAGCGCTGATCTTCGGGAATGAAAAATACGGTACCAATGAGGTAATTGGAAATCAAAACGATGGCAATGTTTACCATATTATTGGCTATGAGAATGGTGGCCAATAAATAATTAGGTTGATGTACGAGGTGTAAAATGCGCTTCCCTGCCGGGCTTTCTTGCTTTCGCAAATAGCCCAACTGTTTTTCAGTCAGTGAAAAAAAAGCAATTTCAGACCCCGACATGATGGCTGAGAGAAAAATCAACCCCATCACTATAACTATTGCTATAGCAACTGTCATCGGGTTAAAATCTGAGTTAATAGTGGGAAAAGCAATGATGAATAGCCATAAATGATGCGCTACGTCTGCCACGTTTTGAGCAAGCAGCCATACGAGAGGAGGGGTGCTATCTGCACTACTACTGTCCAAAATTGTAATTTTAAGTTAAACCATACAATACTTCTAAGGCTGTAAGTATTGTGCTGTTTGAAAAGCAAGCGCAAAGTTAATATAAAATTACCCGTGTTAGGTGATTTGTCATTCGGAAATATGGTTTATGCCACTTTAGGTGTCGTAAATAGCATAAAAAAAGGAGTAATGACTACAATACTCAAAGCCCGGCGAAGGGTAATAGCATAATCTTCACAAGGCTTTGAGTAGAGTAAATAAAACTTAGATTAAAATGGTAAGTCGTCTTTGTCTTCAATAGCGGGGTTATCGTTCCCTTGCTTCTGAACATTTTTTTGTTCTTGACCACCGCTTCCGCTATATCCGCCGCTGCCACTATATCCGCCGCTGCCGCCACTACCACCACTACCGCCTTCACCACCACCCAACATCTGAAAGCTACTCACTTCGATTTCGGTGAAATATTTTTTATCACCCTCTTCGCCATAAGAACGAGTTTTAATCTTCCCTTCGATAAACACCTGTTTCCCTTTGCGAAGATAGGTTTCAGCTATTTCCCCCAGTTTATTCCAACATACGATATTATGCCACTCTGTCGCTTCAGTTTTTTGGCCATCTCTGTTTGTATATTTCTCTGAAGTAGCTAAGGGAAAGGTAACTCTTTTAGCACCACTTTCAAAGATTTGCACTTCAGGGTCTTTCCCCAAATTTCCTAACAAAAATACTTTGTTTACGCTCATGGTTTAAATTTTTAGTAGTTTGAAGTTAAAAAACAATTATACTGACAAAAATAAGGAGATAAATTATATTTTCCCTACTTAGTGCTAAAATAATTGGGTTATTGCAGATTTTTGTTGGAATGGTTGATTTGATATAGGGATAGAAGCGTGTTCAAACTCAGCTTTGCCCAAACCTTTACCAATACCACTTATCATTTTCGGATGCTTGGCTCCCTCTTTTAGTGATGCAAAAATGTTATTTTGCAAATATACAGCAATAAGTTGTATAAGTATTTAACGCACCTTCTTTTTTTTATACTGCGCTGATTTGTTGTTTCAGGCAGGCAGGTCTTGCATTTGGCTTTGCGAGAAGGCAAGCAGTTGGGTTTCGTTGAAGTGAGGGGCCATGATTTGCCACCCAAAGGAAAGTCCGTTGGAATGGGTAAATAATGGGAGCGATACGGACGGTACACCAACAAGGTTGGCCAATACGGTGTAAATATCGCTCAGGTACATGGACACGGGGTCTTGATAGGATTTTTCACCCAAGTTAAATGCGGTGGTTGGGGTGGTTGGCATCACCAAAAAATCGTGTTGCTCAAATACTTCATTCACTGTGTTTTGCAACAACCTCCTAACTCTTTGCGCTTTGGTGTAATAGGCATCGTAATAGCCCGAACTGAGCACATAAGTGCCCAATATGATGCGCCGTTTCACCTCTTTTCCAAAAGCGGTTGTACGGCTTTTGACATACACCTCTTCCAACGTTTTTGCCTCCGGGCTTCGGTAGCCGTAGCGTATGCCGTCGTATCGAGACAAGTTCGACGAGGCTTCGGCGGTGGTGAGGATGTAGTAAGTGGGGACTACGTATTCCAAATACGGGAAACTGAGGGGGGTAACGGTATGACCTTGTTGAACGAGTTGCCGTAAATGTGCTTCGGTTTTTTGTCTTATTTCGGGGTCAATGCCCGGGTGGGTAAGGGTTTCCTGAAAATAGGCGATACGGGCCGGTGAGGTTGCTTGTAAGAGTTGACTGTATGGAGGGACTGGCTTTACCGAGGCGGTCGGGTCAAATTGATCTTTACCCGACATGATTTCTAACATCAGTGCAGCATCGGCAACATTGGTGGTCAGGGTGCCGATTTGGTCGAACGAGGAGGCGTAAGCAATTAACCCATGACGCGAAATCCGGCCGTAGGTGGGTTTTGTGCCGACTACATTGCAAAACGAAGCGGGTTGTCTGACCGAACCGCCGGTATCGCTGCCTAAAGCCGCCATACACAAGCCGGCTTGAACCGCCACTGCCGAACCACCCGATGAGCCGCCCGGTACTTTGGTGGTATCGGCAGCATTTAACACCTTACCGAATGCCGAGTTTTCGTTGGTCGAACCCATTGCAAACTCATCGCAATTCATCCGTCCGATGATGATAGCTTCTTCGTCTAAAAGCCGCGTAACTACGGTAGCGGAATATACGGATACAAATCCTTCTAAAATTTTAGAGGCTGCGGTTACCTGATGTCCTTCGTAACAGAATACATCTTTTAAGCCGACAACTAACCCATGAAGTCTTCCTATTGGAAGCCCTTGTTTTCGTTTTGCATCCAGATCTTTGGCCTTTTGGAGGGCTTCATCGGCATATACTTCTAAAAAAGCGTTGAGGTGCCGATTTTGTGCTATTTGGGTGAGGTAATGTTGGATAGTTGCCTCGCAGGTGGTTTCTCCTCGCTCCAATTGTTGGGAAAAATCTTGGTAATTGGTGTATTTCACTTCGGTATCCGATTGTTTTGGGGGGCAAAGATAGCGGTTTTTATGCCGAAATTGGTAAAAGCGTTTCTTGTGTTACCGACCTCTATTGCTGTTTATTACAAAGGTGCCTTAGAGATTAGATTAGCCACGAATGCACGAATGTTTTGGTCTTTATTTGTGCATTCGTGGCAAAACTCATCACTCATCACTCCTCTCTCCTCTTAGATTTTGCTAACTTGCGGCGTTTTAACCTATGTCTATTCCTTATTTCAAACGACCAATTCATCCAAAAATATGCTCACCATCACTCCTGGAACCATTTCTACATCCGATTTACATCAATACTTATTGGGGGCTGTCGCACCTCGCCCTATTTGTTTTGCAAGTACCATAGACTTGGAAGGGAATCCCAACCTTGCGCCGTATAGTTTTTTCAACGTGTTTAGCTCTAATCCGCCGATTGCGGTTTTTTCGTCCAACCGGCGCGTTGGCAATAACACCACTAAAGACACCTTAGCAAATGTGATTGCCACCCGTGAGGTGGTCATCAATGTAGTTACCTATTCCATTGTCCGGCAGATGGCATTATGCAGCATTGACTATCCGCATGAGGTCAGCGAGTTTGAAAAAGCAGGGTTCACCCCCATTGCGTCTGAATTGGTTCGACCGTTTCGGGTACAGGAGTCGCCCGTTCAGATGGAGTGTAAAGTAAGAGATATTATTTCGCTTGGAGAGGGAGGTGGTGCCGGTAATCTGATTGTGTGTGAGGTGTTGCGAATGCACATCAACGAGTCGGTATTGGACGAGCAACAACGGATAGACCCCGACAAAATAGACTTGATGGCGCGCATGGGAAGGGCGTACTACTGCCGCGCATCGGGCAATGCCATCCATCAAATTTACCAGCCTTTTGACAAAATAGGCATTGGGTTCGACCAACTTCCGCCGCAAATACGGCATAGCCGGATACTGACGGGCAATTACCTCGCCCAATTGGCGGCTTTTACCCAACTGCCCACTCCCGATGCCATCGCTTCGGCGGCTGCAATGCCCGAAGTGCAGGAAATCCTCACACGTTTTGAACTCCAACACGACGAACTCATAGAAGCAGTACACCGTTTTGCGTTGTCGCTGATTGACAACAAACAGCCCGACCTTGCATTTGCAGTACTGCTGACATTAGGGGGTTAGATAAGGGATTCGCCTCCGCAAAGCAACCAGTCTTGGTAAGTATCTATGTCCGTTAGCGCAGGGAGCAAGGCACTGGTCAACTTTCGTTGCCGCGCTATGTCGAGGGTTTGAGCAAGCACTTCAGGCGTACTCCAAGCGATGTTTTCAAACAAGCTGGATTGGGGTTGCTTCATGCCCAATAAGTAATAGCCGCCATCGGTGGCCGGACCTATTACCATATCGGTTTGTGGTTCTTGCAGTTTTTCAAATCCTTCATAAAGGTGTTCTGTGCTTAATTCTAAGCAATCACTGCCAATGATGAGTACATATTGGTAGGCGCGAGCAAATGCAAGGTGGAATATCTGTTGCATCCTCTGTCCTAAATCATCTCCCGCTTGAAGGTGTTTTTCGTAAGGAGGACTCGTCCATTCGTCATCTTGGTCTATGAATTGGCTGTAACAAATCCATTTTGTACATGGGAGTGGTGCGGTTATCTGCCACGTATGTTGAAGGAGTTGTTGGTAAACCATCAATGCTTGTAGGTCGCCTGCAGTTTCTGCCAGACGGGTTTTCACCCCACCCAATACCGGGTTTTTAACAAAGATGATGAGTAGCGATGTTTTGGAAAGCAACTGGGTGCCGTTTGGCATAGGTCAGGGTGGTTAATGCCCGATTAGGCGGTTTGCTTTGTATAAAACAGGTATTGAAACAGGAACATCAACATCAGCGAAACAATGGCACTGATACCAATTTTAGCCAAGGTGCTCAGGAACATGGAGAACGTATAAGCCTCGGCAAAGAAAAAAACAGTATGATGGATTAACACCAAAGTGCCGGCATATCCAAAAAACCATTGCGAGCCAAGGCTGCTGATAGTGGGTTGGTGAGCAGGTTCGTAATCGCCCACCGGACGATTAATATTGATTATGTACTCTCTCACAAACGCCATCAATACCAAAGCTGAGGCATGTAACCCGGGCGTATCGGTAAACATATCTATAAACAAACCCGAAAAAAAGGCAATCACCATGAGCAACCAACGGGCGGTTTCAAAAGGGAAAAGCAATATTCCCAAGGGGTAAATATATGGATTTACAAAACCGTGCAGTTTGATTTGATTCAACAGCATGACCTGAAAAAGAAGCAACCCGATTAAGCGCAAGATGCTTATGTATAGTGTTCCTCTCATTTGCTGTGTTTAAGAAGTGTGCCATTCATAGGTCCGTTAATATTTACCTCCCAAGTATCCGGGATGAATGGGACTGTAAGATAAGGACGGTCTATGAATTGGTTCATCGGATTCACTTATTTTACAGATTTGGTTTCGATTGTTTTCTGTTCATGTTTGTTCAGATAATCTATCACATAAACATACTTCAGGTTATAGAAATCGGTGCTCAATCTGATGTATGAAGTATAGAAATTACTACCCTCCGAAAGTGTCCATTTTTCAACTATGCCAATCAGAATATTGGGTGGAAAAAAGTCGGAATAGCCGGTCGTGATGATGGTATCGCCCACCTGAACGCTTGCATGCTTGGGCACTTCATACAAAATTGTCCTAAGGGGGTCTAGCTCCGCCCATTGGAGGGATCCTTTGAAATTGTTTCGTTTGATTTTGGCACTTACCCTGAGGCTCTTGTTGATGACCGGCACGATGATAGAAAAATTGGGAGAAACCTGCGACACCACCCCTACTATTCCCGCACTGCTCACCACCCCCATTTCGGGTTGAATGCCGTCGTTCGAGCCTTTGTTGATGGTAATCACGTTTGTGGCTTTGTTCACCGAGCTGTTGATGACCATTGCGGGCCGGCAGTTGTATAAGAGTTTACCCGTGATGGTATCTTTTTCGAGCATACTGACCGAGTCGGGCAGGCAACTGTTGCCTATCGCTTTCAGTCCCAATTGTTCTTGCATGGAGGTTACCTGAGCAAACAACTGTGCATTTTCCTGAACAAGGCTATCGTTGAGTTTTTTGAGGTTAAGGTAATTCCGAGATTCGGTGGCTTTCAACAGCAAGGTTCCCGATATTTTGTTTGCTGAGTTGACAATAGCGGCGCGATGGAAATTATTGTACCTGATAATCAATACCCAACAGACTACTTGAAGGATAATAAAAGTAAGAATGGCATTGTATCGAAGTATGAAGTAAAGCAGATTTCGCATACAGCTTTGCCAAAGTTAGGTAGGTAATATCTTTATTAAGTGCGTTCGCAAGAATATGGGCAATAGTGTGCTGTTAGCGCAATGCACTTCCCCTTATTTGCTCATCAGGAATGGGTACTTGGAAATGTTTTTGAGGGCAAGGGCGGTTCCTCTGACAACGGCACGCAAGGGGTCTTCTGCAACGTGTACGATGAGGTTGGTTTTTTTGGAAATTCGCTTATCCAAACCTCTCAACAACGCCCCACCTCCGGTCAGATAGATGCCGGTTTTATAGATGTCGGCGGCCAATTCGGGCGGGGTGATTTCGAGGGTCTTCATCACCGCCTCTTCAATTTTGGCGATAGACTTATCTAAGCATCCTGCAATTTCGGCATAGTTGACCGTTACTTGCTTGGGTATGCCGGTAATGAGGTCTCTTCCGTTGACGGGGTAATCATCGGGCGGGTTGTCAATATCGGTCAGGGCTGCGCCTACATTGATTTTGATGTTTTCGGCGGTTCTTTCTCCAATGAGCATATTGTGTTCGCGTCTCACGTAGTCCACGATATTGTTGGTAAACTCATCGCCGGCCACCCTAATAGATTGGTCGCAGACTATCCCCATGAGGGCAATCACCGCAATCTCGGTGGTTCCGCCTCCGATGTCAATAATCATATTGCCCACCGGTTCGCTCACGTCAATACCGATTCCTAAGGCAGCAGCCATCGGTTCGTGAATGAGATACCGCTCTTTGGCACCGGCGGCTTCTGCTGAGTTGAAAACGGCTTTTTTCTCGACTTCGGTAATGCCCGATGGAATACAAATCACCATCCGGTATTGGGGGGTAAACCATCGTTTATTGGGATACAACATCTTAATCATTTCGCGAATCATAGCTTCGGCGGCTTCAAAGTTGGCAATCACCCCATCTTTGAGCGGACGTATGGTTTTGATGTTGTCGTGTGTTTTTTCGTGCATCTGCATCGCACGCTTCCCTACGGCAATGACTTTTGAAGTGGTTTTATCTCTGGCAACAATAGAAGGCTCATCTACTACTACGCGGTCTTTGTATGCAATTAATGTATTGGCAGTGCCTAAGTCTATGGCGATATCGTGTGTGAGGTCAAAAAAGCTGAAAATTCCCATGAGAAGATAGTTATCCGTTTATGTCGGGTAGTTAGGTTAATGGAATAGTTTGGGGGAAAGCAAAATGCAATTGATTTGCAACCATCTTCGCATTTGCCGTTGAAGCAACGATTTTGCGATTTTATTGCAAAGATATGACTTAGGGCCGCAAAGATACGTAGATTAACTTAGCCCGATAGCCCTATTTTCTAAAAAAATTTAGTAAAGTTCATATAAAAGACTCTAATTTTGTCCGATTCTACTCAAAGCTACCCAATGCCTCTGCCTACGGCCACCAAACGCATACTTTTCCTCTCCTATGATGGCATGACCGATGCTTTGGGGCAGTCGCAAGTACTTCCGTATTTATGCGGATTGAGCAACTTAGGCTTTGCTTTCACCATCATCAGCTTTGAAAAAGCAGATAAATTTGAGCAAAACCGCACATATATTGCCGCCTTATGCGAACAATATCACATTGATTGGATACCGCTTTCCTACACCAAACGCCCTCCCGTCTTTTCAACTGTTTACGACTTGGCGAGAGCGTACCGTTTGGCAAAAAAATTGCACCGGCAAATGCCATTTTCGCTTGTTCATTGCCGAAGTTATGTGATGTCGCTCGTTGGCTTGCGGATGAAACGCAAACTGGGGGTTGAATTTGTATTTGACATGCGCGGGTTTTGGGCCGATGAACGGGTGGACGGAGGATTGTGGAATCTTAAAAACCCTTTGTACCAAGTCATCTACCGCTATTTTAAACATCAGGAGCGGTGTTTTCTGGAAGAATCCTGCCGCAGCATCTGTCATACCCACCGCGCCGTAGCCGAGATGCAAACTTGGAAAAACCTGCACCGCGACAAAGTGCGGTTCGAGATTATCCCTTGCTGTGCTGACCTCGAATTATTTAACCCCAAAACCATATCGGAAACCCGTAAGAACGAGCAAAGGGCAACATTGGGCATTGGCGCAAACGATTTTGTGCTGACTTATGTGGGTAGCTTAGGTACTTGGTATATGCTGCACGAAATGCTCGATTTTTTTGAAGTACTGCAAACCCGAATACCCGATGCTAAAATGCTGTTTGTGAACGGAAACCGCTCGGAACAAGCCCTGATACGTACAGAAACCGAAAAACGAGGAATTTCTCCAAACGTGGTCATTACCCAATCACCCTATACTAAAATGCCCCTGCACATCGCTATCAGTTCATGGGCGATATTTTTCATTACCCCCTCCTATTCTAAAATGGCTTCTTCGCCGGTCAAGCAAGGGGAAATTATGGCGATGGGCATTCCTGTTTTTTGCAATTCGGGAGTGGGCGATACCGACTCCATTGTCCAACAGGCAAATGCCGGTATCGTGGTGGAAGGGTTTACCAAAGCTCACTATCAAGCTGCCATTGAAGCCGCCTTCAACATGAAAAAGCCGCATGATGCCTCGACCATTCGCGCCGGAGCGGTGCAATTTTTCTCCCTACAAAAAGGTATTTTGCAATACGCATCGGTTTACCAATCTGTTTTGACATGAGTTCCAAGAAAATATTATTCTTAGCCATTCACCGCCCCAACCGCTCCCCTTCACAACGGTATCGAATCGAGTGTTATGCCGATTATTGGCGGCAGGAAGGTTATGAATTGTTCCAACGTTATATCATCGACTCCAATGACGACAGGGTTCTCTATGCTCAGGGCAATTTGCTTCCCAAGTCTTGGGTGCTGCTCAAAACGGTGGTCAAACGGTTGGCGCACGTCCTTACCGCACACCGTTACGACTTCATCATCATACAGCGCGAAGCCTTTTTGTTGGGCACTACCTTGTTTGAACACCTTACCCGTTATTGCTCTTCAGCCAAAATTATCTTTGATTTTGACGATGCGATTTGGTTGCCCAATGTGTCGGAAGGCAATAAGCGATGGGCTTTTTTGAAAAATCCCGGTAAGACTGCATCGCTCATCAAAATGGCCGATGCGGTGGTGGCAGGCAACCGATATTTAGCCGAATACGCCTTGCCGTTCAACGCCAAAACCATCTTGATACCTTCGGCAATAGACCTGCGACTTTACCCCGCCCGTCAACAGCCAACCCATGTGGCAACCGATGCCGTTTGTATCGGTTGGAGCGGCAGCAGCACCACTGTTCAACACTTTGAAACCGCCCTGCCTGCGCTGCAAATCATTCACCAAAAGTATGGCCCAAAAGTCCGCTTTGCGTTGATTGGAGATGCAAGTTATCAACACCCGGATTTACCCGTTTCGGCCACCAATTGGCAGCCCGAAACGGAGGCATCGGACATTGCCGGTTTTGACATCGGCATCATGCCATTACCCCACAATGAGTGGGTCAAAGGAAAATGCGCCATGAAAGGGTTGCAGTATATGGCTGCGGGCGTTCCGGCAGTGTTAGAGCGGGTTGGGGCAAATATGGATGTGATAACAGACGGGCATAACGGGTTATTGGCCGGCACGACCGAAGAATGGGTAGAAAAACTGTCTCTCCTGATAGAGCACCCCGATGTACGCCTCCGTTTGGGAAGCACCGGAAGGCAAACGGTTGAACAATCGTACTCAGTGCAGGTGTTATACAAACACTGGTTGGATTTATTTGGTGAGTTGCTACAATTGTAGGACTATTGATTGACCTTTTCAACAAATTGAATGATGGAATTAGAGCATGTTGTGCAACACTTGCAAATGCGGCTACAAGAGCCGTTGCCGGGAGATGAAGTGCGCCGAAAGATGTCACCAAGCCTGCGGATTCCCGGCAGTTGGAAACCACCCGATATGGAGAAAGCGAGTCATGCAGGGGTGTTGATTATGCTATACCCCCACCTCGACACCGTCTATACGGCACTCATGCTGCGTAATACAGACGGTCATGCTCATAGCGGGCAGATTAGTTTACCGGGTGGTAAAAAAGAGTCTGCCGATGAACATTTAGTAGCCACTGCCCTTCGCGAAACCCGCGAAGAATTTGGCATCAACGATGACGAGGTGCGGGTCTTAGGTAGCCTTAGCCGTTTGTATATTCCCGCCAGCAATTTTTGGGTGCTCCCCACAATCGGCATCCTCAATAGCCGCCCTCAATTCCGCCCCGACCACCGGGAAGTGGCTGCCATCATCGAAGTGCCTCTCCCGCAACTACTCAACGAGAGCATTGTAAAAACCAAAACACTGACCAATTCCGGCGGTATTTCCATAGAAGCCCCCTACTACGACATTGAAGGTCATGTGGTTTGGGGAGCTACCGCCATGATTATCAGCGAGTTTTTATATTTGTTGAAGGGGTGAAATGGGGGTTTACGTTACATTTTATGTATTGTAAAACTTATCCTTCTCCCAGTTTTGCGGATTGGTTTCAATGTAATCGTTGATAAGTTGGTATTCATCATCGTTTCTGATGATGTGGTCATGAAATCTCCTCTGCCAGCCAGATTCAAATCCCAACCGGTTAGCGTGTTTGGTTACAGCCGATTTATAGGAACCCAAAATAGCAGATACGGTGTTTCTCCCCTGATTGCGAAACCGTTTTTGTGCCGGTGTTATATCTGATTGAATAGTTGGTGGGGGTGATTGTTGTTGTAATTTTGAATGTAGAGACAAGGCATGCCTTGTCTCTACTCCAGCCTCTGCTTCCTCGTTTATTAATGTCAAATCAATTTCATCTCCCGCAACACCTGTTCCATGTGCATCTTGGGTTAATATCAATATGCCATGAATATGGTTTGGCATCACCACAAACGTACCCAAATCCACATAATGGGCATGGTTTTTAATTTCGTGCCAAAACACATCGGCTAAAACCCCTACCTGTGACAAACGCATGATTCCGTTTTCAATCTCACCAAAATAATGATTTCTATTGGCGGCACAAATGGTAATGAAATAAGCTCCCGCCCATCCATAATCCCACCAACCGGCACGAGCAGAGGGTATCCTAAACTTGTTTTTGAATTTGTCTGTCATTAGGATTAGATGGTTAATGAATTGTTGATGGCAACTATATTTTGTTCTAAATCGGAATTGGTGGTGGCATCTTGGTTTTGCGTGAAATCGGAATTGGCGGTGGCATCGTAGAGACAAGGCATGCCTTGTCTCTACATCGAATACAGCAAAACCCACAAAACCCAAAATATAATCATTCACAAAATACAAAAAATATTCCCAACCAAAACCCAATACCGACTCGGTTGTTAGCCAAACAATAGTTTCACGAACAGCAGGAAAAGCGTAACTGCCGGAACTACGGATCTTCCACAAGGCGGAAACCGAAGTTGCGATCGCGAAAGTCTTGGATGCTGCCGTAGCGGTTAGTGACTCGGCAGTTCTGCGCATTACTGACCCAACCACCGCCACGTAAAACACGGTTCAAGCCCGTATAATCACTAACCCCAATACTGCCCGGATAGCCCTTGTACCAATCACTACACCAATCCCAAACATTCCCGCTCATATCGAACAAGCCTAACTCATTCGCCTTTTTTGTGCCTACGGGGTGTGTAGTGCCCTTTATACCGTGTTTTGAGTTTTGAAAATTACCAGTATACCACCCGACTTCACCAATATTATTGCTACCGCTAAATCTGTAGCTACTGCTCTTATTGCCCCCTCGAGCGGCATATTCCCATTCAACCTCCGTAGGCAAGCGATATTTTTTGCCCGTTTTAATGTTTAGTTTTCGTAAAAACTCTTGTATATCGTCATAGTTAACTTGCTCTACTGGACATTCATTGCAACCGCTATTGTAGCTCGGATTGTTGCCCATTACTGCACGCCATTGCAACTGTGTAACTTCGTATTTCCCCATCATAAAGGTACTTACCGCTTTATGTTGTGTTGGTTTTTCATTATTCTCACAATCACTCCCTTGTTCAGACGTACAGCCCATCTTATATTTACCACCTAATACTAATACCATTTGGTTGGCAATCTGTTCATTTAGGTCTTTTGGTACTAAACCAAGGAATAAAATGAAAAAATATGAAACTAGAAACACTAACACTGTCACTATACCAAAAATATAATGATCATTATTCCCTTTAGGTCGTGGTTCACATTTAGGTTTATTTACCTCAACTTCAACTTTTTTATCCGCCCCAACAACAGTAGTTTCCAACTCCCCAATCTTGCTAATATATGTCATCAACTCCCCCGCTCCCTGAACCCTATCTTTAGCAAAACGCACCAAACATTGTGCAATAATACCATTAAACGGAGCAGGTAACTTCTTGATGGCTTCGGCAGGTATTGGCTCATCCAATATCTTCCCGATGATTTGCCCTTGTGTGTTCCCCTCGCTGCGCTTGCCAAATAACGACTTACCCATAAAATAATCGCACAAAATAACCCCCAACGCCCAAAGGTCGGCATTGGCATGTACGTGGTCGTTTATTCCGTATTTGGTTACATTCAACTGCTCGGGGGCCATGTATTCATAGGTGCCCACCATGCTCACGCTACTTTCTAGGTTGCCGCTTACTTCTTTGGCTACGTTAAAATCGGCAATCTTTGGGATGGGTTTTCCCGCGTGGTTGTAAAAAATCAGGATATTACCCGGCTTGATGTCGCGGTGGATGATACTGCCTTTGTTGGTATTCGGGTCGGGGGTGTGCAGGTAGTCCAAACCTCGCAAAATGCCTTTGACCACTTCCAAGAGTTCGCTGTTAGAGGGTTTTGTTTTCAGGTAGTCTGCCAAGTCGCCTCCCTCCACCAATTCCATCACCCCGTACTGCGTTTCGTGAGTGCCGCCATCTTTAAACTCTTGAACAAGGGTGAAAAAATCGAAGGCCCGCACAATATTGCCATGTGCAAAATGGATAGACTTTTGAAATTCGTCCCGAATGCCATACTTCAAACTATCGGCAGTTTGAAACTTTTTCAGAGCAACATAGCACGCTCGCTGACGGTCGTAGGCTTTGAACACTTCAGCCAGCCCGCCTCTGCCTATCAAGTCGGTATCGGGGTTATATTCGTAACGGTCGTTTAGTAGCATGACAGGAGAATTACGATGACATTTGAAACCTGCAAAATTAAACATTTGTTTCAACTTTGCTTCTTTCCGATGGGTGTTTTAAAGCGGGTTTAGAAAATTACGTTCCCGACACCTGATTTTGGGATTTATGAGTAGAGGTGTCGGTAACGTTTTCAAATTCCACCCATCGCATTCCATTTTATGACGTTTTGAGGGTCAAATTGTCCCCCTGCAAGAACGCCTTGCACCCTTGTAAAAAAGCAAAGTCCCCCTGCAAAGAGGCAAAACACCCCTGCAATAAAGTAAAGCCCCCCGTGTTTTTAAAATAATCACCCCTACCATGGTTATCGCCCCCCGTGTTTTATCCAAAACCGCCCTTGCGATGAATCTTTGTCAACCTGTTTTAAGACTAAGCCCCCCTGCAAGGGTTTTTGTTCCCTTTGTTTTTTGATAAAACGCCTCTGCAATGAAGCATTGTCAACCTGTTTTATCAATTTGTCAACCTGCAAGGGGGCTTTGTCAACCGTAAAATTTGGCAGATTCTCCCTGTTTAGCGTTCGCAACGTTTTGAGTATCAAATTCAATTGCCCAACACAAACACGGTCGGTATCTTATGCAAATCGGGCGGGGGTGTCTTTTTCCATAATTGGATACTCAAGGTTTGTATGTATTGGTTGGGCAGGGTGAGGTTTGCCGCTATTGATAGGCGCAGTTGGGGCTTACAGGTGTTGAGTATATCGGTAAAAAGGCTTTGGTTGCGATAGGGCGTTTCGATAAAGATTTGCGTTTGATTTTCGGATACTATACGTTGCTCCAAAAATTTAAGGCGTTGAATGCGGGCGGCATGTTGAATGGGCAGGTAGCCTGTAAAGGCAAATTGTTGACCGTTCATACCCGATGACATGAGTGCCAACAACAGAGAGGAAGGACCCACAAGCGGCACCACCTCTATCCCTTTTTGGTGCGCCCACTCAACAATAATACTGCCCGGGTCGGCAACAGCAGGACATCCGGCATCGGAAATCAACCCTATATCGGTGCCGTTTTCGGCGGCTTTCAGGTAATCAGAAAAAGTGGCTTCGGAGGCATGTTTGTCCAATTCCAAAAAAATCAGTTCCTCAATTGTCCTGCCGCTTTGTTTCATGCCCAGTTTTACCAAATATCTTCGGGCTTCTTTGATGTTTTCGACAATAAAAACGCTGAGTTGCAAGGCTATCTGTCTGACATATTCCGGAATGGTTTCGGTGTCGTTCGTGCCCAAAGTGTTGGGAATGAGGTATAATTTACCTTTAGAAGCTAAGCTTGGCGGTTGAACGGTCATGTTTATAGGAAATACTATGGTGTAAAGAAATGGACTGTGTGTGGATGATGCCCGCAACTTGCCTTTATTATCAAATCGGCGTTTTATGAGATACGGTTTTTCCGGCTGGCATTTTACTAAACCGCAGTTGGGAGATTGTCATTGCAGGTACAATAATATGCCTTTACCTTGTGTTCTGCAAATGTTTTTTTGACATGTTCTTAATACCCGTCACTTAAATTGCTCTGTTTACGTTTGAGTTCGTCTTGCTGTCCCATATTTTACCCACCCTCATAATTTTAAAAAAAGTTCCAAAATTTTTTTTTTGATGCAGGCACATTAAAACCAATTTTGCGCATCTGTTTATTCAGAACGACCGACATAGAAATACCCATCTGCAATAAGTTTCGGATTTCCCGACTTGAGTTACCACTTCATCACAACTAATTTTTAATATCACAAAAAAACCAACCCCATGAGATCAACAAAATCTATCCCGGCCTTACTATTGCTTTTTACCCTCCTTTTAGCAGGCAGTTGTACCAACAATCGCGTGCAGCAAGAAAAGAAACAGACACAGCTCTTTGAAAGTGAACCCTATCAAACAGAATCTATTGATTTAAAAGAAAAGCGCAACATGGCAAGACCTCAACCGTTGATGGGAAATGAGGCACCGGCCAAAATGTCTGCACCTACCAGCACGATATCTGATGGCAGAAGCATGAACTTGCCGGCCGACTTTGAAGAAGATGATTTTAACACCGAAGCCTATAACTACTTGCAAGAAAACGACTTCACGAATGTTACGGAATCGCCGCTTTCTACTTTTAGCATTGATGTGGACAGGGCTTCATACAGCAATGTTCGCCGGTTTATCAACAGCGGGCAACTGCCTCCTGCCGATGCGGTCAGGATAGAGGAGTTGGTTAACTACTTTACCTACGACTACCCGCAACCCAACGGATCTGAGCCGTTTTCAATCAACATAGAAATAGGGGAATGTCCTTGGAATAGTGGTAATTATTTGGCTTTAGTGGGTTTGCAAGGTAAAAAAATAGAGATGGCAAACCTACCTCCCAATCGCCTTACTTTTCTGGTTGACGTGTCGGGATCTATGAATTACGGGAACAAACTACCCCTGCTCAAACAAGCATTCAGCTTATTGGTAGAGCAATTGCGCCCGCAAGACCAAGTCGCTATCGTGGTCTATGCCGGTGCTGCCGGAGTGGTGCTTGAACCTACGCCCGGCAATCAGAAAGAACAAATCTTGGCGGCTTTAGATAAATTGAGTGCCGGTGGCTCTACTGCCGGTGGTGAGGGCATCCTATTGGCCTATAAAATTGCACAACAACAGTATAAAGCCGATGCGAACAACCGCGTTATTTTAGCCTCCGATGGCGATTTCAATGTCGGCGTTTCTTCTGACGGCGAACTCACCCGCATCATCGAAGAGAAACGCAAATTGGGTGTCTATTTGACGGTCTTGGGTTTTGGAATGGGTAATTACAAAGACTCTAAAATGGAAATTCTTGCAGACAAAGGGAATGGCAACTACGCCTATATTGACGATATAGCCGAAGCCCGCAAAGTATTGGTTACCGAACTGGGAGCCACTTTGCTGACGATTGCCAAAGATGTGAAAATACAAGTCGAATTTAACCCCGCCCGAATTGCCAAATACCGGCTCATCGGCTATGAGAACCGAATGTTGCAAGCGCGTGATTTTAACGACGATACCAAAGATGCCGGTGAACTCGGTGCGGGACATTCCGTCACTGCCTTGTACGAACTCACGCCGACCAATTCGAATGCCCCCGTTTCGGCAGAAGTTGACCCGCTCAAATATCAACATGCCGAAATCAAACCATCGGCACTCAACAGCAACGAGTTGATGACGGTAAAATTCAGGTATAAACCCCCTCAACAAGACAATAGCCTGCTCATCGAAAAACCCGTTACGACATCGGGGGTTGGTCAATACTCCAACAACTTTACCTTTGCCGCCTCGGTGGCCTCGTTTGGGATGCTCTTGCGCCAATCTAAATTTGCCGGCACCACTTCTATCGAGGCTGTCTTGGAAATGGCTAAACAAGGTCAGGGTAAAGACCCCGAAGGCTACCGCAAAGACTTTATTGAACTGGTTACGAAAGCGAAAGCCATCAAACAATAGATATTCAACCTTTTAGCATCAGCGATGCTAAAAAAGCGCAACATTTAGCCACCCATAGCTCGAATGTTGCGCTTTTTTTGGTATAACTCTTAAAAAACTGCTAAATTGTCCCCGAAAAAGGGAGTTACGCGGTTACAAACCGCCCCTTCAATACACTAACTAACGAACAGACAATCATGATGCTTTCAAACCGAAAATCTTATTCCGATGACGAACTCATAAGTGGTATTTTACAAGGCGGCAAAGCCGAAGACGGTTGTTTAAAGTATTTGTACAAAACGCATTTTCCGTCCGTTGTAAAGTATGTTACCAACAATAACGGCTCTCGCGAAGAAGCTAAAGACGTGTTTCACGATGCGTTGACCGCTTTTTACGAGCAGATAAAATCGGGCAAGTTTAAAGGCGAAAGCAACACGGGTACTTATTTGAACGCGATTGCACGGAATATGTGGCTCAACAGGCTCAAACGAGATACTTATCGCATGGCTTATGAAAAGAGTGTGGTTGCAGAAGGTGAACAGGTTGAAGAGCATGCCCATGATGCAATGGTTACCCATGAGAAGTCGAATGTGGTGTTGAGTGTTTTGGCTATGATAGGCGAGGAATGTAAAAAAATACTCCTGCTGTCTATTTACGAAAGCCTGCCGATGGAGGAAATCGCAGAAATAATGGGCTTTAAAAACGCCCAAAACGCAAGAAATAAGAAATTGAAATGTAGTAACCATCTAAAAGATTTATTAGAAGAACGCCCACAGATAAGGCAGTTATTATCTGAATTCAGGTTTGCTTAACCCCTTAAAAATCAATAGTCATGCGAGTAAATGAACCATTACAAGAACGAATTCAACTCTACCTGAAAGGGTTGTTGCCCCCCGATGAGGTGACTCAATTTGAAGGGGAAATAGAACAAAATGAGGAATTAAAAGACGAAGTGCAATTACAGCGCGAGGTGAATGCTTTGCTTCAATTATACGGAAACCGCGAAACGCTGAAAGGTAAACTGGACGCGATAGCCGATGAATACGAAGCCGAAAGCGAGGAAGAATCCGAAGCGACCACCGCACCGCCAAAAACCATCTCCTTCACCCAACGTATGCGCCCGCTTTTGGCCATTGCCGCCATCTTGGTGCTGGTTGTTGGAGCGTACTTTGTGCTCAATAACCAAGACGACCCGCAACGCTTATATGCAAAACACTTTACCCCATATACCAACACCTTGACGGTGCGTGGGGTAGAAGATACCACCGCAATTGCCAATGCAGAAAAGACTGCCATGCAACAATACGAGAACCAAGCGTTCGACCAAGCGGCAGCCACGTTCGACCAATTGACACGTCTTAACCCTGCCGACCAAAATACGTATCTCTTTTATGCCGGTGTAGCCCGTCTTGCTAATCAACAACCCAAAGAGGCCATTCAACACCTGCAAACTGTAGCCGGAACGGATAACCCCTACCGCGAACAGGCGCAATGGTACATCGCCTTGGCTTATCTGAAAGACAACGATATTGACCAAGCCAAAAACAGCCTCGACAAAATTGCCAACCAATCGGTACACGACCGCAAAAAAGATGCACAACAATTGCTAAAAGCCCTTCAATAAACATCCGATTATAAACACTCCAACCAAGTGTTAAGCGGCCTCGCCTGATAATGTCATGGTGCAGGCCGCTTTCTTATTGCTACAAATGGAAATTCCGTTTTCTATTCTTTTTAGAACGCGGATGAAGGCAGGCTTTTTATAGCAACAAAGAAAAAAACCCTTGTTCTATTCTTTTCTGGAACGCGGATGACGCGGATGCAAGCATCGCGGATGAACGCAGATTCTTTTATTGCAACAAAAAAAATCCGTGTCATCAGCGTTTGAAAATCTGCGTCATCCGCGTTCTATCTTTGCATCGAGTTCTTGCTTCGAGCTACTTTTTAAAATAGTGAAGCGGCCAGGGCAGGGTATTCCGGGTTATTTGACAGTAAGGCACAGGAGTTGCGCCAAAGCCGCGGTAAAACTGCGATACGGTGGGGCTGGTAGAGCCTTCAAAATCAAACACCTTGTTGGTTAGCGCATTTTGTTCAATCAGGCTGTTGAGGAGGTAATACATGGCTCCCGTTTGCCGCCCTTGCGGGTGAGTGGCAGGGAACAGGTTGATGATGCGCGCAGGTGTCAACAGGAAAAAACCCGCTGCATGAAGTTGATTGGCAGCATCGTAAACCCCGTATAAGATACCTGCTTGATGGTGGATGCTTTGGTACATCAGGCGTTCCATCTCTTGGTAGTGCGGGGTGGTAATACCGGTAAGTTTTACCCCCGCAGTCATTCTATACAAGTCAATCACCTCTTTGGGTGCGATATTGCCTTGCAAAAAATATCCTTGCGCTTGAGCAGTTTTCAGGTTTCGGCGGGTATTTTGGTTGTAGCCCCGATATAATTGCTCATAAGGTAAATGCAGGGAGAGCAGATGATTCGTTCTTTCAGTTGAAGTGATATTGGATAAAGAGGCGGGAACCTGATTGGCTTCGTTGAGCGTGTAAATCAGATACTTGAAGCGGGGAGGGATGGCTTCAATAAAACGGATTACCATTCCCGCATCGGGCAACGCTGCCCCAAACACACCTAATTGTTGTGCCCATAGCGGTTTAAATAGGTAGGGTATGGCGTATTTTTGTTTCCATGTCAATGGCATAACGGTTTCGTAATCACCCACGACCAATGCCTCCCAATTGGGCGAAACGGCATCTAAGTACCAAGAATAGGCATAAGGTAAGCTATTGGCTGCATTTGCGATGCACCAATCCCAACGCTGATAGTCAATTTGGCTGTTGGTGAGGTAGTGGATGGGCTTCATAAGAGGTACAATTTCAAGTTGCCTGCCTCGAGCGAAGCAAGTGCCAGAAAATAATGGCATCAAACAAAGCATGGGCGGTCATGGCAGCAACAATGCCCAACCAATTGGTCAAATATCCGAAACCGGCGGTCATCAACACCATCAATACACCGTAAAAAAAGATCCCCATATCTTTGAGCGATAAATAACCGTGGATGGCGATAAACACGATTGCGGTTATCCAAATCCCCAAAAAAGGCTGCACCGCCCCCCGAAAAAACAACTCCTCGCCGATGCCCGCACAGATGGAGGCGAAAAGCGCATCTATGTATTTGATATTGGAATTTTGTATAAATGCCTTGAAATAGCTCGTGCTTTCTTGTAAGGCCTTTGATTCTACAACCGAGAGGGCGATGAGTGCCGCTCCAAGTCCGTATCCCAACCCATACATCACCTGCCAATGCAAAGCAGTACGAAAAACTAATTCGCTAAGAGTAGGCAATGAAAACAACCATATCACCAAGAGTCCGATGGACGAAAACCCGAATAAGGTTATGCTCGATAAAATGAAAAATGTTCTTCTGTTTAACTTCATAGACTATTTTGAGGCACTCGTGGTTGGGCTGTGATGAACTGTCGGGGCGGGTTTAATATTGATTCATAGATAAGAGAACTAAGGTACAAGCCTCTTCTGTTTCAATACCGTTTTCATGGGCAAGTTGCACCAATTCGGGATTTTCAGCACCCGGGTTAAATATAATCCGCTTAGGTTTTAGGGATATGATATATGGGTAGTACTCGCGTTGGTTCAATGGGTTCAGGTAGATGGTAACCGTGTCCACATCGCCCAAAGAGGGCTGCCCGATGATGATTTCATGTCCTTCAATACTGCCCTCGTCAATGCCAATCGGCACGACTTCGTGTCCATGTGCCAATAGCCGCCGTACAGCCATATTGGCGTAACGGTAAGTGTGTGTAGAAGCCCCGAGTACAACTGTTTTTTTCATTGATATTAGTCGTTTACAAGGAAAAAATGGAATAGGCAGATGCCGAAACGGTAATCATTACCATACAGGATAACAGGCATATCCATCTAATGCTCACATATAAACAGGTAAAAGCCGATGATGTTCTACTCTACCCTTGAAGTGGCAGGTCATCGTGTATTCCTTTCATCAAAAGCGATAACCTGCATCAATAATCAATAGCAATATATTACCATCATGGAAATACATTTCCTACCATTAACTCCTTGTGATATAATTATCGGGCTAATGGTTAAAGTAATTACAAAAACCCAATTAACTTTGCCAATGCACTTGCATATTATCAATTTAGAGATGATCAGACCCTTCTAATTTGTTTGCCCATGATACTCAAACTCGCCTGTGAACAGTGCGGCGCACCAATTTCCGCCGCCAACATCAATATTGACAAGGCCATTGCCAAATGTACCCAATGCGGTTGTGTGTTTAGTTTTGAAAAAGATTTACCTGCCACCGAGCCTGCCAATGAACGTTTCGAGATAGAAATGCCAGACGGCATAGATGTTCTACACTTGGCCAGCGAACTGACGCTGTATATTAAGTGGAGCAGTGCCTTCAACAAATTCTTAATCATGTTTGCGGCTATTTGGAACAGCGTTGTCTTGTTGTTTGTCCTCGTTGCCGTCCTTACCGGACAGTGGATAGTGTTGCTGTTTATCAGTGTCCATTTAGCCGTTGCCATCGGGTTGACCTATTATTTAATTGCCCTACGGTATAACACCACCGAAATCAGTGTTACCAAACTACGCATTGCCATCAAACACAAGCCAATTTGGGTTCCTTTTTTCAAAAACAGAGAAGTGGAAACCTATCACATCAAACAACTTTATACGAGCAGTTATGTGGCCGGCACGGTGAATAAACAGCCGCAAAACGCTTACGAGGTAAAACTAGTGACCAAATCAGACCAAACCATCCGCCTCATTCATGGGTTAAAACGACCCGTCCAAGCCAAATACATTGAGCAGGAAATAGAAAAGTACCTGCAAATTAAGAATGTGCGAATGGAAGGGGAGTTGGGGTAGCGGTGATTAACCTTTTTAGAAAAGAGCACTATTACATGTCCTGAGCAAGAAGATGGGTACTATTAACATTTCCCTGCTCAAAAAAATGAGGATAGTAGGTTTGCAGTTCCTGAACAAAAAGCCCGAACGGAAAATCGGAAAACTCACCGTAATTTTGCAAGTACTCCATATATTGATGCCCGTTGCTGTCGTATTCCTGAAAGATGGAATCAGTCTTACCGTCAAATTCAAGAGGGGCGACTCCAAATTTATCGCACAAGGTTTTGTTAAATGCCGGTGTTGCTTTTACCCATTGCCCATCGAGTAACACCGATACGTAGCCGTGAAAAACAAAAATATCGGTTCGCAGGGCGCGTACAAACTTTTCCGTTGCCAAATGATTGCGCACATTGGCAAATCCAAGCCGGTTGGAAATACCCAAGGCGCGAAGTGCTGCCGCCATAACCAAAGCTTTCTCGATACAATAACCGCTTCCCTTTTGCAAGGTAATAGAGGCACTGATGGCTTGCGGGCGAAGATCTATATGGTAGGGGTCGTATAAAATGCCATCGCGCACGGCATAGTAAATGGCAACGGCTTTCTCTATATCAGTCGTGCAATGTTGGGTGGTGTGTTGTGCAAATTCGATGATTAGTGGATGGTCGCTGTCAATAAATTCGGTCGTCTGCAAGTCAGAAGATAACATGTCATAGGAGATAGATGGTGATCGGGTATTGTTTTCTCAACAAACACATCAACACAAGTCTTTGTTTGCTTACAGGTTTCTCAATAAGAGTTTACTGCTTGATTGTAACAGTTTGCACTTTCAACAAAAACCATTCACCAAGATAGATTGACCACTTCACCTCGCTTATCTCGTTTTTTGGTGTTTTGAGGTCAAATTGTACACTTCCAAGACCGCCCTGCTGCTCTTCAATACATCAAAGTTGCCTGTCAAGAAGCCAAACAACTCTACAAATGGGGATAGCATAGTTACATGACATTTTCGTCCGGAAATGTCTAACAGTTATCATTGTTCTTTCACCAATCCATTACTTCACCCAAACCTAATCAAATAATAGTGAACCAATACTGTCATATTTGTTGCAACTTTGTATTTTACACCGGCACATCTAAAAACAAGTATGAACGGCAGCGCAATAGGGCGAAAAATTTTGGTTGGATTGTTAAAATTTGCCGCAGGATTCTTCATACTGACTATGGTATGGGTAATTTTATATGGTTGGATCAACCCACCGGTAACAGCTACGATGATATCGCGAAAACTGACAGCTGGTAGCGAGGGGAAACCAAAAACGTTAGCCCGCAAATGGGTGAACTACGAAAACATCTCGCCCTATATGGTGTTGGCGGTCATCGCCACCGAAGACCAAAATTTCCTGCAACACCGGGGATTCGATTTTGAAGCCATCGAAAAGGCCATGGAACATAACCAACAACAAGCCAATGCCAAAAGAAAACGGCTGAAAGGGGCAAGCACCATCAGTCAACAAGTCGCAAAAAACGTGTTTTTGTGGGAGCAACGCAGTTGGCTTCGCAAAGGCTTAGAGGCGTATTTCACTATCCTCATCGAACTGTTGTGGAGTAAAAAACGCATCATGGAGGTCTATCTCAATGTGGCCGAAACCGGCAATATGTGTTTTGGTGTGGAGGGGGCGGCCAACAAATACTTTGAAAAAAAGGCAGCATCGCTTACCAAAGAACAGGCAGCATTAATAGCATCTGTGTTACCCAACCCCCGTAGGAGTAACCTTGCAAAACCCAATAAGCAGATGTTGGAAAGAAAAGCATGGGCGATGCGGCAAATGAACTACTTGGGGGATGTTGAAATTCTGAAAGCAATGAAATAAGTGTGGCGGGTTAAGGTATCGCTACTTCAAATTGCAGTTTCAGCAAATACTGATATAGCCCTTCTTGTTTGGAAGCCAACTCCTCGTGGGTTCCCTGCTCCACAATTTCACCCCCCTCTAACACATAAATAGTATCCACTTTTCGAATCGTAGAAAGCCGGTGGGCAATGATAATGGTCGTTCTATCTTCCATCAATCGGTCTAAAGCTTCCTGTACCAATCGCTCCGATTCGGCATCCAACGAACTCGTGGCTTCGTCGAGAATCAATATAGCGGGGTCTTTCAAAATGGCACGGGCAATAGCAATGCGTTGTCTTTGTCCACCCGACAGTTTTACCCCGCGCTCGCCCACTAAGGTTTCTAATCCTTCGGGAAAGCTACTGATAAACTCCCATGCATTAGCTTTTTTGGCAGCATCCGTTACTTCCTCGCCTGTAGCATTGGGTTTGCCGTAAAGAATGTTTTCGTAAATGGTTCCGCCAAACAGAATGACCTCTTGCGGCACAATGCCAATGTGTTGGCGAAGGTGGGTCAGGTCGAGGTCGGCTATATTGGTATTTTGAAGGTAAATCCCTCCGCTTTCTACCGGATACAAGCGCATCAGCAATTGCACAATCGTGGATTTACCTGCACCACTAGCCCCCACTAAAGCCACTTTTTCCCCTTGTCGAATATGAACGGACAGGTTTTTGAGGATGGTTAAATCTTTTCGGGTCGGGTAGGCAAACCGAACATTACGGTACTCAATATCGCCTTTGAGCGTTGGCAGATTCGGTTTTGCCGGAATATCTGTTCCGGTGGGTAGGAGTACTTCTGGATATTCATGCAAAATCTCGACCACACGTTCCGATGCGCCTAGGGCTTTTTGGAGGTTGCCATACAAATCGCCCATCCCGCCAATGGCCCCGCCGATGAAAACGGTATAAAGGATAAACCGTATCAGCTCGCCAATAGTGAGGCTGCCCTCCTGAACCAAAACCGCACCGTACCATAACACAACCACTATGCCGCCAAACACGGCAGATATGAGAAACGTAACAAACGCCCCCCGATATTTAGCTGTGCGCATAGCTATGACCACCACTTTCCCGATGGCTTTGTTATAGCGTTGAGTTTCGAACCATTCGTTGGTAAACACCTTGACCGCCTGTACCGATTGCAGCGTTTCTTCGACCACCACACCGGCATTGGCCAACGCATCTTGCGCCAACTTCGACATTTTGCGGATAAACTTGCCGAAAAATATGGCCACCACGATGGCTACCGGAAAGGTTGCCAGCATGAGCAGGGTCAATTTCCAAGAAGTTAGGCCAATGATAGTTAGGCCAATGATAAGGGTGGCGAACTGCCGCAGTAACTCAGCAAGGTTGATAGATATTGCATCTTGCAGTTGTGAAACATCGGCACTCAGACGGCTTGTCAGTTCACCTACCCGTCGTTGTTCAAAAAAAGAAATGGGCAGGGTAATTAACCGCGCATACAAGTCCTTGCGTATGTCTGCCATCGTGTATTCACTGACGTAGGCAAACATGACAATCCGGAGATAAGAAAAAACACTTTGCACCAATAAAATGCCCAACAACACCCATCCCAATTGCTTGATGTTCCAATCCACCGTTCCTTGTGCAGCATCGGCCAACAAACTGGCCATGTAAGGAAATGCAAGTGAGGTGAGGGTAGAAAGCCCTAAAAAAAACAACCCTATAAAGAAACAGACCTTGTAGCGCATGACGTATTTGAATATTTGCAAAAACTTGCGCAATTGCTGCGTACTGACAGGCTTGCTCCCCTTCTCTTGGGCATCTGTTTCGGGCTGTGGTATTGATTCGGTATCCATGCTTTTTTAGTGGTTAATTAGACAAAAGATATAAGACAAGAGACTTTAGACAATGGGCATAAGGCAATAGGCATAAGATTTGAAACAAAGGGCAATAGATAATCATAACTCATAACTAAAAATCAAATCGTCCAGCTATTGTGAATAACCGCCACTAACAGCCATTCTGCTTGATATTTTTCAAAAACCAAGGCAACACTGCCCCAGTCCATTCCGCCGTAATCGGGGTGTTTACCGCTTTGGTAGTATTCAACGATGATGGCTTTGGGGTAAACTTCCGTGCGGTTGTTGAGGGAGTTGCCCGTGCCAATCACTTTGTTGTATCCGATACTGTCCGATTCGGTTAAATAGTCTTTGTCGGTAACAAACCTTTTGCGGTAATCCTTAAAGGTGAGTGCCATCGGGTCGCCGCTGCCGTCGAAACTGCCCCAGGTATATACTTTAGCGTCCACTGCTAATTGGGAGATTTGTTGAGGGGTAAAAACCAAATCGGTTTCGGGTTGCACGTAGGAATAGGGAGAAAAGCGCACACCTTTTTCGGGATGGACAAATCTGACCAAACCCGCCATATTGTTTTGGCTGAGCAATGCTAAAACTTCGGTTGCTCGTAGTTCAATTATGCTTTGGGCTTGTTGCTCGTTTAGGACACTTCCGTTGGTGACAGTGTCTTGAGGGCTATTGGTGTTGGAGGAAGCAGTATTGGTGTTACCGGCGGTATCGCCCGATTGGGTTGGGTTGGTGTTGCAAGCGGAAAAGAGGAAGACTATTGCACTGAATAGTATGATAAAGGGATTGGAAATGGATGGCATGTTTAGTAAGTTTTATTTATGTAAAGGAGGGTAAAGAGACAATCATTTACACCAGTTGTTTGAGTAGGGTATGCAGTTCGGAGGAAAGCAAAGGCGCAGTGGCGATGATTTGATTGCCAAACAGGTAATTATCCTGTCCACTAAAATCGGTTACCAACCCTCCGGCTTCCTGAACAATCAAACTGCCGGCTGCAACGTCCCAAGGGTGGAGGCTGTGTTCAAAAAAAGCATCGTAGCGACCGCAAGCGGTATAACAAAGATCCACCGCCGCCGCACCAAACCGTCGAATGCCTTTGGTTTGTTGCATGAGGGCTTTCAGCACTTGGGTGTATTGCTCAATAATGGTAAAGTCGTAATAAGGAAATCCGGTACTGATGAGTGCATCCGACAACTTATCCGTTTGGCTGACCCTAATGGGCATATCGTTCAAAAATGACCCACCATCTTTGACCGCCCAAAAACATTCCTGACGGTTAACTTCATAGACCACACCAACGATGGGAACATGTTGGCGACAAAGGGCGATGCTGACGGCATAAGAAGGGAGTTGGTAGAGGAAATTGGTCGTACCGTCCAAAGGGTCAATCACCCATTGCAGAGGTTTGTCCGATGGGGCAACGGTGTTTTCTTCGGTCAAGAAGCCAGCTTCGGGAAGTAATCGGCTAAGGGCATCCACAATCATTTTTTCGGAAGTGGTGTCCACATAACTCACGAGGTTATTGTGGTGTTTGAGGTGTATCTCCGATGGTTTTACCTTACCGGCTTCGCTGTGAATAAAGGCCCCTGCTTGGGCAGCAATCTGTTGTACCTGTCGGCAAAGGTGAAGTAGTTCGGCTGTGGTCATTGTTGACGATTGGTGAGAAAAAAAAGAATAGTGGCTTAGGTAGAAGTACTTGTTGCCCGCTATTTTTTAGGCACTCTCAGCTTGTTAGCAAAGTGCGGGGTAAATCGAGTGACAAAGGTAAGCAAAATAAAAAGGCTTGACAGCAAAACGGCGGTTCGCCCGATAAAGTCGCCATAAGTTACGTAGAAAGTTGGTGCTGTATTGGCTTCTAATTTATAAACTATCGCACCCTTTTCCTGCCAATCGAGATGCTCTTCAATGATGCCTCGTTGGTTAATAAAACAAGAAATACCCGTATTGGCTGCACGAGCAATGCTGCGTCTGCATTCGATAGCCCTTAGTGAAGCATAATGCAAATGTTGTTGATAGCCGGCAGTATTCCCCCACCAACCATCGTTGGTCATCACAAAAATGAGTTGCGCTCCTTTTTGGACGTATTCGGTCAGGTATTGACCAAAAATAGATTCGTAGCAAATCACCGGAGCAATGCCCAAGGAGTCGTTACCGAAAAAAACAGTGCGCTCCGGTTGGGTAGCAAACCCGCCCGTTCCACCTCCGAGCGATTCTATCAACGGAGAGATAAACCCAAACAGTTGACGGTAAGGTATTTTTTCAACCCCGGGCACTAATTTCGATTTGTGATACCATTGCTCGTGCTGTGAAGTATCAATTTGCATAGATGAGTTGTAGATGTCGTAACTCCCGCTTTTTTGCAAGTAGGGCTGGGCACTCGGCGTGGCTTTTGGTTGGGGGTAATGCATGAGTGCGGTGATGCCGCTCACTAATTTGAGTTTAGGATATTGTTGCACCCATTGTCGAAGTTGCTGAATGTGGGGATCTTGGTCAAAATCGTTGAGCCAAACGGCATCGGGCAAGGCCGATTCGGGAAAAATCAAATATTGAGTTTCAGGGGTCAATACGGTTTCGGCCAATTTCAAAAGGTCATCTACCTGTTTGTTGGCAGCTTCCGTATCGGGAATTTGGTAAGGGTCTTCACTGGGTTGTACAATAGCTATTTCTACATTGGTTCCGTTTTCGGTATAGTTGTTAAAAATCTGAACCGAAATCAGTATCGGCACGATCAATAATAACAACGGAATTAGACTTGTTCGGAACAATAACATTCCCCTCTCCTTCCTCCCTGACAGATTGGGCGTTGTTTGGTATTGGTTGATTGCCAAAAATACAAAGAGGTTCACGATAAGCACCCAAAGTGTACCACCACCCGTTCCGGTGTATTCATACCATTGGATAAAAACTGGGTATTGAGAAAGGGCATTACCCAGGTTGAGCCAAGTCCATGCCAATTCCCAACGTTGATGCAGATGCTCAAAAGCTAACCAATAGGCTACAAAAGAAATATACCCGATGCGGTTACCGAATTTTTGCCGCGTAACATGAAACAGCATAAAGGGCAGGCACATTAACAGTGCATTAGTGATGCAAGCAAAGAGCATCCCGACAATCGTGGATTTGAAAATCCAACCGGTAGAGAGCAGGTTAAAAAGCAGGAAAAACAAAAAAGCAGCCTGCCAAAGTTGCCGCCGTTGTTGTGGTATATGGCTTTCGGTTACCCGTTGTTCGAGGTAAAGCATCGGCACAAACGCCAGGAACAACAAAGGGGTAAAGGGTTGCGGTATCCATGCCAACCAACAAAGCAGGGCGGCACAAACAGGCAGAAGCCAAAGTGAGATTGGAAGCATTTTGGAGGGTTGTATCAAGTAGAGTAGGGTGTGCCGGTAAAAAGTATGGGCTTAAACTTTCGGAGAATTGCTTTCAATTGCCAAATCAATGGGAATGGGTCGGTTAAACCATTTTTCGGTCGCAACAATCGCCCCGATGAGGAGGAAACTTAAAATAGCCGAGCCTTCAAACCCAAACTCGCCTCCTGTCAACCACGCACTGCCGCTGACTTCTTGGGTGATGATGCCCGACAGGTTAACCCCGCTCACCTCGAACCCAAACACCGGCCCTTGGAAAAAATTCCAAGCAAAATGTAACGCAATGGGAAACCATAAGTTTTGGCGGTGGATATAGTAAACCCCCAATAAAATACCGGCCAAAACAATGTTGATAAAACTAAGCACACTAAAGCTGGGATTGAGCAAATGAAGCGCAGCAAATACGACAGACGAAATGGCTAAGGCCGTGTACTTGTTCAGCGATTGCATCAGGTTGTTGAGCATATAACCCCGCACCGCAATTTCTTCATTTAAGGCAACCATCACTAACAAGACGATATAGAGCAAAATAGCCAACGGTTTAAACCCGATGCCGGAAACCTTCAACAAACCCATTCCCCACAAAAGAACAAACCCGATAGCAATGAGTGCAAACCCCAACAAAAACCCCAACATCGCATCGTTTAACCATCCCCTATAGTCGAACCCAAGTGTTTGAAACGGTTGTTTGTCAATAAATCGCCTAAAGAGATAAGTAACCAACAAAGTACCGACCAGTGAAAAGGCTTGTATATAGGTAAAAAAGTGTACCCCCTCAGAAGTATCCATTGCTTCGGTTAGGGCGTTAATGCCCTCGCCGGTCATCACCGAAAGCAGCAGCAGCGACAAAGACTGAAAAATCAAGGCCACTACTACAAACGCAAAAAAATACAACAAAGCCCTAAGCCACCCTTGCTCAAAAACAGGTTGCAAATCATCGGGCAAAAGGGGGAGTGAGGGATTTTCTTCTAAAGCCATCTATTTTAATGGTTAGTGGTTAATAATTAGTGATTAAGGAGATATGAATAGGGAAAGTGCATTTAACTCATAATCCATAACTCACTTTGAGCAATGCCCTTTGTGATTTGTCAGTTGCATATTACATATTGCTTTTGCCTATTGCAAATTGTCTAATGTCTTACCTCCATGTCTTAAGTCTTATGTCTATTGTCTTAAATCTTAACTCTTCTGAAAACCAACCCCCTCATACACCTCTTCGGCACTCAAAGTAAGCCCGATGCTTTGGAGGAGCAAAGTTGCATTTATTTGGGTAATTTCGGTGTAAATCCATTGCCCCTCGTCTGTTTTGTAGTAGCTTTCCAATCCAATGCTCTCTTGTGCAACCAATAGGTACTCCCGCACGGACGGCATACTTCGGTATATTCTCAACTTGTCGCTGCGGTCGTAACGCTCGGTAGTGGGTGATAACACTTCCACCACCAAAACAGGGTTCAGCAAAACATCTTTATTGGCATCCGACATTTCCGGAGCACCCTGCACCACACATACATCCGGATAACAAAAACTCTCGTTCAAAGGGTTATATACCCGCATATCGCTTCCGTAGGTTTTTAGTTTTTTGCCTTTTGAATAAAACCATAGAAGTGCCAGAATATTGGCTGCAATAGTATTGTGAATTTCCGTAGCTCCTGACATAGTAATCAATTGACCGTTTACCAATTCATGCTTACCCGTCAGCTCGCGAATAGCTTCCCTTTCGGCTTGCAGGTATTGTTCCGATGTTAAGGTTTGGTGTTCTATGATGAGAGGTTCCATAGCAATTTGAAGGGTTTGGTTTCCAATGTAAGTGTAATATCCATGCAAGATACATGTTTTTTTGATTGGGTAAAAAGTGGAGTGAATTTTTACCTTCCAACATCACAATTGCCGATGCCAACCATTCCAATTTTAATACTTGCAAGTTGGTTGATGATTGAAATCAGGCATCGGAAGTTTGCTTATTATCGATTTTAAAAAACCAGACTGCCTTCTTACACTAACCCTATAGGATAAACAGAGGGGATTAGATGAATTTTCACCAACCTTTGAAGCAAAATAAGCATCCTGATTAAATAAATACAACTCCCATGATAATTGCCTCCTCTTCAGTAAGTGGTATTTAGTCAAATTTTGCGGTTGACAAAGCTCCCTTGTCTGTTGACAATTCGATAAAACAGGTTGACAATGCTTCATTGCAGGGGCGTTTTATCAAAAAACAAAGGGAACAAAAACCCTTGCAGGGGGACTTATCCTCCAAACAGGGTGGCTTTAAGTCATAGCAGAGGTGTTTAAACAACAAACGGAGTGAATAAAATCATCTGTAGGGGCGCAAGAACATTTTGTCAAGGCGAGGTTTTAAAAAAGTAGGGTGATTTTACCCTTTTGCAGGGGTGTTTTGCCTCTTTACAGGGGGGCTTTTCTTCTTTGAATGGGTGCAAGGCGTTCTTGCAGGGAAGAAATTTAAAGCCAAAAAACAAAAAAATGGACTTTGATAAGGCTAGTTGTCAATCAACTTTTGTGATTGATTGAGTTTTAAATGAATCCTTTAGCACATAGATAACAAAGATTTTTGAACTACCTGTTTTCAATCTCTTCTCCCCTTGCTAAAGGAATCTGCGTGTTTGAGTTTTAATTACTATTTTTGCAGACGAAAAGGATTCGCATGTGATGTGAGGGGTTTGCCATTTAAAAGAGTTGCTTAAAAAAGTTGGGTTTGGATGTAAGAGATGCCATATTATTACCCATATCGGTTTTAGTCGTGTTGGCGATAGGGTTTATCGTTAGGCATCTACTTTACCGGAACAATGAACCGTATGCCCGTTATTTCATGGGTGGTTTGTTGTTGAAGGTGTTGGGCGCGGTAGCATTTTGCGCTATTTACCGTTTTTATTACGGTGGTGGAGATACGACAGTTTACTTTGAACATGCCTCTTTCTTGTACAATCAGTTTTTTGAACAACCCGCGCGAGTTTGGGAGGTGTGGCGTGCTTCTGCCGGAACGGTTACCATGCAAACCGCTTCTATCACAGAAAAAATGCCATTTTATGGCAACGAATCGACTTATATGGTGATTCGCATAGCGGCGTTTATCGGGTTTTTCACAGGAAATAGTTTTTGGGTTACTTCCGTGTTGTTTGCTGCTATATCATTTACCGGCGCATGGGCTATGTACCGCGTTTTTGTTGATTGGTATCCCGATTTGTACCGTCCTTTCGCATTGGCGGTATTTGCCTTGCCTTCGGTGGTGTTTTGGGGTTCGGGCTTGTTGAAAGATACTATTGCATTGGGAAGCCTTGGTTGGCTATTGTATGGGCTACATCAGATTTTTATTAAAAAGCAAAACTATATAGTTTCATCAATACTCATACTGATTAGCCTTTACTTTATCGGTATGTTAAAAGCCTATATTATCTTTGGTTTTGCCCCGGCAGTCGTTTTTTGGGTGGTCAGCCATCATTTAGGCTATTTAAGAGAAGCCAAATTGCGTAGTTTCATTGTCATTATCTGCTTGGTCATCATTGGAAACTACATCTACTGGAAGGGCGATAGCATACAGTCTTTGGTGGATGTGCTGTTTGCCAAGTTTGTTAAAATGTCCATAGGCTTCCAATCATGGCATGGTTTTTTGACCGAACAGCGCGGTCAATCGGGCTATTCATTGGGTGTGATGGAATTTACCCCCTGGGGTATCCTGAAAAAGTTTCCGGCATCTATCAACGTGACTTTATTTCGCCCTTATTTGTTCGAGGCGAGAAACCCTGTGTCTTTGATTACCGCCTTAGAAAGCACGTTTATGCTGTTGTTCACCTTGTATGTGCTGGTGAAAACAGGTATTGTCCGCACTTTTAGCATCATCTTTAGCCGTCCCGAAATTGCGATGTGCTTCATTTTCGTAATGCTGTTTGGTTTCGCCGTCGGGTTTAGCAGCTATAATTTCGGTGCTTTGGCGCGATACAAAATTCCTTGTCTCCCTTTCTATGTGGCTATGCTGTTTATGGTACTGCATCAGAAGAAGCAAAGGGAATTGAAGTTGTAAACTTTGAGTTATGGGCGTGTGCTTAAAAACTGCTTTTGACTGTTGAATTGTTGCGCCCTATTTGAACAGGAAAGCTAAAGCCAAAAACAAAAATCGGAATTGCCGTATGATCCTACAGTTATTACATAGTACAGTTAACCGCTTTGTTGGGTTTAAGCAAATTTGGTCAGTCTTGGCAGTTGTGGCCTGTTTATTTGTGGTAAATATAACTGCAAACTCGGGCGGAGTGGTAAACAGGAACTCACAGTTTCACTATGACGGAGGCGGGTATTACGGATACTTACCGGCATACTTCATTTATCAAGATTTTAGTTATTCTTTTTTTACCACTAATGGCTTTGATGCTAAACAATTTATACAAGAAAAAGACGGAAAAATTCTCAACAAATACGCCATAGGAATTGCATTATTACAAGCCCCTTTTTTTCTTGCAGGTCACTATACGGCGGTAAATAGTCATAAACATGAAGCCAATGGATTTAGCCCTCCCTATAAACACTGGCTTTTAATAGGCTCTTTGTTTTATATAGGGTTAGCTTTGTTTTGCCTGCGCGCCGTGTTGCTGTTTTACTTTCCCGATCCTGTAACTGCGCTTACCTTAATCATATTGGTTGCGGGCACTAACCTACTGTATTATGGCACTTACGATTTAACTATGTCGCATATTTATTCGTTTTTTTTGTTTTCGGTGCTGCTGTATTTAACCCATAAATGGCATCAAAGTAAACAATCGTTCTATATAGTGGGCATTGGTTTTTGTGTGGGGTTCATAGGGTGTGTTAGGCTCACCAATCTTGTTGCAGTATTGGTACCGTTGTTGTGGGGCATTTCGTCTGTAGCCCAAGTGACAGAACGCTTTAGGCTTTTATGGCAACATCGGTATTGGGTATTAGGGGGTATAGCTGCTGTTTTTGTTGGCTTATTTCCACAATTGCTCAATTACAAACTGCAAACAGGTATGTGGACAATAAGCCTCTACAACGATGAACCTTTTTATTGGACCGAGCCATTAGTTGGTAGAGTGTTGTTTAGCTTTAGAAAAGGCTGGTTTGTTTACAGTCCGTTGATGATGTTAGGCTTAGTAGGTTTTGTGTGGCTTAAACGCTTCTGCAATGACGGGTTAACCGCGCTACCGGTATTTTTCTTGGTAAATGTTTATGTGGTTTCCTCCTGGTGGTGTTGGTGGTATGGCGGAGGTTTTGGTATGCGTGCTTTGGTTGAAACGAGTGCTTTTTGGAGTGTGCCTATTGCTGCGTGTATTTATAGGATAACACAAACCAATGTGGTAAAATACTTCTTCACCGCCTTACTACCTATCTTTTTGCTGTTAAATCTGCTACAAACCGAACAATACTCCCGGGGCATTATTCATTACGAAGCCATGAGCAAAAAATCTTATTTCGCTATATTGGGGTATAAGCACCCTGTTTCGGATAAAGTTATGGAAAAACGCGACAAACATTTAAGATATATTGAGGGTTGGCGTGCTCGAATCGACAAAAAGGCGCGTAGAGCTATTGATTAACCGGAGAAAAATCAATAGCCACCGGTTAAAAAAGCATCAATAGACTCCAGCTTTAGCTGGAGAAAATGAATAGCAATAGAACTCTTCTATTTCTTCAATCCAATTTCGCGCAGGCGTTCATCTAAGTATTCACCGGCGGTAATCGACTCGTAGTGAAGCGGGTTGTCTTCAGTTATGCAGGAGGGCAGGCAGGTTAAATCCATTTCGGAACGCGGGTGCAAAAAGAAAGGAATAGAATAACGTGGTGTATGCCATTTTTCGCGAGGGGGATTAACCACACGGTGGGTGGTAGAACGAAGGCGGTTGTTAGTCAACCGTTGCAGCATATCGCCTACGTTAACCACTATTTCACCGGGGCCGGCATTGATGGCTCGCCATTCGTTTTGTTTATTTAGCAGTTCCAGTCCTTCGGCCGATGCGCCGACAAGCAGGGTGATGAGGTTGATGTCTTCGTGTTGCTCGGCACGAATTGCGTTCTTAGGTTCTTGGGTGATGGGCGGATAATGTATAGCCCGCAAGATGCTGTTTCCGTTATGAATTTTGGCATCAAAATAGTTTTCGGGCAAGTTGAGATAGATGGCTATGGCACGAAGGAGGTAGCCGCCGGCTCGTTCAAAGGAACGGTAGGCCTCGGTAATTGTGGTGTTAAAAACGGGAAGCTCTTTTACCTTTACGTTATTGGGATATTGGTCTTTGATGGGGTCATCGTCCAGTACGGTTTGTCCCCATTGGTAAAATTCCTTTAAATCGGGTGCATCGCTGCCTTTAGCATGTTCGCGCCCAAAACTTGTATAACCGCGTTGCCCGGCAAGTCCCTCTATTTCGTAGGTGTATTTTATTTCGGAAGGAAGGCTAAAAAATGATTGCACCTGTTTGTAAAGTTGGTCAATATCAGCATCGGAAATGCCGTGGTTAATGACCGATACAAAACCAACTTCTTCATAAGCTTTCCCTAATTTTTGTACAAATGCGGTTTTTTGTTGGTCGTTGCCCAAGATGAAATGGGACAAATCTACTTGTGGGATACTGTTGTTTGTCATGGACAGTCTATTTTTAATGGTGAAACCGATTGATGCAATGATTAAAACGATGCGCCAAATTTAAGCATAATCTTCATTCCATTTACCTCCTGTTTTTTCATATCATAATAATACGCGAAAAATTGAAGACAAACAAGGTCTCAGTTCCCCGTTTTACCCGAAACACATAACAGAGTGGGCGTTTCGCTGCCGGGAGGCAGTTCTAAGGAAACAGCAAACGCATCGGGTTTTTCGGTGTTTATGGCTCTATACAAGATTTCTTTGTCAGGCTGACGGTTAAAAACGCCCAAACTTTTATACACACCTTTGTTGACTGCCCATAGTTGATATTCTTTGTCACCGGGTTGCGGGGGCAATGCGGCGGCATCTACATAAACGGCTTTGGTGGTACTGTTCCAAAAAATAGTAGCGGAAGCATTGGTAAAATCGGGTGAACTGCCCTTTAATTGAAAAGTTTGGTTAGCGGGGTGCTTCAAGGCTTTGATATTAGCGGTGGCAAGGTCTAAATCGCGTTTCAGCAACTCACATTCCTCTTTGACCACCTGCTTATCGTTTTCTAATACAGCAATCCCTTCGTCGGTGCTGTTTAACTGTGTAAAGAAATACAAGTTGGCAATTAAACTGAGGGAGAGTATGACCAATAAGATTATGTATGACCAACTGCGTATGTTCATAATGCTTTAAATTGAAGGAAGCAATCAATGTCGCATAAAAGTTTGTGCATCTTCCAAGACAGCGTTATTTAGTAGGTAATCACCTGCTGTTCAAATTCTTGCGGTTCTTCTCTAAACTCGTATTGTTGATTGCGCAGACGCGGTTCAAAACCTGCTTCTTTAATGGCTTGTTTAATGCCTTGTGAGGTGAAACGGTGGGGCGCACCTGCAGCCGATACTACGTTCTCTTCAATCATGATGGACCCGAAATCGTTGGCACCGGCATGTAGGCAAATTTGGGCTATTTCTTTACCAATAGTTAACCAAGATGCCTGAAGGTTGGGAATATTATTGAGCATGATGCGGCTGATAGCAATCATTCGCACATATTCCTCGCCCGTAACTTCGTTGCGAATATTTTTGATGCGGCGAAGTGTTGTACCCTCGTCCTGATATGGCCAAGGTATAAATGCCGAAAAGCCTTTGACGTTTTTGGGTTTTTCACTTTGCACCTCGCGCAACCAAACCAAGTGTTGCATCCGCTCTTCGATAGTTTCGACATGGCCAAACATCATCGTACAAGAAGTGGTTAACCCTAATTGATGGGCTACACGCATGACGTTAAGCCATTCCTGCCCACCACATTTACCTTGTGCAATCAACCGCCGAACACGGTCAACCAATATCTCTGCACCTGCACCGGGCAACGAGTCCAACCCTGCATCCATCAAAGTGCGAAGAGTTTGCTCGTAAGTGGTGCCGCTTACTCCCGATATGTGTACAATTTCCGGCGGGCCAAGGGCATGCAGTTTGATGTTGGGGTACTCAGATTTGAGTTCTCTAAACAAGTTGGCGTAATAATCGAGGCCCAAGTCGGGGTGATGTCCTCCTTGCAGCAATAATTGGTCCCCACCGTAGCGCAGGGTTTCTTCTATTTTGCGTTTGTAGGTTTCCAAGTCGGTGATATAAGCTTTGTCGGCATATTTGCTGCCGGGCGGCACAAAGAAATTGCAAAACTTGCAGTTCGCCACGCATACATTGGTGGTGTTGACGTTTCGGTCTATCTGCCAAGTAACAATGCCCAAGGTATCCTTCTTGTGAATTTTCCGAAGCTCATTCCCCACATACATCAATTGAGCAGTTGGGGCATGGGTAAACAAATACGCACCCTCTGCTATGCTAAGGGCATCGAGGGATAAGGCTCTATCTAATAGGTTGGTGATTTGCATGGGAGGAATTACTGTTTTAACAATTCTAACATTCTATTTGTAAACTGTGACCAATCTGATTCAATCACTTTCACGATGTCTGATGCTATTTCATCGGCAGTTTGAGTGTATTTTTTTAAGGCGATTAATTTGAAGCCATGTTCAGTTACTTTCTGATCAGGAAATTTAAATTGATTTAAAAACTCGTCATTTAAAGTTAGCATTATGGAATCAAATCCCTTGCTTTCCCATGTATGTTCTTTTACAAAAAATTTAATTTCAATTGGTTTAGTACCAAATCCTCCAATATTAAGGTATATTGCATGGCCTCTTGGTTCTTTTTCATGTCTGAATAATATAGCATTCCCTCTCCATTCTTCTTGCCACTTTGTTTTGTCTTCAACTAGTTTTTGTATTTGATCTTTTGTGCTCATAGTCTAACTGTTTGTTTATAATTAAATTAGTTTCTCTTTTATTTCTTTCACCTTCTCCACCCCCACATTCAAAGCCTGAGCAATTTGCTCATCCGACAAAATGCCTTGAGTGATGAGGGCTTTTATGGCGAGAAATATTCCTTCCTCCTTTCCTTTTATTAAACCCTCCTCTAATCCCTTCTCCTTTCCCTCTTCTAACCCCTCTTCATAGGAAATTTGTAAAACTTTTGCTCTGCCGGTGGCTATCTTTAGTTCACCCAGTTCTTCGGGGCTGATGTTTTCGTATTGAACCAAACTTGCGGCGCGTTGAACAGCTGAGTTGTTTGGATTGAGTTTGGGGTTTTTGGGGTGATGCATGCTCTCGTAAATGAGGTCTAACCAATCACGGTAGTTTTCGGGGGTTTCCGGGCCTTTGTAGTTTGGGTTTAGAAATATCAGTTTGTGCCCAAACAGGTTTCTTTCTTTGTCGTGGAGGTTGCGGGGGTTGAGGTTGGTAATGAGTACTTCGTCCCTTACAATTTCACCGGTTTGCTTGTTTACCTTATAAGGGGCGGTAATCACCACGATAGTGTAAACCGTGCGTTGAATAGTGTAATCGGCGGCGTTTCTTTGTTGTTCGGAAATGCCTTGGAGGTGGTAATGCAAAAAACGGTCGAAATTATGGTCGTAGTCCACTTTTTGAATCTCCACAATGACCCGTTGCTTGGTATCTTCGGCAAAAATATCGTATTTGAAGGCAATGCTACCCGGTCGTGGGTCAAATGACTTTTCGGTTTCTATGCTGTCAGGTTCTATTTCTATTCCTATAATATCGCGCACAAAACCCTTAAAAACGATTAAGTCAGTAAACGCCTTCTTAAATACTACTTCATTATCTAATCCTGCTAAAACCATTCACCGGGGTATTTGTGCGAAGATACGTATTGATTGCCTTCTATACAAACCCTTTTTTGTTCCCAAAGTTTTACGAAAAGGTGAAACCCGATGTTTTTTATGTGTTTGGTCAAATAAATTGTCGGAAGATCTTGGGGGTGTATAGTTTATTCGTATGTTTGCGACATACAAACACACAAGAGAAATGCACGCTAAATCCGCCGAATTTACCCCCGAATTGCAAGACTTGGCAGCCCTTGCAAAAGTGTTGTCTCATCCTGCCCGCATTGCCATTATACAGTTATTGTCAGAACAAAAAACCTGCGTATCGGGTAGCATTGCCGATAGTTTGCCTTTGAGCCGAGCTACGGTTTGTCAGCATTTACAGGAACTTAAGAATGCCGGTTTGATACGTGGTGAAATCAGCGGGCAAAACGTGAACTACTGCCTTGACCCCGACAATATCCAAAGGTTGAAAACAATCCTATCTACTTTTATTACCCAACTTAACGAACCCTTAAACTGCGAATGTTCATAAAAAATGTATTAGTACTTTGTACCGGCAACTCTTGCCGAAGCCAAATTGCAGAAGGGTTTTTACGCCACTTTGCAGGGAATACCGCCACTATATATAGTGCAGGCGTAGAAATCCATGGGGTCAACCCAAAGGCCATCGCTACCATGAAGGAAGTGGGCATTGACATTTCTCACCATACTTCGAACCATGTTGACGAGTACGTCCATATACCTTTCGACTATGTGATTACCGTTTGCGACAATGCCCAGGAACGCTGCCCTATATTTCCCTCCAAAGCATATAAACTACACCAAAACTTTCCCGACCCGGCCAAATTTACGGGTACGGAGGAAGAAGTGCGTTTGGAGTTTGCACGAGTTCGAGATATGATTAGGGGTTTTTGTGCTCAATTTGTTGCGGAATATCTGATTGCCAAAACCCAAACTTTGCTTGCTATGTGGCAAGAAGCGAGAACCCGATATACCAACTTGTTAACCCATCTGAAAGCCGCTGATTTAGGAAAACGTCTGTCCGGAAGTCCTAATAGCGCAGGATTTTTGATTGCCCATATTGCCGATGTGGAGTTGTTGTTTGCTAAAAATGTATTTGGCGCAGCGGAGGTGAAGGTTCATGCAAAAACAGTGATTGCCCAAAAAGATACTGGCGAATGGCTCAATCTTCAAGAACTTTTGGACTATGAACTATATGCCCGGCAAAGCCTTGAAACTATCATTGCATCGCAAACCAACGAGGATTGGTTAAGCCCTGTTACCACCAAAGAGTTTGGCACTAAAAGCAAAGAAGTGGCTTTGTCGCGAATTATATCGCATACCGCTTACCATGCGGGACAGTTGGCACTAATTCTTAAGTATGGGAATTGATTTTTTTAGACTTTAGACTGAAGACATTGATACAAGACATTAGACAAAAGACTTTAGACAGAAGACGCAAGACTTATGGCAAAAGAGTTGAGACTTTAGACGAAGACTTTAGATTCAAGACTTTGGACTTGGGACGGGAGATGTTAGATTTTGGGATTCTATTAATTTGTTAAAGATGAAAAAACTTTCTTTTTTAGACCGTTATTTGACGCTTTGGATATTTTTGGCGATGGCTTTGGGGGTTGGCATCGGGTATTTTATACCCCAAAGCGAGCAGTTTTTGAATAGTTTTCAATCGGGTACGACTAATATCCCTATTGCGATTGGGTTGATATTGATGATGTACCCGCCATTGGCAAGGGTGCGCTATGAAGAATTGCCTAAAGTATTTAAGAACACTCGTATTTTGGGCATTTCGTTGGTTCAGAATTGGGTTATCGGGCCTATTCTGATGTTTGCCTTGGCTATTATCTTTTTGCCCGATAAACCCGAATACATGACGGGGTTAATTATGATAGGCATTGCCCGTTGTATTGCGATGGTCATTGTTTGGAACGATTTGGCGAAAGGCGATAACGAGTATGTGGCGGGCTTGGTCGCTTTTAACAGCATTTTTCAGGTGTTGTTTTACAGCGTTTATGCCTATATATTTATTACCATCCTCCCGCCCTTGTTTGGTTTACCGGGCGCATTGGTCGAAATCAGTATCTTGCAAATTGCCGAAAGTGTGTTTATTTATTTGGGCATTCCCTTCTTGGCCGGGGTGTTGAGCCGCTTGATTTTGGGCAAGGCGATGGGGTTGGATTGGTATTACAACAAGTTTATTCCTGCTATCAGCCCCATTACCTTAATGGCATTGTTGTTTACCATCATTGCGATGTTCAGCCTTAAAGGAAATCTCATTGTTACCATCCCGTTTGACGTAGTTCGTATCGCTATTCCGTTGGTTTTTTACTTTGTCATTATGTTCTTCAGTGCCTTCTTCATGGCAAAGCGGGCGGGTGCCGATTACCCTAAAAGCACATCTTTGGCTTTTACCGCTGCCGGTAATAACTTTGAACTGGGCATTGCCGTAGCCATAGCCGTTTTTGGCATCAATTCGGGAGAGGCCTTTGCTTGTGTCATCGGGCCGTTGATTGAAGTACCGGTGTTGATTTTGTTGGTGAATGTGGCGTTGAAGCAAGCCGGCAAGTTTGGCGTTGTCCCGAAATAACCGCCCGTTAAACAAAGTATTGGGGAATGTTGTTTTAACACTTTTTATGGACACTGCTTGACCAATACATTTCCTCCAAACAACCTCTGCTTTGAAAGTTATCGAGCATTTAGCAAATCGCCAAAAAACGCTCTTGTCGTTTGAAATACTGCCGCCTTTAAAGGGTAAAAGCATTCAATCTATCTATCGCATTTTAGATGAACTGCTGGAGTTTAACCCTCCTTTTATCAACGTTACTTATCACCGTGCCGAGTATAAATACAAACTGCTCGACAATGGGTTGTTTGAAAAGATACATATTCGCAAACGACCGGGGACGGTGGGTATTTGTGCTGCATTGGCTTATAAATATGGGATAGACGCTGTGCCTCACTTGGTTTGTGGTGGGTTTGCCCGCTCGGAAACAGAGGATGCGTTGGTGGATTTGAATTACCTCGGCATTAACAACGTGTTGCTGTTAAGGGGCGATGCGGTGAAGCCCGAAACCCATTTTACCCCCGAACCTAAGGGCAACAAGAATGCCTTGGATTTGGTGCAGCAGGTGGTGAATCTGAACAACGGGGTTTACCTTGAAGAAGACCTGTCAAACGGATTTAGAACCGACTTTTGTATCGGCGTGGCAGGCTATCCCGAAAAACATATCGAAGCACCTAACCTTAAAGCCGATTTGCAATATCTGAAGCAAAAGGTGGATGCCGGTGCGGATTACATTGTTACGCAAATGTTTTACGACAACAGCAAATACATTGACTTTGTGAATGCATGTCGAAGTATTGGCATTGAAGTTCCTATCATTCCGGGTTTGAAGCCCATCACCCGTAAGAAACAAATGCACTCCTTGCCCAGTACGTTTAACATCTCCTTGCCCGAAGACCTTACCGATGCATTGACTGCTTGCCAATCTGACGAAGATGCGGAACGGGTGGGCATTGATTGGGCGGTTCAACAATGTCGCGAACTCATTGAATTTGGTGTGCCTTGCCTGCACTTTTATACGATGAGTAATACCGAATCGGTTAAGCAAATTATGAAACAAGTTTTTTAGAAATACCGCACATTCCCAGTTTGTTGATATTCGATTGCGCTAAATCTACGATTATGGATTCGATGACCATCAGTTTTGACGACTTTTTACAAATAGATATGCGTGTCGGGCGCATTACCGATGCCCAAGATTTTCTCAAAGCCCGAAAGCCTGCCTACAAATTACTCATAGACTTTGGTGCTGAATTGGGCATCAAAAAAAGTTCTGCACAAATCACCCACTATTACCGCCCCGAGCAACTGATTGGCCGCTTGGTGATTGCGGTGGTCAATTTCCCCCCTCGTCAAATTGCAGATTTTATGTCGGAAGTATTAGTGCTCGGATTACCCGACGAACAAGGGCATATCGTTCTACTCCAACCTTCATCGGAAGTTCCTCTGGGAGGAAAAGTTCATTAGTGGTTAATTTTTTTGATACTCTATACTTTTCACCATTCACCATTCACCATTCACTACCTATTTATTACCAACCTTTGAACGGCTCGATGCTCTCCCGTTTGGATGGTTACGAAGTAGATACCATTGCTCAAGGCATCGGTTCTTAGTAGATGGGTGGCGTTTGTGGTGGGGGTGAGTTGTTGGGTAATGACTGCTTTACCCATTCCATCGTAAACCTTCACCTCTATTTGGCCGGTGGATTGGGGATTTTGTAACACAATCGCCGTACTGTTGGCAGCGGGGTTGGGTTGCAGGGCAAATTGCAGGGTTTTGTTTTTTACCTCATCGTTAATACTTGTCAACAGGCTCACTGCGGTAATGGCGGTGGTGCAATGCCGAATGTCGGCGAGGTGTGCGGCGGTGGCGACTGTCGCTTTGACGTTATTGGCCATGAAATCGAAATCGAGTATATCTAACACGTCGTTGGGGGTGTGGTAATTCGGGTTTCTGAAATTAGCACCATCGGTCAACATCAATGCACGATGTCCGTTATCCCAAAATTTGGCGTGGTCGCTGCGGCGAAGATCGGGAGCGATGGAGCCTGTGCCGGGTACGTTAAAAGAAATGACCTTTAGCGTGGGAACATAAAGGGCGGCACAACTATCGAAAGCGACACGAAGCGGATTTGAAAGGGTATTGGAAACATTGATTAAAAAATCGCCTTTAAATTCATTGGCTGTCAATTGGGCGTATGCATCGGCAAAGAGCAGGTTGAAGCCCGTGGGAACGGATTGTGAGTTGGGAACTTCGGTGTAATAACCTATCATTTCAAAATTGAGTACTCCCCTGATGTATTCAAAAGGCTCTACTCCGCCATTATTGACATAATAACTGCTTCCAATAAGCCCACCTTCTTCTTGGTCAAAACCGATGTATTTAATGTTATGCCGAAACTCGTAAGGGCTTAACACGCGCATGGCTTCCAAGACACCGACCACGCCCGAACCGTTGTCGTCTGCCCCAGGTGCATTGGAAACCGAATCAAAATGAGCATCTATAATCACGGTTTGAGTTTCGTCTCCTTGTCCTTGTTGCCGTCCGATGATGTTTTGTCCCGAAATCGCGCCTATAACGAAATCCTGTCGGGATGTTTGAAGGTTGGCATCGGTAAACCGGGTTTCGAGCAGGGTTTTTACCGCCTCAATATTTGCCAACCCTGCCGTATAATGCCTTATCCCTTGTATTTCTGAAAGGTCGTCCAATAGGTTATCGGGATTTACCTCATCCACAATAGCTTGTATATCTACCGGCTGCCGATCGTCAGCTATCAACTTTAAAAAATAGATACCCGAACTTAGTTCTGAGGGATTGTACTGCCAAGTGATGGATTTACCCGTGCCTGCCGTAACGGGATAGCCAATATCGCCAAAAACACCCGCAATATCAGCGACCAAATAGGTAGCTCCCGAATTGTCGGACACGCGAAGTTCTATTTCAAGGGCATCTCCTTCTGCATCGGCCACATCAAAGGTGAGGGTAATGTTATTATTAACCTCATCGGAGAATGCTTGCAAATTGCTAATGACGGGTGCTTGGTTTTGAGCATATACAGATATGGTCATCGCCAATACAGCTATTAAAATGTATAGAGCTTTTTTCATGGTCGTAAAATTTTGTTGATAGTGAATATTGTATGCAAGATACAAACGATTGTGAAACTAAAAATCCCTCCTCCTATTTTTTTGTGTGTGTTGATTTGCATTGGGGGTTGCCCATGATTGATAACTGTTGGTAATCGTTTCTGAGGTCTTCATAAGGAGTTATTTTCCCGCCACTGCGAGTTATTTTCCCGCCACTACGAGTTATTTTCCCGCCACTACGAGTTATTTTCCCGACACTGCGAGTTATTTTCCCGCCACTGCGAGTTATTTTCCCACCACTGCGAGTTATTTTCCCGCTACTGTGAGTTATTTTCCCACCACTGCGAGTTATTTTCCCGACACTATAAGTTATTTTCCCGCTACTGTGAGTTATTTTCCCGACACTATAAGTTATTTTCCCGCCACTGCGAGTTATTTTCCCGCCACTGTGAGTTATTTTCCCGCCACTATAAGTTATTTTCCCGCCACTGTGAGTTATTTTCCCGCCACTGCGAGTTATTTTCCCGCCACTGCGAGTTATTTTCCC
>CALCIK010000024.1 GCA_937907475.1 uncultured Bacteroidota bacterium | reverse complement strand
AATGTTTAGCCCCCAAATCAACTTCGGGGGCTTGAGGCGTTTGTCCAAAGTCTAAGGCAATAACCAACTACAAAAAGAAATCCCATTAGCAGAAACTGACGGAACTTAAATGCCAACGGAAAAGGAGAGGCAAGAGTTAAAAGGCATATTTACCCCCACCAACACCCAACTCCTTGCCGGATATTGTAGAAATAGCGTGGTAAATAGCTCGGCATGTCGAACCGATTTCGACAAGAAGGAGAAAGATGAACCTACAAGGTGGAGTAAAAGACCAATTCAGAAAAAAGGCTGCAAACAAAGAAAGATCGTTAATAACACTCCCTAATGTGTTTTGAATAAAAAACCCGCCTAAACCGGTTTACAATTCATTAACCAATTTACAACACCCCCCGACAAGCTGTAAATACTGGCAGAAGGATGCTTTCTATGCAAAAGTCTTGCAGCAGAGATGCTTCTCACCCCTGTTTGACAAAAAACAATGATGGTCTTTTGTTCCGGTATGCTTGGGTTATCAATTTCAAACGTGCTGAACGGTATTTTTGAACAAGGGAATTGGTCTATGATGGGTAATTCATGCTGTTCACGCACATCAATAATGCTTACTTCACCGATGTTTTGGAGCAGGATGTTAAAGGCTTCAGGTGATATTTCGGCAACATCCTCTTGCGCGTTGCAAAACCCTTGGTAATCGTATAACTCAAAAGCAGCTTTGTCAATAGGAATATCTTTTATAGTTGATAGGCGAGCGGATATTTCAATTTCGTAAAAAGAATTTTGCAGGGCATTGTAAGTTAGGATGGTATTACACAAAGGCGTACCAATGCTTGTAACAATTTTAATGGCTTCGGTGGCTTGAAGCGTTCCGATAATGCCCGGTAAAACCCCTAACACGCCGACTTCGTTGCAGCTAAAAACTGAACTGTTATTCGGTGGAGTAGGGAAGAGGTCGCGGTAATTAGCGGCTTGTTTCACATCCTTAGATGCCAAGTTAAAAACCCCAACCTGCCCCTCAAACCGCATGACCGCCCCATAAACCAACGGTTTACCAAGCAACACACAAGCATCATTAAGCAAGTACCGGGTAGCAAAGTTGTCGCTACCGTCAATCACCAAATCGTAATTGGATAATATCTCCAAAGCATTTTGGTTCGTAAGAAATAAGTCGTAAGGGGTTATTTGGATGTCGGGATTTAGGTCTTGCAGCTTTCGCGCTGCGATGCTTGCTTTGGGTTGACCAATGTCCTGCATAGTATATAGTATCTGCCGGTGTAGGTTCGTCAGGTCAATCAAATCGGCATCTACAATTCCAATATCCCCAATGCCTGCTGCCGCCAGGTATTGTAAAGCAGGACATCCCAACCCGCCGGCACCAATGACCAACACCTTTGCGTGCTGCAATTTATCTTGACCCGATTGCCCCAATTCATTGAGCAATAACTGTCGTTGATATCTTTGGTAGTTGATAATCTTGGTCATTTGGATGAACGGTTGACAATTTTTTATTTACAATATTGAATACACAATTCCCGATGAGTTTCACACTTCTAACGTCCCATACAATAAGCGGGTTTTAGGAACATGCCTCAATATACACTATGCTTTCTTGTTGCCAATATCGGTCAGTGTTTTTAATGATAAAGGGGAATAAAACAAAGCAGTCCCAACAACAATAGCAACAAGAAACCCATAAGGTAACCCAAAGGCAAGGATACCTGTTAAAATTGTGATAACAAAATCTCGTTTCTGAAGAACGACATCTTTTATCAATAGCATCAACGATATACCTTCAAAAAGCAGAATGACCCCTAATATCGGAAGCGGAAAAATCTTTACAATGACTTCAAAACTGTTACCAAAGAATAGCCCTAAGCTAAGGTAGAGCAACCCGTAAATGATAACCGAGCCTCCTGTACGCCCACCAAATGTATAATGTCCAACCATGCCCCCCGCACCATGACAACAAGGAATACCACTAAAGAAAGGGGCAAACAAGTTCATTAACGAATAAGTTACGCCAATTTTTTTGACCGATAAGTTGCTTTGGGGAAATAAATCATCACTTACCTGTTTCGTTGCCATGATGGAGTTACCCAATGAAAGGGGAATTTGGGGTAAAGCTAATAATACAAACCCTTTTGCAACATCGTCAATGCTTGGCAGGTGGAATTGTGGTAAATTTAAACTTACAGTAGAAGTCAATGTGGAGAAATCGGTGTTAAATAGTATGGCATAAACGATTCCCATGCCAATTACCAACAAAGACGCGGGATATTGTTTATTATCAATAAACAAGAGAATCATCAAAAAAGCGATTGCAGCAAGTACATAACCCATCATCTCGCCGGAAGGAATATATTGTTTAACCGATAACAAACAAAGGCTGATACCCAAGCCCAATTGAAGGCCCCTAATAACCGCTTTAGGAACAAAATTGGCCAATTTGTCTAAAACACCGGTTAAAGTAAGCACTAACATGACCACACCAATGGCCAATCCTGCCCCCAACAAAACATTCCCTGCAATTTTTTGTGAAATAACCAAGGTCGCCATCGCCTTCAGGGGTTGAACGGGCATAGGCATTTTATAAATAAGCCCGGTAAAGATTTGCATCAGCCCAAAAACAATCAACACACTTGGAGTATGCAAACCGGCCGCCCCTATCATCGCTACTATCAAAGGGAAGTCCGTGCCAATATCGCCCAATGAACCGGAAAACTCTTGTCGGTTAAATTTTATGTCCTTTAATGTCATGGTTGGGTGGCATGGTGTTGCACAAAGCGGCTAGAGTTGATTGAATAATCTGATGGAATATTCGTCTCTACATTCTTATCCTCTTTTCAACCGTTTCAAATAGTCAGAATGGTTTTTGATGATGCCATTGAATTGCATTATTCAATGTTACCCGCCCGAAAAAGGAGGGAGCAGAGCAACAGCATCATTTTCATGCAAGATAACCGGATGACTGATAACTAGTTTATTCACAGCTATGGCAAATTTTATCTTCGACAATTCGGGGAATTGCAGGCTAAGTTGCTTAATAAGGTCATCAGTAGTGATAACCTCCGATACTTTGTAAGTAGAACTGCCAATGAGGTCAGCTATTTGCCCGAATGCAAGGACGTTAATTTCCATTGTTTATCAGTTTTAAAGCGTTTTCCACATCAGTACCGGAATTGATATTGGTAAAAAAGGGGTCTTGAAAAAGGGGATGAGGGTTAACATTTATAGTGTCGGTCTGAAAATGGGCTACAAGCAATTGCAGTTTTAGGATATTTTGTTCCAACAGCAGCCCCCATTGTTCTTTACAAGAGGTAGCATATTTCCCAAAAAGGGGTTGAGGTTTTCCTTGATAAATGGGAATGACAATTTGAGCATCAGAAGGGTAATGCAGCAGGTATTCAATAGCAGGAGCACTGATAAAAGGCATATCGCAACCGACAATAAAATTCCATTCAGTCGCAGAGTGGTTGAATGCTGTGAAGATGCCTCCTGCCGGACCCATTTCCTTGCGATTATCTTCAATCACCTCACAACCAAATTGAAGATAAGCAGGGTTATTCGCCACAATGATGACCTTATTCACAACCGTTTGCAAACTTTGAAGAACATATTGCACTAAAGGTTTTTGGTTGAATAACATCAAACCTTTGTCCTGCCCCATCCGAGAGCTTTTACCACCCGCCAAAATATACCCGTTAACAGGTTGTTGAAGGTAGCCGCTCATAGGTTTGATGAAAAGTAGATATTGAAAGAGAAACTTCGGAATTAAATAGCCGGATAAACCTCGTTTTTAGCAGCCTTTAAGGTATTAAGCATAAGTGATACGACCGTCATCGGGCCGACACCGCCGGGAACAGGGGTAATAAAACTACATTTAGGGGCTACTTCTTTATACTTCACATCGCCCACCAATCGGTGTCCGCTTTGTTTGGATGGGTCTGTTATTCGAGTAATGCCCACATCTATCACTACGGCATCTTTTTTAACCATATTTCCTTTCACAAATTCGGGTTGACCAAGTGCAACAATGAGTATATCCGCACGCTTGGTAAATTTGGAAAGATTCTTGGTTCTACTATGGCAAAGGGTAACCGTACAGTTACCCGGATTGGCGTTCCGGGAAAGTAAGATACTCATAGGCGTGCCAACAATATTACTTCGACCAACCACAACACACTCTTTACCCGATGTTTCAATCCCATTGCGCTCAAGCAATAGCATAATTCCATAAGGGGTAGCAGGCAGATAACAAGGCAACCCTTGCGCCATACGTCCTACATTGACAGGGTGAAAGCCATCAACGTCTTTGCGGTAACTAATGGCTTGAGTGATTTTATCTACATCAATATGTTTAGGAAGGGGAAGCTGAACAATAAACCCATCAATCATAGAGGATTGGTTAAGGCGATCAATTTGAGCCAAAAGTTCCTTTTCAGTCGTGTCTTTTGAAAGGCGAATGAGAGTAGAATCAATTCCTACTTCTTTACAAGCCCTAACTTTATGTTGTACGTATGTTTCGCTCGCACCATCATCACCAACTAAAATAGCAGCTAAGTGCGGGCACTTTTGGTTATTGGCTATTAACTTATCTACTTCGGCTTTGATTTCTTGTTTAATCACCTCGGCCAAATGCTTGCCGTCTAATAATTTCATGGGGTTTGTTTTTCTCGTGTGAAACATTGCGGGACAAAAATACAAAACCCTCAAAGCTTATACAACTTTGAGGGTTTTTATTGCAAGACTAGGGAAGGCTTATTTTCTAAAAGATAACAGAGGCACTTCGGTATGTTGCACCGTTTTTTGAGTATTGCTGGAGGTAAATAAATTATCAAAGAAACCGCGTTTGTGCGAAAGCATCGAAATGATGTCAATTTCTGCTAAAGCGGCATAACTTAACATTCCTTCGAGGAGATCGGAATTCAATAGAGTTTGAGAATAAACAGAAAGATTGGTTAGGCTTTTAAGTTCTTCTGCTAAGGTTCGCAAGTTATTTGTGGCTATAGCTCGAGCCTTTTCACTCAAGACAATATGTACTAAATGTATTTCTGAATTAAAAGGGGCTACTAATTCTGCCAAACGAGCCAATATTTCAATATCAGATTCGTCGAAATTACTAAAGTAAGCAATTTTGTTAATGCCCTTAAAAGTAGCATTTTCGGGCACGGCCAAGACCGGACAAGTGGCTTGTTCCAGCATTTTAGCGGCATTACTTCCAAAAAAAACTTCTTTCAGGCCGCTTGCACCTTTTGTGCCCATAATGACCATGTCTGTATGGGTTTCATGAGCAGCCTCACAAATTTTATCAACCAAATCACCTTCAGATAACAACAAATCAAGGGGCTGTCCTAACAGACCCATTTCAGTTGCAGCTTGGTGCATCTTGGCCAATTCTTTGTTTTTTTGGTACAGTTGCTCATCTTTTTCATTATCGACAATATCTTTTGCCGTTCTTGAAGGTGCGCGCGGGTCTAAAACCGGTAATTCAAAAGTGTGTATAGCGGTGATATCTGCATTCAGTTTTGAAGCGATACCCAAGGCATAGACAAATGCATTGTGGGCATTTGCAGAGTAATCGGTAGGAACCAACAGGTTTCTCATATATCTTAGTTAAAGTGGTTTAGCGGTTCATTCAAAAGGCAATAATAGGTATAATCGGCTAAATAGTGGAATGTTGGTAAAAAAAATTCAAAAAAAGAGTTTTTTTTCGATTTGCGCTATTCACCTCTTATCACACTTTGGCTTTGATGATTGTAAGCAAACAAAAATCACTTAACAAACAAAAATCAAAGTTACCATGAAAACTTCCTTCTTTACATCAATTCACAATTTAACCTTTTTAATTTCAAACTTTCCTAAACAATTTACCATGAAAAACTTAGTTCATTTCTCTCTCGTTGCACTAATCGTTGCGCTGTTTGTTTCTGTTCCAACTGTTCCTGCCTTAGCTCAATCCCAAAAATGTTTCACCTTTACCAACGCCGAAGCCGGAGCCGCGTCTGACCTGCACATTGAATTGACCAAAGGGTCTATGAAAATAGCTAATAAAGATGGCCAAGGCAGGGTTGGCGGTGTATTTAAAGGCTTTGCCGGTGTCGGGTCAAGCAATATAGATTTACACAACGGAACAGTTGCTGTGGGTGGCTCAGTCGAGGTTTGTTTTGAGTATGACGGCACAGCCCCGGATGTTAAAAGATGGTTTTGGTCACAAGGTATGAGAAACAACGACCCCACCAAACCCATAATGTTAGGAACAGCTAAAACTCCGAAAGCAGGTGAGACCATCCTCTCTTCGATTACTCCAAATACCAATGATGGAACAACTGTAATAACCGTCAAGCCAAACAGCGGCATTGATGTAACAACAGTAAACCCTTACAACCCTTATACCAACGGCGAGAATGTGATTGGTTCTGTTCCGACCACGACTACCAACAATCCTGTCAACAACAACGGAAACAATAACAACAACGCCAATGGCAATGTAAATTGCAGCAAAATTAAATACACCTTGGGTCCCGGTGGTGCAGTATGTTCAGGAGATAAAGGTGCAGCTCCGGCAGGTGCAAACATCATGGTTACAGATGGAAAGGGTGGTTCAACAACCGGAGTGGCTAATGCAGATGGCTCTTTCTTTATAGGATGCGCAGGATTAAATGCAGCACAAGGACAAAAAGTAACGGTTACTATAAACGGAGTTTGCTGCACTGTAACTGTAACAAGATAAGTTCCCGTTTTTAGTTAAAAAACCGGAACCGTTAACAAAACCTCTCCAATGTTAGATTGGAGGGGTTTTTGCGTTTGACGGACTTTAAGTATTACATAAATACTGATAAAACAAGTAACTTGCACCCCTTTATGTTTCTATACTCATAAAAATAGGTAACGATGCCCCGATACGCCATTTCCGATATTCATGGTTGCAGTAAAACCTTTGAAAAGCTGCTTTTTGAAACTTTGAAAATACAGAAAACCGATGAACTCTATCTGTTGGGAGATTATATAGATCGAGGACCGGACAGTAAAGGGGTGATAGATTTAATCTTGCTCTTACAAGAAAATGAATATGACGTGCATTGTTTAATGGGAAACCACGAAGCAATGATGCTCGAATCGGAACTTGAGCTATGGGATAAATTTAACTGGAAGGAGCAAGGGGGCAGAGAAACCCTGCAAAGTTTTGGAGCTTCCAATCTTGGAGAAATTCCCGAACTATATTGGCAGTTTTTAAGGGATTTACATTTAGTGGAGGAATTAGAGGATTACATTTTGGTTCATGCCGGATTTAATTTTAAACACGATGATTTTTTAGAAGACGATCAAGCAATGCTATGGATTCGCAATTGGCACAAAGACATCAAGCCCGAAGTCTTAAAAGGCAGGGTTATCATTCATGGACATACTCCAACAGATCGCCACTTGATTGAAAATATGCTCGACAATGACCCTTTATTGGTGATAGATATTGATGCCGGCTGTGTTTACAATACCTACGAAAACCTAGGACATTTATGTGCTTTTGAGATGGACAGTAAAACATTGGTGTTTGAGCGCAACATTGATTTTGATTAGCCATATACCTAAAAAAAAGAAAACCCCGCCTTACATTTTAAATAGTAGGCGGGGTTTTGGTATAAGATGCTGCTGTTATTTCTTTACTAACGACAAGGTTTTTCGCATTTCCCGTTTTGGTTGTTGGTGTACAACCTCTGCTGCCGGTTTTGCTTTGGGTTTAGCTCTTTCCTGTTGACTTCTAACGTGTTGTTGTTTAGGTACTTTGACCGGATTGTGATCCATTAGCGGGAAGCGGTGGTTCTCCACAACGGTAATTTTTTTGGAAATAAGCTTTTCAATGTCGCGGAGGTAGGGTTTTTCTTCTGCATCGCAAAACGAAATGGCAGTTCCTTTTGCGCCGGCCCTTCCGGTTCTCCCAATTCGATGCACATAAGTCTCGGCTACATTAGACATTTCAAAGTTGATGACATATTCTAAGTCGTCCACGTCAATACCGCGTGCGGCAATGTCGGTAGCGACTAATACACGGGTGGTTTGTGCTTTAAAATTGGTTAAGGCTCGTTGACGTGCGTTTTGTGCTTTGTTACCATGAATAGCTTCTGCTTTGATGTCGTGCCTTTGCAGCATTTTCACCACTTTGTCCGCACCATGCTTGGTGCGGGTAAAGACCAAGGCGGTTTTGATGCTCTTGTCTTTTAGAATGTCTAACAACAAGTCATTTTTATTACCTCTATCAACAAAGTAAACGAACTGTTTGATGATATCAACGGTAGAAGAAACAGGAGTTACCGAAACAGAAAGTGGGTTATGCAAGATGGTGCCGGCAAGATTTACAATTTCCGGCGGCATCGTAGCAGAAAAGAACAAGGATTGCCGTTGTTTGGGAAGAGCGGTTAATAACTTTTTAACATCGTGAATGAACCCCATGTCCAACATTCGGTCGGCTTCGTCCAACACGAATATCTCGACATTGCGCAAGGATATATGCCCTTGGTTCATAAGGTCTAATAGTCTTCCGGGAGTGGCAATCAAAATGTCCACTCCGTTTTGTAAAGCATTGGTTTGCGAACTTTGATTAACCCCACCAAATACTACTGTAGAGGTTAATCTAGTATGCCTTCCGTAAGCGTTAAAGCTTTCGTGAATTTGGATAGCTAACTCGCGCGTAGGCGTAACGATGAGGCTTCTGATTTTTCTTTTTCTATCGTAGGTTTTGTTTTCACTTAACAACTGAAGAATAGGAATGGCAAATGCTGCTGTTTTACCGGTTCCTGTCTGTGCGCATCCGAGTAGGTCGGTACCTTTTAATACAATTGGAATGGCTTGCGATTGTATGGGTGTAGGAGTAGTGTATCCTTCTTCTTGTAGTGCTGTTAAAATGGGTTCAATAATGTGCAGAGAACGAAATTGCATATTCAAAAATGGTTTTGTTATTGCGGGCGGATAAAAAAAAGTAAAGATAACCCGCGTAAATTTTGCACAAGATACGGATTTTATTCAAACTATTTTTTTAGGGAGGGCTGTGGCTTGAAAACCGAACGTTTAGTTCGATTTGATAACAAACCATTTGCCTCTTGAAAAGTAAAAAAGGTAAAACCACATCAATAAAAAAACCTGCCCAAGTTTTGAGCAAGGGCAGGTTTTAAATTTAGATTGAACTTGGCTATTTATTGTCCAACTGCTAAGAGACGGTTATAAGTTTTACCGCCGGAGTCGAGTTGGTAAATATATTCACCTGCGGGGAGGTTATAATCTAACCAGTTGAAATAAAACTTGTAGCTCCCTTTGTCGTGATAGTTATTGAAAAGGGTTATCAAGGGTTGGGAGGCTTTGTTGAGAATTCTTAGACGTGTATTTCCTCCGGTCAAGATGGCGTATTTAATGGTGGTTGCTCCATATTCGGAGTAATCCGGTTGATGGCCGAGAAGAACTGCGGTGTCGTTAGAACCAATACTGGGTTGGCAGGCATTGACCATACCGTCAAGTCGAGCATGGGTATGTCCCATAACTGCATCTACAATGGCAGGGTGCATACAGAACCAATCTTGAAGAAGGGTTGCATAAATTCTTCTGAAATCAATTTCATAAGGGATATTACCCGGGCCAACCCAATTGCTTTGAGCAATGTTTGGAGGAGTCCCAATAAATCCGTTTCCTTCTAAACCGTCGCCAAGCAAAATAACAGGGGCGGCTTCACCGTGGTCTGTTCCCAAAGACCCGTTTTGGAACACCCTTCGTCCAAACTCGGAATGAGTGGCGATAAGCACATCTTGGTTATGTCCTGTTGCTTGAAGGTCGTTATAAAATGCCTGTACTGCGTTGCCAATTCGGTTAAAGAGATTGTTTTGCCCGTTAAGTTGGTTGGCATGTGTATCAAATCCATCTATAGAAACCATATAAACTTTGGTTCCGAGATTACCTTTTATTAAGCGGGCAATGATAGCTAAATTGGTTGCTAATGAGTTGTTGGTAGGATAAGTAACGGCGGCAGTAGAAGAGTCGTAAGCAGATTTAATGGCTTGAGAATATCTAAAGGAACTGTTAGTTACTTGTCGCATGAAAGCCAATTCATCACCGTAAAAACAATCAGGGAGGTTTTCAGTATCGTAAAGCTGACCACTTTGGGCAATTTGGTAAAACTCATTGGGATTGTTGATAACCAAAGACATACTGGTGTTTTCACCTCTAAACATGAGGTTACTTTCCGAGCCTATTTGAATGGCAGGAGGGATGCTTGGAGGGGCTTCTAAATATGCCGGATATTCTTGTTCCAAAAATCTTCCCAACCAACCGGAAGACCAATATTCGTTTGCATTGCTGGCCGTTGACCAAATATCGGAAGATCGGAAGTGAGAGAGATTTTGTTGAGGATATGCCACATTGTGTACCACTTTCATTTTTCCAGCCAACCACAAAGGGTTAAGATTGGTTAGCCCGTTGTGCATCCCTATTCCTGCATCATTGTCCAACATGACTATATTGCCCATAGGCAAAGCTATATCGGGGCGGTGTGTAGTATAAGTTCCATAATCATAGACAGGAATGATGGTGTTCAGTCCATCATTACCGCCTTTTAACCTGATGAGTACCAATACCCTATTTGTATTGGCGTTGCTCAACGCAGCAAGTAATGGAGAACGGGCAAGTGCATGAATTGGAAGTCCGTTAAGTGTGAGTGCTGAACCTAAAGCAGCTAAACCACCGGTCAATAAAAAGTTACGACGACTCCACGATTTGTGGGCATTGTCGTGTAGTTTGCCATGTTCTAAAGCACTGCCGTCTGTATGCTGCTCGCTAAGGTCGGCCGGGTGCGTATGCTTGGGGTCGTGTTGATCGCACATATTAATGGGTAGTGGTTAGGTGAGTTGAAATTCGGGTAATCTGATAAGATAACCGAGGAGTGCGGCTATTTGGTCTGGAACTTCAGACCAATCCAAATTCCAAGAGTAGTCTTGGAAATAGTTTTCGGGAATATCGGATTTAAAGACTTGGGTAGCAATGTCGTACATATTTTCATCTGACAAGCCGTTTGGTAGGAGGTAATCTGCAATAGCTGCTGCTACTATTGCCGGATCGTTAGAGTCGTTTGTGAGGTCTTTGGCAAGTTGCACCCAATTATCTTCCGTGGCGGCGTTTACCCCAGATGCGAGGTAGTCGCTTACAATATCCCAACGTCTGGTGAGTGTGTCTTCGGTTATCCAAGCATGATGTCCGGGCCAGCCGGCTACGTCAACTGGTTCATAAAGTACTTGCCCTAAAAGCCCGCATCCATCGGCAATATAGTTGAGTAGAGAAGTATCGTAACTGATTTTTAATTGGTGGAGTAGCCCTACGAAATAGGCAGCCGGGCTTTTGATGGTTGTCCCGATAAAAATGTCGTCAAAGAAGTGATTGCTTTTGAAGAGTTGTTTGAAGACAGGGGATAGTTCAAAGTTGCTATTGATGAAAGTTGTTGCTAATTCAGAAACAATTGTTTCATCTGCTTGAGGATAAATGAAGTGTTCGTAAATCTTTCTACAGATATGATGTGCTACCTCACTTGTTCGATATTGGAAAAGAATATCGTTCAAGTCATCGTAGTTCCAGTTGCCTGTTTGCCCGAAAATAGTTTTGCTGTTGGTGTCAAACCGTGTTGGGTCAAACCATGCGTCTATACAGGAACCACCCGAAGCACGCCATCCTGTTAATGCACGGGAAGCTGCAACGATGTCTGCCTGAGTATAACCTACTCCTTCGCCAAGAGCAAATAGCTCGAACAGTTCGCGGGCATAATTTTCATTAGGGTTGTTTTTAGTACTTAATGCTCCATCAAGAAACATTAACATTGCCGGTGTTTTACCAATTTCGTAAACAAAGTCTTTAAAATTGGCAAGAGCGAATTGTTGCAAACATTTGTGGTACTGGTACAGATATTTAGAACAAGTATAGGTACTCCAACCGGTTACAAAATGGTTGTGCCAAAAGAGAACCAACTTATCTCTAAATCCATTTACCGTCATATCGGTCAGTAATTGTCTTCGCCATTCGCGCATGTGGTCTCGTGCTTCATCGCCAAACTCCTCAACACTGGTATAGCCATAAAGTGGAATGAGCGTATAATCTGCCCAAATAGGGGTGGGAGACAGGGGCATAGCTACAGCTTGATTGACGATTTGGTCAACTAATGCTGATGGAGTAAGTAACAGTGCCGCATTTACTTGTTCGGGTGTTGCTCCAAAACCCATTCTGCGGTAGAGGTGCTCTATGCGTTGCTTATTCCATGGTTTGGCAGGAGAGGGGATGTATGGACTAATGTTACCTGTGATACAATCTGTTGTTGACATAGGTTTCGGAATTTTTTTAAAATTTATAAGAAGTCCGGTTGGTAGCATTCTGGTGAAAGTAAAGACATTTAATGCGTAATGTCTTTGGAATATAAGAAGCACAATCAATCGTGATACGTGAATACTGACTTATAAGTAGATAATTAAGTACTCATTTCAAGGCCAAGTTAGACATTATTTTGTCTATTTTTTTTAGAGTAGGCTTTTTTGCAAAAAAATTTCCGATTTTACGCAATGATTTAAAACATCTCCTTTTCTTCTTAAATTTCGCGGCAATGAAACTACATAATTACACTTATTTTCGACTTCTTACGGTGTTGATTGCTTTTAGTGCTTACTCATTCAGTATGTTTGGCAACAATGTATTGTACACTCAAAATTTTAATTCTTGCACAGGGTTAGTGGCTTCAGGGTGGGCAACTTATTCGGTGCCGATAGGAGCTACATGGACACTTGGCACACCTACCAACCCCGATGCAATGGGATCGACAATGAATGGGAGTTGTTTTGTTTATTTTGATGACGATTTGATGGGAAACAATGCCCTTGCAAATGGTGTTTGGTTGCGCTCGCCTTCGGTCAATACTTCTGCTTACGCCAAAATTACGCTTGAGTTTGATTTGCACTTCCGAAAACATGAGGTGCTTAACTCTTCACTCGAAGTGTATGTGTCGAATACAAATAGTATAACATCAACGGGAGTACCTGTAGCTACTTATCGGCAAAATGTATCTGGTACGCTTTATAATCAAAATGAGCATCAGGTACTCGATATTTCTGCTTACAGAGGGGCAACCACCTACATCTTTTTCAAATACTTAGACGGTGGCGGACAATCATGGTGGGCAGGAATGGATAATTTCGAGGTCAAAGGTACTTCAAGCGTTACTTGCGCCAATGCAGAAACATTAGTGCTTGCAGGAAATTGCACGAGTGGGGCAAATGCTTTGAATACTTTTAATGGTTCGCTTCCTTCTTGTACAACGGATACCGATGGTGCAGTATGGTATAAATTTACCGCCCCCTCAGCCAATGTTACTTTGAATACAAATGCTACCTTTAATGATGTCGTTACTGTTTTCAGCGGTACCTGTGCCGGATTGACCGAGTTTGCTTGTTTTAATTCGGATGTTTTTGGTTTTGAAGGTGAAAGCAAGTATTTAACCGGACTGAGCAATGGAGCTACCTATTATATACGTATCAGCGGAGCAACAAACACTTTTGGAGCCACTCAGGGCGGTTTTTGTTTGGAAGTATTGAACGGAGGGAGTAATACCACCCCACCGGCCAATGATGTTTGTTTGAATGCCGTTGCTTTAGTGGTAAATCAAAATTGCACTATCGGACAAAACCTCTACGCCAATATGGAAGCACCCATTCCTTCTTTGAACAATAAAGCAGATCATTCTATTTGGTATTCTTTTGTTGCACCGGCAAGCGGAAATGTCAATATTACTTCGGGAGCTAACTTTGCAGAAACACTCACCTTGTTTAGCGGCAATTGTGCCGGATTGACCGAAGTAGGTTGCAACGATATGGGTAGGGAGTTGATGGTTACCGGCCTTGCCTCGGGCAGCACCTATTATTTGCAGGTTAGTAGTTTTTTCAATTCGCTTTGGGGAGATATTTGTGTTCAAGTGAGCAGTTTACCAAGCGGGGCACCTGCCAATGATGCCTGTGCCAATTCAACCTTGTTGACTGTTGGGGCAACCACTTGTACTTCCGGAACAAACCTCTTGGCAACAATGGATGGACCTACTCCTGGTTGTAATATTTTTCCCGATGCCTCTATTTGGTATCGTTTTGTAGCTCCTGCTTCGGGTCAAGTGAGAATAAGTACCGGAGCAGATTTTAACCACACGTTAGCCATTTATTCGGGCACTTGCGGGAGCATGACTTATGTAACCTGTATTGAAAACCCTGATAGGTGTAGCGACCCTGTTTTAGTGAGCAACCTTACTTCGGGCACTACTTATTACTTGCAATTGTCTTCGGTCAAAAATTCGTTTGGATATTTATATGGCAATGTTTGTGTTCGGATTACCAACGGAAACGTTGCACCAGTTAAAGTTAAAGTGAAGGCTTTATTAGAAGGAGCTTATAATGTGAATACAGGATTGCTCAATAACACATTGAACAGTTTAGGCGTGATTCCTTTGGAACAACCTTATAGCCTAGCCCCTTGGAACTATGCAGGACGTGAATGTTTGAATATACCACCTACAAATATGGTGGATTGGGTATTGTTGGAATTGAGAAGCTCTTCGAACAGCAATACCGTGCTTGACCGTAAAGCGGCTATTTTGCTTACAGATGGCAGCATTATTGATTCCGGTAACGATGGGGTTTCTTTTTGGAATGTGGCTTCCGGTAATTATTATATCGTGGTCAGACACCGAAACCACCTCGATGTTATCAGCAGCGCAACCATCCCCTTACCCAACTCCAGTACGTACAGTTTCAGCAATGCCGCAACACAAGCAATGGGAACTAACCAATTGAAAAACTTGGGAACAGGAATATTTGCACTTCATTCCGGCGATACAAATGGAGACGGGGTGATTACCGTTGCAGATTTTAACTTGTATATGCAACAATCATCCGGTATTAACGGATATTACAGTGCTGACTTTACCTTAGACCGAAGTGTTACTGTTTCTGATTTTAACTCCTACCAACCCAATGCGAGTGTATTGGGTGTTTCTCAGATTAGGTATTAAGAGTTGGATAAGATGGGGGCTTTAGGTTAACTTAGTGGTTTTCAGAGACAAGGTGTTGGATGTAAGGATGGTTTTAACTTACTCCCTTATCCAAGATATGTCTATTTAAAACCTCATTACCTTTCTTTACTTAAACGTGTTTTACCCTCCCGGTATGCTTTGTCATTCGCTTTTCCTCAATTCTTCCAGCATATCTTTTGCATAACCGTTGTTTGGATTTAATTCTAAACTTTTTTCGTAATTCTTAATTGCTGCCGGTTTTTCTCCCTTGTTCATAAAGGCTTCTCCTAAACTATCAAAAGCATTTGCTGATTTTGGAAATACCAGTGTATTCATTGTGAAAATTTCAATAGCTTTGTCTATATGGTTTTGCGCTAAAAGTTCATACCCTTTATTGTTAAACAGGTATTCTAAAATATCGGTTTTTGCCGGTCGTTTTTGGTAGTCGTTTTTACCTGCTTCAAGACCATTACTCAAAATAGTCTCTATAACTTGATGAGATAATTTTCGATTGGCCTCATTGTCGGCAATAGGTATGACAGGTTTATATTTTTTATCAAAAATGATTTTAGATAGCTCAACATTCAGTTCGTAAAAATTGGAATGGGATTTATTGGAGAGCATAATTAGCGTAACATCCTCATCAATATAGCTCACAAAGTCGGCATAAAAAATATTGTTTGAGCCATTATGCCCAACTCGTTTTGTATTTCTGTTTGTTAGGGAAATGTCCCAACCGTATCCGTATATGGAAGTATAATTTTCTTCGGTTCTTATTTTGGGATGATACATTTTGTTTTTAGCTCCTGACGATAGTATTTTTTCGCCCATCAACGCTACATGCCATTTATATAGGTCTTCGGTTGTGGAGAGGATTCCGCCATTACCCGTCAAGTGCCAAAATGGTGCGGTTTTATCCCATTCCTTATCTGTTGGTTTACCCCAAACATTATCATCATTGTCATATCCGATGGCTATTTTGGTTTTATCAAACGATGGTCTTGAATATCCGGTCATTTCCATTTGTGAAGGCTTCCATAAGTTTTCATACAAGTAAGTTTCGTAGGCTTGACCTGAAACTTTTTCGATGATCATTGCCAAAATGCTATATCCGATATTAGAATAGGAGAAGCTTGTCCCAACTTCAAATCTTAAAGTTGAAGAGAAAACTTTATCCAAAAATGCTTCTTTGGTGATAGCTTGATAGTCATGCCCTACATTACTGATCAATCCTGATTGATGACGAAGCAAGTCGTGAATCGTGATGATTTCTTTGTCTTTAGGAATGTTATCAAAATACAGTGAAAGTCTATCATCAGTCGAAAGTTTTCCTTGCATTTCGAGCTTTAGAATAGAAGCAGCTGTGAATTGTTTGGTAATAGAACCAATGTCAAAAATGGTGGAGGGATCATTTCTTCTTAAGGTTGATTGATCGCTAAAGCCATAACCTTTCGAGATGACTTGCTTACCATTTAGTTCAACAAGAACGGTTCCCGAAAATCCGATTTTTTCAAGTTCGGTCAGGTAATTATTCATCCGCTTTGTTGTTTTGGACACATTTCCAACTTGTGAGAAAATTGTGGAGGTAAATAGAAAAATGATAGTTAGTGTTGTCAATAAAATTTTCATCGAAGTATGATTGTTGTTAATGATTAGTTTTTTTCAATACACAAAAATTTCTTCAACAAAGGTGAAATAAAAACGGTATAGTGACTTATTTAATAAGGTTCAAATCTTCACTTAACAAGCCAATATTTCTGAAACACGAACAACCACTTTAGAACCATAGAGCCTTTGCATTATTTAGCAGCACTTTGGTCTCTTCCCACGAAGGTAATACTTTCGCATCATAAGTATATGTCTGGATTTTTTAGCGACTTCCTTACTTTTTTTCAAAGATTCGAGGTAGAGGTGATGGTTATTTACATATATTGATAAATTTACTGTTATATTTTGATTTTAAGATTTAGTCTTTATTAGCTTTTGTTATCGAAGTTCATAACATCAACCGGTGTTGACCGTAGATGAAGCAAAAAACTCAGGGCCCGCACTTTTCGGTTTAACAGTTAACCTGTGTTAGCTGTATATGTTAAAGTTCATTCTCTGTGTTGCCAGCTATCGTTTGAAGTATTTGTTTTTTGGGTTTGTTAATCATCAAGCCAATCATCATAAGTAGAGCAGTCAGAATAATCACCTGAATGATAAGGGATTTATTGACAAGTGAGATGGTATGAGTCGGGTCAATAGAAAGGAAAAGCAAAATGGTAATTAGTCCCCTCGGTGCTATGAATAATAACGGAAGCAAGGGAAGTTTAGAAAGTTTAAGTTGAATTGTCCTAAATACGAAAATGCTAAAGACAATTACCAAAGCCCAGATAAATGTGTCAGCGTTCAAAGCTTCAGTGGTTTCAATCAAGTAACCAAAAAGAAGAAAGAATAATGCTCTTACCAAAAATGATATTTCAATCGTTAACTCATGGAATTTGTTTACCTCTTTGATGAGTTCTTCGGGTTTAAATTTCTCAATCCACTTAAATTCTTTAATCTTGTCAAGGTTTCCAATGAACAAGCCAAAAAACAAAATAAAAATAAGACCTGATAGATGGTAAACTTTTGACACCGAGTAAATTAAAATCACTATCAAAATAATTGGAACAAACTTAACATGATGTTCAATTTTACTTAGCAGAAAATACAACCCAATCGTAGCGATAAAGGAAACTACTATGATGATTAATAGTTGTAGAGAAAAGTTTCCGAAAGAACGTGCATCAATTGTTTCGTTCAATACAAGGAAATTGAATAAAAGAACTCCTAAGATGTCTGACAAACTGGTTTCGTAAATCACAAATTCTTTATCAGATTCTAATAAGTTTCTAACACTTGGAATGGCAATGGCACTGCTGATGACGCAAAATGGAATAGCGTTTGTCAAACTGTCTTTAAATCCAAAGAATCCGAAATAATTAAATAGAAAGGCAAGCAAGAAAGCTAAAGCCAACATCGGAAGCAATGCACCTAAAAAGGACTTTCTGATAAGTCTGAATTTGGATTTGTTGAGTTCAATTTCCAAAGAACCTTCGAGTACAATCAGAATTAATCCGACTGTTCCTAAAACAGGAAGAAAGGGGGCAAAGTCGGGAAGAGGAATGTCAAACCAACTTGTAAACTGTCTAACTGCCCAACCCAAAAGCAATAAAAGAATGACAGAGGGAATTTTTGTTTTAGATGATGTTAGATCAAATACATAAGCAATGAGTAAAAGAACACAAAAGATAATTATGATAGTAACTGTCATTGCCGGTATAGGTATTGTTTTAGAAAGTCAGTTATTTGGATTTGCTGTGTTATCAAAGAATTGAGGCGAACAAAATAAAATTGCACATTTATTACCAATACTCACACTGTGCCAAACCCATTGTTGCAAATATACAATAATAGAGGATAGCAAAATGGTTTTGAAGGAATTACCACAAACCTGCTTTTTTAAGAAAATTATCATAAAGCAGGTTTGGGTCAGGTAAAAGAACGGCAAATACACCTCAATGAGCCATTTTGAATCCAAAAACAATCCTTTGTTTACGACAAGCAAGACTTTATTTTTTTGATAACCTGCTATAAATATTCAATAAAAGCTGTCAATGCATTGTCTGCTTGGAGGATAAAACAAAAGCCATTTTGCCAAAAGCGAACAAAATCTTTGTACTAATCCTTTTGAGCTTGATGGTTGACATAGTCAGTTTTAAACAACAACAAAACAAACCGAAATAGGAGATGCTACCTTATATAAGGTTAGGTTGGGATTTTCGTAGTCTTAAATCGTTTGTTTTCAATAATTTTTTACTTACAGCCATTATGCCCCCCCATAGCCTTCACTAAAGCAAATCGGTCATAAAGTGTTCTGTTTCAAAAATCATGTTATCGTCCGATTTGTTTCAGGAGGGGACAAAAACACCTCATTTTTACCCAATAATTGATATAAACGCTGCTCTTACTCCCTATCTTTGCCTAACAATAGTTCGTTATCAATCAGCGAACTATTGTCCTAATTTACCTCGAAAAAAACGTTTTAATATTGGTGCTCGTTTCGTCATCGCACCCTTATGGCCTCAATAACCGAGTTTTACAAAGGTCATTAGCTCACTGATTTTTTATGTTTGGTAAAAAGAAGTTGTCAAAACAAGGCTACAAACCAATTTTTATTGACCGTATTTTTGACATCTCTGCAAATGATGGTGAGTTATCAAAAATTAACCCAAAAAGTTTAGAACTCTTATCTTTGGACTGTATTGCCGCTTAATCCTTAACGAACTATTGATAAATAATAGTTAAGAGAAGCCTGTAGAGGATATAAAAAAAACACCCTCCTGCATAATGCAAGAGAGTGTTGTAAATTTGTTATGAACCACAAAATTTAGCCTAATCTTTCACCACTTTACCGGTAACCAATTGTTGACCGTTGTTTAAAACCAACACATAAACACCAACGGGGTAAGGAGCGATATTGAGGATGGTTATATTGCTTCCTACGGTTGTTGTTAAGGTTTGTTTGATGACCAATCTTCCGGTAATATCGTAGAGTTCCATTCCGACAAGCCCGCCTTGTGAGGAGGTGAAGTCAATTTTAACCCAATCTTTAGCAGGAACGGGCGAGATGCCGAGCAGTGCAAAGTTGGGTATGTTGACTACTGGAATATCGGTCAAAATGTCAATGATCAATGTGCCGGTTACGGTAAAGTTGCCATCTGTAACGGTAAACTCTATTTCAATTTGTCCGGTAAATCCGGGCGTTGGGGTAAAGGTTACCGTTCCATCGGCATTAAAGGTCAATGTACCGCCGGTAACGGGGATTTCCATATCCACAAGTGTCATCGGGTCGCCGTTGGGGTCGGTAACATAGTCGAAGATATTGAACGTAACCCCTTGTCCACCTGCGGGAATAGTAATGACTATATCATTAGGAATGACAGGAGGCAGTTGTTCATCTGTACAATCGGTACTCAATTCGGCAGATGAAATATTGCAAATAGTATTGTCATCGCTCACTACAGTAACAATGACCGCAGTATTATTACTGTAAGGCCCAAAGTTGTAGGTGCCTGTTGCACTGATGGTAATGCTACTTACTGCTCCAAGATTATCTACAATGGTGTAGGTCTCCGATGAGCCGAGCGCAGTGATATTGATTTCCACTTCAAATGAATTGGCATCAATACAAACCAATGAAAACTCAACTACCGGCGGAATACATCCCACAGAACAATCGCCGATGATGGTACCGGTTGACGTGCCGCATGTTTCGTTTAGTTGTTCTGATACGGTAATGTTTACGCTAGAACCCGAAGGATAATTGCCATAAGAATAACTGCCTGATGCATCTACGTTAAGGGCTGATGTTCCTTGGTCGTCTGTGATGATATAACCACTGGGTGAATCGCCCACAATGTTTACCGTTATCGCAAACAAGTTGGTATTGATACAATCAATCGCGTAAGTCAATGTGGGAGGAATACAAATTGGAGCACAATCGGCACTAAGGTTGCCGGATGTAACCGTGCAACTTGCATCGTCAGCATCTGCAACCGATACTTGCACCACCGTATTGTTGGCATATAAGCCAATTACGTAAGAACCGGTAGCAGTAACAGTTTGCGTCACACTTCCTTGGTTATCTGAGATGGTGTATGAATTGCCCGAACCCAAAGCAACTATGTTGACGACTACTTGAAAAGCTATATCGTCAAAGCAAGTAGTAGAGAAAGTAACTTCAGGGGAAGTACAAACAGGGGGGGCGCAATTATTGGTTTGCGTTCCAGATAGGACGATACATTCACTATCGTTATTGTCGGCAAGTATCAGCAACACGTTGGTATTGTTGTTATACACACCGTAAGAATAAGTGCCAACGGATGTAATCGAAATCGGAGCAGTTCCGGTGTTATCGGTCAATGTATGACTTAAACCCGAACCCAAATCGTTGACCGTTACCAACACTTCAAACGTATTGTCGTCAATACAGTTTGTGGTAAAGGTAACGTTTGCAGGGGTACAGGTAAAGTTGCAGTTGTTGGGTAATGCTGCCGATGCCTGTACAGCACAATTGCTGGTGAGTCCCAAAACACTACTGCTGACAACCACTGTTTGGTTACCCGTTGTTGTATTCGGAAGGATTTGGGTATAAACTCCGGCAGTAGTTTCGGTATAAGCTGCGGGTAACACATAGTTTGCAGTAGGTAACACAGCAGGTGCGCCTCCGGCAAGGTTGCTAATTGTCGCTAAGTAACCATCCGACACTCCGTTTCCATCGGGGTCATAGCAAGTAATCGTGAAGTCATAGCTTATCTCATCCACTAAAACCACCTGTATGGCTGTGCCATAATATTCGCAATCGGGATTGACCGCAGGGAAATTGACCGCATCGGCGGTAAAAGGTGTTAAGAAGTAAGTGCCGGCTGTTAAGGAGCAATCATTGGTTAAATCTATGCCGTTTGTGGCATTTGCAGGATAGATTGCCGTAGCATTTGTTAAATCGGCACTATTGGTAACTGGTGTTGTGCTTAATGCCCAAGCAATCACATTGCCATTTTCCAAAACCGCATTGCTCAAGGTTACCGATAAGGTTTCACCACAGCAAAGCACATTAGATCCGCCGGCTCCTCCTACCAAAGCAGTACCCACAAAACAATCCCCGCAACTTGCCGAAAGGGCATTGCTGCTCAAACCACAGGTAGCATCGTTGTTGCCGGTTAAGGTAACAATTACGGAGGTGTTGTTTGCAAAGGGACCGATTTGAACTACTCCTAAAGCGGAAACAATTTGAGTATTGGCATTTTGGTTGTTTGAAACAGTATAAGAACTGTTCCCTAAACCTAAAGAGGTGATGTTTGCAATCACATAAAAATTGTCCGTATCACCACCGACACAATCGGTTGCGAAAGTAGCAGTTGGTGATTGGCAAGTTGTTATACAACTTGGGAATATTTCAGCTTTAGTTTGTTCACAATTGCCCGAAGTACTGCCAACTACGGCATCATAAACTCCTGAAGAACTCAAAGGCAAGGATAAAGTATAAACTCCGGGAGTAGTTTCAGTAAAACCTGCCGGTAACACATAACTATCCGACCCAACCACTTCGGGTGTTCCACCGCTCAAATTACTGATGGTTACAAGGTAGTCGTCATCAACCCCATTACCATCGGCATCATGGCAAACAATGGAGAGGCTAAAATCAATGTCCTGAACAATTATCACCTCCACTGCTTGACCAAATTCACTGCAATTTGGATCTACAGTCGGGAAATCGGTTTCGACAGGGGGTAATGGATTAGGAATAACAATATCAATCAAACCCACACTGCCCCCGACTACTGTTCCCGAAACCGCACCAATAACTGTTACTTGATCTTCGGTAATCAAAGGACAGGCATCGGCACTAACGGTAACATTGAACTCGGGAATTTCAAAACTCACCGGACCCGTACCAATATTATTCACCGAAATAGTCCATACACCATTGGGGTCGCCATCATACAACGTACTTAAAGGAAGGCATGGAAGCCCTCCAAGCGCACCTAAAAGGGCGGGGGTAATTGGAATACTCAATCCGGCTAATTCTTGCAAGACATTGATGGTGCTGCCATCGGGGAAACTAATTAACAATGGGTCTATTATCCACCCTGTTCCGGTAATGATGGGGCAGATTTCACCAACGGGATTACAGCCCAATGCCGGATCGTAAACGATGGGGTCGGGTTCGGGCGTAACAATGATGATTTCATTTGGATTGGGGATGACAATATCCAACAAGCCTAACTGCCCACCTTGGACTGTTCCCGATACTGCACCAATCGTGGTGATTTGGTCTTCGGTAATCAATGGGCAACCATCAGCACTCACGGTTACATCAAACTCGGGTATTTCAAAACTTACCGGACCCGTACCTGTATTGTTAACCGAAATCGTCCAAGTTCCGTTGGGGTCGCCGGCATACAAAGTGCTTAACGGAATACAAGGCAATCCGCCAAGGGCAGCTAAAAGAGAGGGAGTGATTGGAATGCTCAACCCTGCCAATTCTTGTAGAACGTTAATCGTGCTGCCATCGGGGAAGGTAATCAAAAGCGGGTCTATTATCCAACCGGTACCCGTTATAATAGGACAGATTGCCCCAACGGGATTACAACCGATTGCAGGGTCATAAATAATAGGATCGGGTGGCGGAGCAAATCCCGGGTCTTCGGCAATAAAGGGTGTGAAGTAATATACGCCCGGATCTAAATCACAGTCATTGTCAAAAGTATAACTGCCATTGGGAGAAGCCGGCCAAACATTGGTTACGCCTTCCAAATCAGTAGCATCGGTAATGGGACTATCGTTTAAAGCCCAAGCAATAACATTACCCGTTGCAACATTGGCATCGGTTAACGACACCGTTACACTACCACCGCAACAAACCACATTCTCCGCAATCGGATTGGTAGTTCCTACTGTGCAGTTGGTACAATCGGGTGTAGCGGGGGTGCCGGAAACAGAGCAAGCAGCATCCACCGTTCCTGTAACTAATATATTCACAACCACACCTGCACCAAATGGCCCAATCTGAGTAATACCGGTTGAGGAAACGGTTACTGTTTGAGCCGAAACGCTATTGGTAATGGTATAAGAAGGATTACCTGCGCCAAAATTCACCAAGTTTACATTGACAAAATAAGTGCCGTCTTCGTTACATTCGGTAAGGAAACCGGCGATAGGTGGTTGGCAGGTAAAGAAGCAAGCAGGCAACGATTGGGTTTGTGAGGTAGCACAACCATTATCAGTACTTCCTACCGATACGGTAACGGTGCCACTTGTATTGGAAGGCAATATGGATTGGTAAACGCCCGGTTGTATTTGAGTATATCCGGCAGGTAGCAAATAGTTTACGCCTGAAACCACAGCTGGTGAACCACCGGCAAGGTTAGTAATACTTGCCACATAGCCAGAAGAAACGCCATCGCCATCGGGGTCATTACAAGTGATGGCAAAGTTAAAGCTAATCGGCTCGGCAACGATAATTTCCACCGCATCGCCAAAATCTTGGCAAGCAGGGTTAAACGTTGGGAAATCGGGAATTTCTGTATTAGGATTAGGAACTTGAATGCTGAAAGAACCCAATGTGCCGCCAACGATATTACCCGATACCGTACCCACTGTGGTTACCTGATCTTCGGTAATCAATGGGCAAGTAGCGGCATCAACGGTAAAGCTAAACGAGGGCAAGCTAAATTCTACGGTTCCGGTACCTATATTATTGACCGAAATGATCCATTCACCATTAGGGTCACCGCTGTAAAGTACATCGAGCGGAATACAGGGTAATCCACCAATTCCTGCCAATAAATCTGGGGTAACGGTGAGGTTAACTCCTAAAAACTGCTCTACTACATTCACTGTGCTTCCATCGGGGAAATGAATGAGGATAGGATTAATCGCCCAACCCGTACCACCAATCACCGGGCAGATTTCTCCAACCGGATTACAGCCTAATGCAGGGTTGTAAACCACCGGAGGAGGCTGTGGTGCTTCACCGGGGGTTTGTGCGATAAATGGGGTGAGGAAATAGGTGCCGGGAGTGAGGCTGCAATCATTAGTAAACTCATAACCATTGTCCGCATTACCCGGAGTTACGGATAAGGCTTGACTTAATTGCGCAGGATTGGTCAGCGGATTATCTGCCAATGCCCATGCGATAATTGTTCCATCTTCAATCGTATAGTTTTCAGCATCAACGCTCAACGTTTCACCGCAACAAGCCACGTTTGTTCCGGCTATAACCGCCTCGCCTGCTGTACAGCTAAGGCAAGTTTGGTCGAGTGCCACACTATTCACCACACATTCGGGACGGGTTACGCCCGTAACGCTGACGGTAACAGGTGTGCCGGCATTAAAGGGTCCTATTTGGTAAATGCCGATGGCAGAAACCGTAGTAACGTTGCCGTTAGTCGAATTGGCAATTGAATAGGAGGCATTACCAAACCCGAAATCGGTGATATTGACACTCACTAAGAATTGACCTTCGTTGGCACTGTCGCAAAACGCTCCAAACAGAACAGTCGGTTCTAAACAACCCACGGGACAGAAAGGCAAGGTAATGGTTTGAAGGGTCTCACAAGCGTTGGATTGTCCGCCTTGACTGCTTCCAACAGAAACTTGATAATCTGTTTGACCTAAACTAAGTGGTAAGGAAATTTGATAAACACCGGAACTGATTTGGGTAAATCCTGTCGGTAAAACATATTGAGAGGCAGGGAAAATAGCCGGCGAACCGCCTGTTATACTGCTGACCGTAACCAAAATCTCATCAAAATCACCATCATTGTTCCCATCGTTACAAGCTGCTACCGTATTAAATGTAATAGGATCTACTACGGTAATAGGCAACGAAACACCAAAGTCTTGGCAATTGGGGTCAAATGTGGGGAAATCGGGAATTTCGGTATTCGGATTAGGAATAACGATATTGATTTGTCCACTACTACCTGCCAAAACAGAACCTGCTACTCCTCCGATAGTCGTTACTTGGTCTTGTGAGATTAAAGCACAAGATGCTGCATCCACCGTTACATTAAAACTGGGAATGGAAAAACTCACTGCACCCGTTCCTGTATTGGTAATAGAAATAGTCCATGTTCCGTTGGGGTTACCATTATATAAGGTACTCAATGGAATACAAGGCAAGTTGCCGCCTATAGTGGCGAGCAAATCGGGTGTAATCGGCACATTTGCGCCTATCAATTGTTGCGCTACGTTAATGGAACTTCCATCGGGGAAAGAAATAATCAAAGGATTAATCACCCAACCTGTTCCCGATATCAGCGGGCATATTTCACCCACTGGATTACATCCCAATGCAGGGTTATACACAATTGGATCGGGTTGTGGTATTTCGCCGGGGGCTTGAGCGATAAACGGAGTGGCGTAATAGAAACCGGCCGGTAACTGGCAGTTGGGGTTAGAGAAATCAAGCGTGAAGTCATTACCAACCCCCGGCACGACAGACGAGGCAAAGACCAAATCATCGGGACCGGTTAGTGGTGAAATAGATACTGCCCATGCTATGATATTACCTGAATTCACAAAATAGTTTTGAGGTACAATGGTGGCAACATCATCACAACAGACAATCCCGTTGGGCAAGAAAGCAGTTCCCGCACTGCATGGCGTACAAACATCGCTCAACAAGCCCGATGAAACATTACACAAAGCATCGGTTACCGATACCAATGTAACATTCACCTGAGTGCCATTATTATATGTACCGTAAACATAGGTGCCGGTAGTATTGATACCGGTAACAGGGAAAGTGCCTTGGTTATCGGTAATGTTGTAGGTTCCCGATGAGCCGGTTTGAGCAATGTTCACGATAACCGAGAACTGATTATTATTAACACATTGGGTCGCAAATCCTACCACCGGCGGAATACAAATACAAGGGTCAACCGCAATCGTAGCATTCACCCCGCAATTACTGCCACCGGCACTTGCAACACTATTCGCAATCTGGAAAGTATAGGGGAAACTGTTAATAGTCGTTTGGAAAGTGTAAGTGTTTCCTATTAGATTAGCTGCTGCAGGAAACACATAACTAGATCCCGGCACCCATTGAGGAGCACCGCCCGTTACGCCGCTAACACTGACTAAATATAAGTTGGCAGCATTATTAACACATACTGCACTGACACTTTCGTAAGCAATTTCGTCCAGCAAAACAACTTGGACAGGTGTGCCGTAATCGTTACAGGTTTCACTGATGGCAGGGAACAACGAAGGAATGGGCGGCACTTGAATTTCCAGTGTCAGTGAACTATTGGCTGCTACTGCTCCGGCAGTTCCGGGAATGGTAACGATTTCGTCTTGTGAAATTAAGGTACAAATAGCAGCATCGGTAACTACATCGAAATCGGGAATATTAAAAAAGACAGTACCCGGCCCAATATTGTGAATATAAATCGTCCAAAGTCCATTGGGGTCGCCTTGGAACAAACTATCTAAAGCCAAACAGGGCAAGTTTCCTCCCAAAGCACCAAGCAGGGCTTCGGTAATGGTCAATCCACCTGCGGCATCGTTGATATTTAAGAAAGTACCATCGGGGAAGGTAATCACCAATTCATCAATTGCCCAACCCGTGCCCGTAATTTCAGGACAAAACTCCCCTTCGGGAATACAACCATTGGCAGGGTCGTAAGTCAGCGTAGGAATGACCACCTGCGCAGAAGGCACATTGATGTCTATGTTCAATGTTTGACCGGGAGCGATAAGACCATCTACTCCTGCTACAAAATTTACCTGATCTTGCGTCAGTAAAGAACAACCGTTAGCAGGAACAACCACGTTAAAATCGGGAGCAGAAAAACCAAGGCTGCCTGTTCCGGTATTGGTTATGGAGATAGTCCATATTCCGTTCGGGTCGCCGGGGTAAAGGGAAGCTAAAGATAAACAGGGTAAAGAACCACCGACAATTGCCAGAAGCGTTTCGTCAATAGGCGCACCAAAAGCAAGTTCATCATTCACATTCAAGAACGTACCATCGGGGAAGGTAATAATCATCGGATTAATCACCCAACCCGTTCCCGTAATCAACGGACATATTTGACCATCGGGCAAACATCCATCAGCTGGGCTATAAACGATTGGCGGTGGAGGCCCGATTTCGGGTGGACGCTCTGAAATAAAAGGAGTCGCATAATATATACCGGAAGACAAATCATCGGGCAATCCCAAACAACCATATTCAAAGTCGAGGCTATAATCTTCGTTTCCTTGAAATACCAAACCTGCATCATTGGCGGCAAACACTCCGTTGGCATCGGTAACAGGACCGGTTGCTTGTGGGGTAATTGCCCAACCAATCACAAAATCTTGTGGCAAATCAAAGACCGCTGTGGTATTGGTGATGTGAATACTCTCCCCACAACAAACTCGGTTATTGGCAAGTGGTGTCGCTCCTCCTGCTTCGCAAGTAGGGCAGTTAGAAATACCGGTTAGGGTTTGCGTACAACCGAAGTTATCGGTAACAACGATGGTCCAAGTACCTAGATATGGCACAAAACTACCCGTTTGTTGAGGAGAACTCGGAGAAACAGCATAACCTGAACCCGAACCACCTGTAGCACCGGATAAACTAACCACCACTCCCAAATTACAATCATAACTTGCCGTTGCACCGCTAACGGGCAAATAGGCTGTATAACTAATTGAAATTGTATCAACACAACCGGTCAGGGTATTGGTCAATATAGCATAATACACCACAGTTGTTCCGGCAGGAATGGGTTGGGAAGCAGGGTTATCGTTTGCAATCGGAATTCCATCGGCATCCAACAAGATACCGCCGTCATCGGGATCGCCCTTATACCATTCAAAAGTTGAATTGTTGGAAATAAGCGGTTGAAGGGCAATCAAGTTGACGGGCGCAGCAGTGGAGCAGACAAAATTATTGGAAGGTAAAGGTGTAATAAGTGTTGGTGAAGCCGCAAAAGGATAGGTGAAGTTAATCGTATTCTGGCAACCCGTTGCCGCAGCCACAAAATTGACAAAGTAAGCATCGGCAGATGAAGGCGTTTGCGTAGCCGGATTGGTAGCAACTGTACCTCCATCCAGAAGAACACCTCCTGATGTAGGATTACCCAAATACCAAGTAATCACTCCGGCAACACCGCCGGTAATTTGTGCTTCAAGAGTGGTTAAGTTAACCTCCTCTCCTTCACAAACAGGAGAAGCCGTTGGTTGGAAAAGCGTGGGCAATGGATCTACGCCATAAGTAACGGTGGTGTTTCCTGTACATCCTGTAGTGATGCTGGTGAAACTAACCGTGTAAGTCGTACCATTAACGGGGGTCACTAAAATCTGTCCCAAACCGTTCGGGAAAAGCTCTGTACCACCGGCATTGAACCAATGGAAAACACCTGCATCACCAATCAAACCGGGTTGCAAAAGAGCTAAGTCAACTTGCTCGCCAGGACATATTACCGGCAAGACACTCAACAATAAAGGCAAGGGATGATAGGTGGCTTGTACAAATAATTTGTTGGTACAGCCCGTTACGGCATCGGTAAATAGGGCGTAATATCTTTCAGAACCAATCGGTATCACGTTGTTTGGCGTAGCCAAGAGAGCACCATCCACATCGGGGTCGCTGATAAACCATTGAAGCGTTCCCGGTGCAGTCGTAATGGAACTGTTGAGTATGGTAAGGTCAATACTTTCGCCCGGGCAAACAGGGGGCAATGGGGGAGGGGTGTTTAAGGTAGGCCTTGGCACTACGGTAAACGTAACAGTACGGGTAGCATCACACGATTCATCATTGATTTCCCTAAATAGCACATAAAATGTTTGACCATTCGTAGGTACAACAGCACCGGGATTTCCAACCAATATGCCATTTGTAGCCGGATTACCGTCATACCAAAAGAACGTGCCGGGTAAATTACTCGTAGGAGTTAGTAAAGTAAGATTAACCTCATCTCCTTCACATATTGGTGCAGGAGTAGGAATAGTCGCCAACTGAACCTGTGGCAATAATTCCACACAAGCAGGCTCGCCTACATCATGACAAGAGTTGCATACCAACGGATAAGCCGGATTGTTGAAAGGGGTAATGGTAATTGTCCAACTCAACTGAGCAGGATTTGCAACATCAGGAATTGGGTTAAGGTAAATAGCGACAATGTTCACCGATTTACCGTTCGGGTCGCCCGTATAGTTAAACAGTGTCCATGAACCATCGTTATGTTGTTCATTGATAGGCGCAGGGAAATCCGAAGAAATGCTCCCTTGACTAAAGGGATTGAAAAGATCGCCGATATTATCAGTAACTGTGATGTTGATATTAAAAGAAGAAATGCCTTCACAATACGGAATACCCGAAAAAGTATGTGAAGCAGAGTAAATACCCGGCGTGATGGTGTAACAATCTAAATCTGTAAACAATGGAATACCCAAGATACAGGTACAATTTGGCGATACGGAACAAGGACCTAATGTGGCACTCAAAGTACTTAAAAAGACATTATTTTGTCCTGCCGAAAGACTATTTTGAATACCCGGCAAGCCGGAATTAAGGTCTGACCCATCAAATACCAACGATGGGGTGAAACAATACATTCCGCCCGCAGGTAAAAAACTACCATTATTGACAAATGTGTTGGGCGAGAAATTACCGGGATTACCCAACGGCCCATAAGTATTTAACACTACGCCATTGGCGGCATTGGTAACATTCCATCGCACCTTATAACCGGGCGAAGTAGCTAAAGATCCCGTATTTTCAACCGAAAAACTTTCACCCCAACAAACCGATTGGTAAAGGGGGGTGCCTTCACCGGCGGTATCAATACAGTCGGGACAACTGACCGTATAACGTCCGGTTGTTTGGCATGAATTTGGCGCACCGATAACCTTTGCTGAATAATTAACCAAAACCGAAGTACTGCCGGGCGTTAAATTGTTTGTAGGCGTTGTGGTAAACACCACATTACCTGCACACTCAGGACTTGCAACAGGTGCTATTACGCATGAAGTCGAAGAACGGAAGAAATCAACATTAAACGTCAGAACGGGATATACCTTAATAATCGAGGTGCTCACCTGACCTTGAACCGGTGGTTGACCATTCGTCAAACAAACCATGACCGCCGTAAACTGCTCCTCATTCACCTCACAACCCGGAGCAGTAAGCACATAAGAATAACTATTGCCCACACCGCCGGGAATATCTTCACCGTTGACTTGCCATTTGATATAATAATCAACCCCGGCAATGCCACCCGTAACGTTTGCGGTTAAGTTGATGATATCCCCCTCGCAAGCTGCCGAGTTAGACTGGAAATTGGAAGTAACATTGTTTATAGTCGGGCAAGGCTTACATCCTTTCGTAAAATTACCCAAATTGATATTACAACTTGGGTTTAACGGATTGAGTAACTTGATATTGATGTATTGATTATTGGTAAATGGCCCGAGAATGTATGACCCGACATTGTTAATCACCGCTTGCACTCCTTGTGAAGGGACGGCTATTAATTGTTGAGAGTCGCCCATATCGCTAACTGACAAAGTAATCGTATAACCCGTGTTGCCGATAATGCACTGTGTAGTAATATCTACCGTAGCCGGCACACAACTGCCGATACAGGTAATCGGAACATCTACCACATAGTTGCAAGCAGGCAATCCATTGGAAATGATAAATTGAGCACTCGTGCCGTTATCGCCGGGCGTAAAAGTCTGGTTCAAGGAAGAAGGAACCCCGTTGATGGCAAAATTACAAGGCACATTGACCGATACCGCACAACCGGGATCTAAAATGTTGGAGGTGTTGTCAATACTAATCTGAGATGGGTCAATAGTCGGGTAAACCGTAAAAGTAACAGGTTGATTGGTTGCCAAAACCGAGTTATCGTTTGTACACCATACCGACACAGAATAAGTAACATTGATAGGGTCGCAAGTATTATTCACCGGATTAACTATCGGCTGTGCGGCAGTACTGCTAAAACCATTCGGGCCGGTCCATTGATAAGAAGCATTAAACACAGCCGGCACATTAAACTGAACACCCAATTGAGTATCAGCACCCGCACATGCCTGCAACGGAGCCACCACCGATTGGAAAACCGGACAAGGAGCAGGGCAGGGGGTAACCGTAAACTGTACCGGAGGCCCACAGAAAGTTTCGGTCAAAGTATAAGAATTGATAAAGAATGTCGCAGCCCCAATATTATAGGTAGTCGCATCGCCGCCAATAGAAATTGTCCAGTTCCCGTTCGGATTACCTTGCAAGCCAAACAGCGAAATATCAATAGGCGACAAACTATTCACCGTAGAAATTGGCAATGCCGGAGGTTGCAACACCGACCCATCGGGCAAAGTAAGCGTAATCAACACGTTACCCGAACCGCCTATATTAATAGGCAACACACCGCTAAAATTAGCACCCGGCCCATAGCATATCCCACTCACCGAAAAGTTAAAAGATGCCGGAGCGACACCGTTAAAATTGGGAACATTGAAACTTTGGGTTGGTATCGTAGTCCCTGCCAAAAAGCAAGGTGTAAGCGTTTTATTACCGGGACTGCTACAACTGGGAGTAAAAACAATATTCGATCCAGTAGCACCATTACTCCACGTAACAGAACTCGAAAGACTAGTCGGATTTGTAGTAATAGATACATTTTGTGGGGCAGCATTACCGGCTATCGTACCCGGACCGGTCGGATTGCTAAAACACTGAGCGTTCACAGACGTTTCGCTCAATAGTAATCCCACACTTATTAACATTAATAATGCAGTTCCTTGAACAGTTTTTTGTAAAGATAACAGATTCATGTTTGTTATGTTGGTAAATTATAAGTTCGATTTTAACGTTTGATAGTGGGCATTGACATCATATAAACAAGCTCAAAGATTGCTCAATTTGCACTTTCTTCATTGAAGCTACAAAAATAGCAAACCTAAGCAAAGGAAAGAAACGATTAGCAGGTAAATTCGTTAGCAGGGGGGTTAATATTACCCGAAACGCCATTTAGTAAGGTAAATGACCAATAAAAACAGTAAAATTATCAATGGGAGATGTTAAACTAAAGACTAAAGACTAAAGACTAAAGACTAAAGACAATAGACGATAGACAAAAGATGATAGACAAAAGATGATAGACAAAAGACGATAGTCAAAAGATGATAGACAAAAGACTATAATCAATGTGTTTTTTGCAATGATTGTAAATATTGACTTTAACTATCTTCCATGAATGTGTTGTGTTGTGCTGGGTTTCTACCTATCAGTAAGATTGCTTCGTAGTCAAGTTAACAACTGTTCAAAGAAGCCGCCGATTTGTTTTTCTCTGTCAACAAAATGAATTTCTAAAATCCAATGCCGTTTGTTTCCGTTTGCATCGGGTAAAAACATATCGTTGTGATTTTCGGGATGAACGTAAAGTCCGTAATTTTTAGGCTCTAACCTTTCGTGAGGGAAATGACCGATGAGATGCCCGCCCAATTGCCCACCGTAAGTATAACCGTATTTCAGAGCAAGCTCGACAATATAATGCCAATATTCGGCTCCTGTCAGTTTGGTTTGCACTTCAAACCAAGCCTTTGCTTCGTGCCAAGCCAATTCAATATCGTTTTTCAATTGGTGTTTGTGTAGGTCGTTGCCAATCACATAAGTCCTTCCAAAATCACCCTCCCAATCTTCAATAATCGGCCCGAAATCAAGAAACAAAATATCGTCTTCCTGTATCATTAAGTCGGGTGGGTTATCGTCATAAGGAACCAACGTGTTCACCCCGCTTCGCACTATTCTCTTGTGCCAATACTTCTTAATTCCGAATAGCTCATCAGCCAGCTTGAATATATCTTCATTCAACTTGCTTTCCGATATTCCGTGCTGTATGAGTTGCCGATTTTCAATTGCTTGGAACAACTGCTCTGCAATTTTTTCTGCTTCTATCAATTTGGACTTAACAATATCCATTTGTTTAGTTTTATAATTACAATAGTTCGTTTAAAATCAAACGGCAATATAGCCCAAAGAAAGTCATTAAAGTTGCTAAATCGAAACAACCCCTAAACTTCTTCACGAATTTATCAACGTAAATTATGACCATAGTTCGCTGATGATTAACGAACTACTATTACGTAAATCAAGCCATAAAGACTGCTTTCTTTATGACAATTGCTTGTTGTTTAGTTTGATTACTCTTAGTTGCTCCTTACTGCTCTTTTGAGGGTTATTTTACAGCATTAACCCAAGTCCAACCATCTTCCACTTTCATAGTTGTGGTCGTACTTTTTGAAGTGCTAATAATTATTTTAGCAAAATAGGACTTGTAATACCAAGCAAAGAAAAGTGCGCCTATAGTTGGTTTTTCCAGTTCACTGTAATCGAGCCATATTTCCTTTGTTTCGTCAATTTCGAACCCGCGATATTGATTTTGAGAGTAGCTATCGTCTTTGAGTATATTCTTTCCGGTTTCGTCTATTGTGTAAATAAACTCTTTGCCATAAACGGCAACATTATTTGTTTGAAAAGCCGGTAAAATGTAAACGGATAATGTATTGTCTTCGTTTTCTAATATATACTGGTTATAGCCAACCTTTAATGTGTCTATTGAAGCTGAAAACTGTTTTTTTGCCGTCTGTAATGCTCTTGAATATCTATTGAGTATGGAGGTGTCAATACTTTCATCGGTTCTTTCAACTTCTCCATAGTCTTCAACCAAATAATGAAATACAACTTCATAGTTGTTGTTTTCAAAATCACCATAAACGGCATGCCAAGAATAATCTTCTATATAGCAAAACCATTCTGCACCAAGTTTTTCTATCTCTTTTTTATCCGATGCCATCACACTGTCAGTCGTCACCCAAGCAACCATATCATATTCAAACAACCACTCCGCAATTTCAGATTTTTTATCAAACTCCTCCATGTCAAAATCAGGCATATCAGCTTGTTGTCCAAATGCCAAAGTCGAATAGCCGATCAATAGTAGAAATAGTAGTTTTTTCATTTCCTGAACTTTTTGTTTTGTTGATACTTATCAATTGTTCTAAAACATTCCACCGCTCAAATTTAATACAAAACCGCAATTTTTTATAACCTGTGTTATGCGTTCGTGCTTTTTCCTAAACGAAGCCGGAAAACGACAATATTCTATCCCTCTATGTCATGCTAATGAAATGCTTCCATATCCCAGTTTTTAATGCTAATCCTTCTTTTGGAAATCAATTCACTTCCTTTATGCTTTTTTTTGCTTTTGTCTGTATAAACGCTATCCGGGTCAATCAGAACCCAGTGTTCTACTTCGCAACTTGAATAATGGTCGGAATTTATTGCTCTTTTCCCTTTCATCATCCTGCCGTTTTTTGGGTTTAAATAATAGCTGTTTTTGGAAAACAAAAACGGACGATATGTTAACAGTTTGGGAAGTTAAGAGGTTTTTTTACGTTACCGACACCTAATTTTATCCATTAAAAGGTGTTTCCTATTTTAGGTGTCGGTAACGTTCTTTTCAGCCTTTCTCTCTGACTGAAGCATTGACTGTCCAAGATTGTTACTCCGAAAAATTGGTAAAGGCTATTCCATCATATTTATACAAGCCAGTATTTCTTGTTCCAAACCAAATGTTTCCACTACTATCTTCTACCATACACCACACATGATATTTTCCAATACCATCCGCAATCGTAAAATTTTTAAACGCATTGCCATCATATCGCCAAATCCCTCCTTTAGTTTCAAGGTTTTCACCTTCTTCTCCATTAAACCAAATATTGCCTGATTTATCTACTAAAATAGGATTGCCAATTTCAACTTTCTCTTTGAAAATGTTAAATGCTTTACCATCATAATAGAAATTCCCATTTTGCCTACCGCTAAACCATAAGTTTCCTTTTTTATCTTCTGTTATAAAACGAATCCAACTATCGCCATTTGGTTTAGAACCGGTAATTGATTTCCCATCATAAAGACATACGCCTTCCATACCGGGTGGCATACCCGAAGCGAACCAAATGTTTCCATTTTTGTCTTCAATCATACAATCCACCATTTTAAGTTGAAGACTATCTTTATTTACTACTCCGTCATTATTTAAAAACCGTGTAAAGTTGATGCCATTATAACAATAAACCCCATCACCGGTTCCAAACCATATTGTACCGGTTTTATCTTGCAACATACTCCACACTGTAGTTTTTGGTGCCCAATCCGTATAATAACTGTTGTTTTTTAGAATGGGTCTAATAGAATCATTGATTGGAAACGGTATAATTTTATTTCCATCGAAACGGCAAATGCCATCACTTGTTCCAAACCAAATGTTTCCCGATTTATCTTCCAATATTGACCAAACGGCATTACTGTTTAAGCCGTCTTTTGTTGTGTAATTATAAAAAAATTTGCCATCGTAACGATACACTCCGCTTCCTGTTGTGCCAAACCAAATGTTGCCTGCTTTGTCTTGCAAGCCACAATGAACATTATCGTTTTTTTGAGTCCCCTGTGAATTAATTAATTTCGGTTGTCCGATAGGAAGTATTTTCGATTCACTTTGCTTCTCTGTTTGAGATTGTGTTTTGGTTTGTCCGTTGCAGGAAGTCAAAAAAATCAAAACTAACAGCAGAGAATAAATTCGTTTGTGTATGTATTGCTTTGTCATTTGTTATTGATATTATTTTTCTGTTGATTCAATGCCTGTCTTTTCTAAGTTAAAACTATCCTCAACGGTTGCAGGTAACGTTTTGGCGCTTGGCGAAGAAGCGGATTTCGAAGCACAAAGCTGTCTGCCAGCACTGAACTTGATACGAAGCACATAGCTTCATTTAACCACTGAACCCGCTTTTTTGCCAAACGCCTGTTAGCTGTTGCCATTTTACTATTTATTCGTAGTCATTTCAGTTACTATTTCTCCATCATATTTCCAAATTCCATTCGCTCCACCAAACCAAATATTATCCTCTAAATCGCCAAAAATGAATAGTACATCAGAGAAAGCCTTTCCGTTGTAGTTAAATTCAGAAAACTTTTGACCATCAAAAATGCATAAATTAACCAAGTCAGCACCAAGCCAAAGATTACCATTTTTATCTTCATGAATTGCACGAATTCGCTTATTGCAAAGACCGTCTTCAACAGAATATGTTTTGAATGAGCTACCGTCATAAACAGTTAATCCACTATTTCTATTTCCGTTAAACCCAAACCATATCTTTCCAGATTTGTCGCAGTAAATAGTTCGTATTTGGTCTTCACATAATCCATCTTTTATCAAATATTGTGTAAATTCTTTACCATCAAATTGACTGACTCCACCGTGAGTCATTGATGCAAACCACATATTTCCTTTGCTATCTTTTCTTATAAAAGGAATCCAATTGTGGTACAAACTATCTATTTGTTTTTGTCCGATTTCGGTTAAATAGGATTTGAAGTTTTTCCCATCATAGCAATAGGCTCCAGCACCACCAGTGCCAATCCATAAGTTGTTGTTATTATCGGTTGCTAAAGCATAAGCAGCATTGGGGCTTAGAGTGGGGTAAACAGTGCTAATCCAACCTGTTGTGGTGTCTTGGTATGGCAGCGGTATTTGTTCAAACTTTTTTCTGTCGTATTTGGTTAAACCATTTTGAGTTCCGAACCATAGATTATTTTTATTGTCGGAAAGTATTGAAAAGACTCGATTACTACTCAATCCGTCTTTCATAGTATAATTTTTACATGTTTTACCGTCAAAATGGTAAACACCACCACCATTACTTGTGAACCAAAGCGTACCGTCTATATCTACGTAACCATTTGAAAACCCGTTATTAGGAAGAGGAATTTTGATTACTTCTGTGACCTTCTCAACTTCGGGTGATGATTTGTCATTTTTAACCTGTCCATTACAAGAAATAAATGAGGAAACTAAAATCAATAAAGAGATATTTCTAAGTGTGAATTTCATTTTTCGTATTTTATGGTTACAGCTAACAATTTGGCAAATGACGAGGCAGGGAAATAAATTTACAAATGCTCCATTCAACACCAAGTTTATTGATTGCTCAAATGTTTCAATTCGTACTGTCTTGCCCATATTAGAGGCTGGCGTTTATTCATAGAACCTCAGGGTTAGCAATATTTGTAGGATTACCGTTAATGAAATTCATTACGTTTTCAAATGCTTTTCCAAAATATAATTCATACCCGTTTCGTTCAACGTAACCCAAATGTGGTGTACAAACTACATTTGGGAATTTAAGAAACTCAAAATTTATGTCGTAGATAGGCTCTTCTTCATAAACGTCAAGTCCAATAAATAACGGTCTTCCCATTGCTAAGCATTTCAATAGCTTTCCTTTTTCAATAAGTTCCGCTCTTGCCGTGTTTATTAATACTGAATTTTCTTTCATACACATCAAGTCACTTTCTTTAACTATTCCGGTTGTTTTTTCATTAAGTCGGAGGTGCAATGTTATGATGTCTGATGTTTTGAAAAAAGTTTCTTTCGACTCAGCCTTTTCAAAACCATCGGCAACCGCTTTTTCTCGTGATGTTTCGCTTCCCCAAATTAAAACTTTTGCTCCGAAGACTTTGGCATATTGAGCAATCTTTTGCCCAATTTTTCCATAACCCCAAATTCCAAGTGTTTTGCCATGAATAGTCGAACCAATGTTTATTTGCCACTTTCCATTTTTCATTCCTTCGATTGCCTGTGGGATATTTCTTACCGTATTCATTAGCAAAGCCCAAGTCAACTCTGCCGGTGCGATTGCTGAGCCAACTCCTTCCGCAACGGCAACTTTATATTTTGTGCAATCGACTAAATTTAAGTGGTTGGAAATTTTACCGGTCTGACTGATGAGTTTTAGGTTTGGAAGTAGTGAAAGTAATACTGCGTCCACCGATGTTCTTTCCCTTGTCAACACAAGAATATTTGTGTCTTGCAATTTTTCTGCTAAAGATTTCGGGTCTTTTTCTGTATAGTTAAGAATTTGGACATCCTGATTCATTAACAGGTCAAAACATTTAAGCTCTTTAATTATGTTTTGATAATCGTCCAAAATTGTAATTTTCATTTTAATGTAATTTTTCTTCTGAAACTACTATTCCATCTTCGTCACAATAAATGAAATGATTCGATACAAATTCGATGTTCGCAAAATTTAGAATGGCATTTATCTCCCCTTCATTTTTCTTTCCGCTTTTTAGTGGGTTTACATTTAGTGCTTTTAACCCAATATCCAGTTTTGAAATTGCAACACTGTCGCGGATACAACCATAAATAATTATTCCATTCCAATTATTTCTAACAGCTAATTCAGCCATATTATCACCCATTAATGCGCATCGGTTCGAGCCGCCACCATCTACAACGAGAACCTTGTCTGTTCCGTCTGTCTCTAATGTTTGTCGCACCAATGGATTGTTTTCAAAACACTTAATAGTTACTATTTTTCCGTGGAATGATTTTTTGCCGCCAAAGTCTTTAAAGCCAATTGGTAGTGCAACAGATATTTTAGTAATAAATTTGTCGCAAAGGTCGGCAGTTTCTATTTTCATAATGTTGTTGAATTTATTGTTAGGTTATGTTTTACGCTTGCCACAAATGGTTTGCAGATTTGCGATGGGCGGGCTTTTCAGTACAAATGTTCATTTGAAGAACTGAACTTTTTGTAACCACAAAACTGTCATGGAAGCACGAAACCCCACCTATTGCAAACGTGCTGTTAGCAGTAGGTTATCTTCTCACAATGTCATCACTATTTGATTATTCTTTTTTGCTTGTTTATAATCTTCATTCATGTCAGATTTCATTCCGGGACCGAAAGTAATATCTGATGTTTCGAGAAAGCCATCGTAAATAATTTGGCCATTAAAAGGCAAAATTGTGGCATTGACGAGAACGGGAAACCGATCATAAAAATCATCAAATCCATCACTTAATGCCTTTACCGCATAAAATTTATTGTCATCAACGCTATTAAAAATGGCATAGCTGGTCAAACATTTTAAAATGACAAACTCGCCGGTAATAGACTTTTTGAAACCTTTCAAAATGGCAATTTTCTCTTTTGTCAGACTATTAATATTTGATGAGAGGTAATCGTCCAATAATTTCATATCGGACAATAACGTGTCTCTACATTCTAATTTAACAGTATAATCCAATTTGCGAAATTGGTCAAAACTAAAATCAGAATCAAAGAATTTGCTTTGAATCCCAACGAAATATAGAAGTTCAAGGTGTGTTTCTAAATATGCTTTGTATTCTATTTCTGTTAGGATCATACTTTGGTTTTTTTGTGCTTACTGTTAACAACAGCTAGCCGTTGTTATTGGCATTTACTTTTTTATGTCGAAGTGTTTATATTTTTTCTTGATTTTTTGCTTTCTAATTAATTGATAATGAAATGGTTTATCCCCAACAAATACCTTATCTTCAACAGTGATATAGCTTTTTTTTGGCAATCCATTTTGATAAAGTATTTTCTCTATCTTTATCTGCACGTCTGCATCCTTCCAATCGCTTTCTGTATATGATATCACTTCCCAAGTTCCGGTTTTTTGACCGTTTTTATATTCCCCTCTTTCTAAAATTCGTTCATTTCTGTCTTTAATTTGCCAGGTGCCTTCAAGTTTTCCATTCTTTATGTTGTATCGTATGGCTTCCAAAGTGTCTGAAAATCCGCCTAGCCAATATCCTCTTGATTGATAAAAAATGTATTCTCCGTCTATCATATTGGTCAATGATTCAAGAAACCTAACGTATTTATTATACTTTATTTCATCTTCTTCTTTAGAAATGCTCTTACAACATTCAGAACTATAGGTGTAGAAGTATCCCCCACGCCCTTTTGCACCAAATATTAAACACTCCGTATTTAGTTTTGCTCCAAAACCACAAGCATCACTACCGTAGTTAGTTCTGATTTTTATTGTATCACTTTTACCGCCTTTGTATGATTTAATTAACTTGAATTTGAGTTCATACTTTTTTTCTTTTGTTTCATAAAGAAAAAAACTCTGATAGGTTTCTTCAACTACTTGTGCGTCCAGCAAAATACCGGTAAATATTACATCTGAAATACTCGAAATCCCACTTGTCTCAGTTTGCGTCCAGCCCATTTCTTTGATTGGTAAATCAATCAAACCCATACTGCAACTGCAAGCAAATGCCAATTTGGCTGAAAATACTAGGGTTATTATATTGATTGTTATAATTTTTATTACTTGCCCACAAACAAAGTATATACGCAAGTTTATTGCGTAAATCAACCTATTTGGGTTTACTATACGAAATGCATTTTTGTACATACACAATTGTTTTCTCCCCACAAACATAACCAATTTCCAACAAACCACTAATATTATCACAAAAAAAGCCCTCACCGTTTCGGGCAAGGGCTTTTTGTTCATACATTTCACCGATGTTTAGAGGTTATCGAGGCATAAACTGATAGGGGTCAGACCAATCATTAAGAGTGATTGAAAAAGATTTAACGGATTATTTTTTAATACTCCCCTTCTAAAATCGTTTATCTATACAAAATCATGTTTGTTACTATGGTTTTTGCTATTTCTACTACGATTTTTTCATTTGTTACTACGATTTTAGCTTTTTCTACTACGATTTTCACTTTTGTAACGTATCTTTTGTAAAAGCGACTACGATTTTTTCATTAGCGACTACGATTTTTGCTTTTGTTACTATGATTTTCAGTTTTGCGACTACGATTTTCAATTTTGTTACTACGATTTTTGTTTTTTCTACTACGATTTTCCCTTTTGCGACTACGATTTTTGCTTTTGTTACGTATCTTTTGCAACTGATAGGCTTCAACCCCCAATTTCTACTACGATTTTAGCTTTTTCTACTACGATTTTAGCTTTTGTTACTATCATTTTCACTTTTGCTGCCATGAAATCGAAAATTGTGTCTATCGGAAGCAATTTTTAGGCTTACCAAGCGTATTTTGAGGAATGCTTTTCATGTTTATCTGTTATACTATTTTGCTTTGCTTGGTTACTTTCTCCATTTTCTATTATGTTACCGACACCTGCCTACATCTATTAAAGGATAAAGGTGTCGGTAACATAATTTAACAAAAAAAAAGCCCTCACCATTTCGGGCAAAGACTTTTGGGTAATACAGTTCGCCGTTGCTAAGTGGTTATCGAGCCATAAACTGAAAGGGGTCAGACCAAAAGGCGTTAAATACCTCCAAAAAAGCCTTTTTATCCATTTTTTATGAATTTTACTTAGAAGTTTAACGACAAAACTTCTAAGTTTAACGACAAAACTTCTAAGTTTAACGACAAAACTTCTAAGTTTAAGGACGAAACTTCTAAGTTTAACGACAAAACTTCTAAGTTTAGCGACAAAACTTCTAAGTTTAAGGAGACTGTTCTAAAAAGTGTGTCATCACAAATTAAAAAAAACGACCACTTTTATTATGGAAAGGAAGCAAAAAAAGACAGGATTAGGT
>CALCIK010000023.1 GCA_937907475.1 uncultured Bacteroidota bacterium | reverse complement strand
TCAAAGTGTCTTATAAAACTGAAAAAGAAGGTCATAAAAGTGCGAAAGAGGGTCATAAAAGTGAAAAAGTGTTCCATAAAACTGAAAAAGTATCTTATAAAAGGGCTGATTATCTAAGGAAACCGGGAAAGTGCGTTAGAAAAAACTTTTTGTGTCTTATAAAAATGATTTTGTGTATCAGAAAAAGCGAAAAGTGCATTAGAAAAAACTTTAAGTATCTTATAAATTGGGCTACAGGTAGATAAAAGCCGTTTTTCTTCTTAAAAATGCGAGATTGTGTATCATAAAAATGAAAAAGTGCATCGGAAAAATGAAAAAGAGGGTTATAAAAATGAAATTGTATCCCCTCTTTGCACTTTTCAAGCCTATCAAGAGGTTTTTTACAATGTAGGTCATTCCGTTTATGGGGCTAATTCATTTGGGTTATATTGATTCTATCCTGTTTGTCTCTGATGTATGGAAGAACTTGGTTAACCTTTACCGTTGCTTTTAGGTGTTAAGGTCCTTTTGCTAATGATCTTGTTTATCAACAGACCCTTTGTTAATTTTGTTCTTTGTATTGCTGCCAATATTAGCCATTTGCAGCTTTTGTTGGAGTGTTATTTGCACACTTGTTCCGCACTCCCAAAAATGCTTGATACTAAGTGCCGCATTATCTTTTCTAAATGCTCGACCAAACGATTGACCTAGACCACCAATACGGTTCCTCGTTCTTTTTGCTGTAAGTAGAATCATAAAAGGGTTGCTACCAATATCAATACAAATACTGACAGCACTTTCTGCTCAATTTTTTCATGCCCTCTAAAATACTTCTGAAAAAAAGTTACTTAAATCGCTTGTATATTCTACTTGTTGTCTATTTTTGAGGTGATATAGAAGTTTTTTTGACGAACAGACGTTTTCAGCAACACTAAAGCACCCGTGTAACCGATTACTTGGCTGCAAGAAATGAATTAAAATTACTCAACCGGATAAACACAACTTCAACATGATGAACCTAACTTCAGAAAACGAAAATCTCAAACGCGAAATTGGAGTTCGCTCGTTTACGCTTGCAATTATAAATATGACTGTAGGAACAGGAATATTTGTCCTTCCTGCATTAGTTGCTGAGAATCTTGGATCGGCAGCGATTGTCGCTTACTTAGTTTGCGGAGTGCTCATTTTTTTAATTGCTTTATGTTTTGCAGAAGTAGGAAGTAAAGTTACCGTTACCGGTGGCACTTATTCGTATATCGAAACTGCATTTGGCCCATTTGCCGGATTTATTGCCAATAATTTATTTTTGATTGGATCCTGTGTTGTATCGGATGCAGCAATTGTCAACGCTTTGGCAGATACCCTTAAATATTTCTTTCCGGTTCTTGGCATTGAAATTTACAGAATACTGTTTTTTGTTTTCATCTTCGGAACGCTTGCACTGATTAATATCCGTAGTGTAAAACACGGAGTGCGGTTTATTGAAATTGCAGCATTTGCCAAGCTAATTCCGCTTGTGTTGTTGATCGTTGTGGGGGCAGGTTTTGTTTCACCCGAAAATTTAAAATGGGCTTCTACGCCAACAATTGGCAGCATCGGAACGGCATCACTGCTTTTGATTTATGCTTTCATGGGATTGGAAACGCAGGTAAGCAACAGTGGAGAAATGAAAAATCCAAAACGAACTGTACCTCTAGGTATTTTTTTAGGAGTTACCTGCGTACTTATTTTATATATATCCATTCAATTGGTAACCCAAGGTGTTTTAGGCGATACTATTTTAGATCATAAAGATTCTCCATTAGCAGCAGTCGCAGGGATAATTTTTGGTAAAGTAGGTATCACATTGATGATTGTTGCTACTACCATTTCTATGTTTGGCGGTTTAGGTGGTGCAATGCTTGGAAATCCACGCATCCTTTATGCCGGAGCAAGAAACGGAGTGTTGCCAAAAGTTTTGGCTACGGTTCATTCACGCTATTTTACACCTCATATTGCCGTTGCGCTGTATGCTTCGTTGGGTCTATTATTTGCTGTTTCAGGAGGGTTCAAACAACTTGCTATCATTTCCGGTGCTTCCACCCTCTTGATTTACCTTGGAGTTGTTCTTGCAGCCATCAAACTCAGAAAAATTAAAACGGAAGCATCAGAAAAAACCTTCCATGTTCCGGGAGGAATAACTATTCCAATACTTGCGATTTGCGTAATTCTGTGGTTACTTTCCAGCTTAAAAAAAGAGGAATTTATAAGCATTGCCATTTTCATCCTTGTCTTTTCTCTAATTTACTTTGCAACAAAATTAGTTAAGAAAGAACCATTAGTTTGAAATTGAAATTTGCATATATGGACAGTATAAGCATCAAACTTTGATGAGAACTTTAAACATCGCCTATTCGATTAGGCAGTAGCTTGAACTGATAACCGTTGGGGTAAAGTAATAGATAAGGAGCACTTTGTTTTGCAGTCAAACAAAAGTGCTTATAACTAAGTATTGGCTTATGAATCTTTTGTGGTAAGCATCATCTTCATAATAGTCAGAAGCAACCTCTATTGCTTGAATATCGCACGCATTAGAGTATTTTTTGAGGAAGGTTTTCGAGAAATGGAAAGTATTGATTTTATAAGCTAAATACAAAAACTTACACATGGGTTTACAACAAAGGTTGCGTTACCTAATGCGTTTAATTTTAAATAGCGGACAAAAAAAGGAATGCCCATATTGTCATTCTACTGACTTATCTGAATTGGATAGAAAATATTACTTTTCCATTTTACTTAAATGCAATAGGTGTGGACTGAATCATAGACATCCTAAAGATAATGACAAATTTTTGAGGGAATTCTATCAAAAAGAATACAGTATAGAAACCCATATAATGACAAAGTTTCCTTCAAATAAGGAAATAGAGGATCTCAAACAAAATAATTTCCCATTATTAAGGAGCTACGATAAGTACTTAAATACCCTTTTTAATGAACCAATCAACATGATTGATTATGGCTGTAGCTGGGGGTATAATGTTTTCAAACTAATTAACTCCGGATACAATGCTGTAGGTTACGAATTATCAATCCCACGAGCAGAGTTTGGGAAAAATAAACTTGGAGTTACTATTTTTACAGACACCCAAGATTTACCCAAAGAGAACGATATAATTTTAAGCTCTCACGTCATTGAGCATTTAAGTGATATTGAAGGGTTTGTATCGCTTTCAAAGAAACATTTGAAACCTAAAGGAATTTTTATGGCATTTTGCCCAAACGGCAGTAAGGAATTTAGAGAAAGGGAACCGGAAATTTGGCATGTCAACTGGGGAGAGGTTCATCCAAACTATCTCGATGTTGAATTTGCAAAAACCATGTTCAAAAACAACCCTTACCTCATATTGACAGGTGATTGGGATTTCAATCCGGAAGATATTTCCAATTGGGACGGAGTAAGCCAAATTGTTGGCTCAAACCTGAATGGTAAAGAACTTCTTATTATTTCAAAACCAAACATAACTATCAATTAGCATGGAATTAATCAACATGAAAAGTCTATTAGAAAGACAAGCAAACATTAAAGCTGATTATCAGTCAAAGAAACCGTTTCGTTATGTCATGTTTGAAAACTTTTTTTCAACAGAACCTGCCGAGTTAATTTATCAAAATTACCCCTCTATTCAAGACGGCAAATGGGACGGGACAACATATCTGGATCAAAAAAACAAATTCCAAAAAACGAAATTCGAAAAGGATTCCATCATGGATAACGTTTTTAAAGAAATGAATTCATCGCAATTCCTTAGTTGGTTACAAGAAGTTACAGAAATTGAAGATAAATTGATTGGCGATGAAGCTCTTTTTGGGGGCGGGCTTCATCAATCCCTTAGCGGTGCTTTTTTGAATGTACATGTAGATTACAATATACACCCAAAGACAAAATTCCATAGGCGGTTAAATGTATTGGTGTATATGAATAAAGACTGGAAAGATGAATATGAAGGACATTTAGAGTTATGGGATTTATCACAGGGTGAAAAAATTTTGCTAGAAAAGATTTCACCAACATTCAATAGGTGTGTCATTTTTGAAACAAACGAAATTTCCTTTCATGGACATCCTAAACCTTTGAAAACACCATATAATGTTAATAGAAAATCAATAGCAACCTATTACTACACCCAAACACGACCTGCAAACGAAATAGCTTCCGAGCACAATACCATATATATCAATACAGAAGGGGTTGGTGGACAGGTGAAAAGGTTTTCATCGGGTGTCAAGGCTTTTTTGGAAAGAATTAATAAACGATAAAAACGGTTTGTCACAGCTTAGTTGTTGACCAAGACCCCTAAGTATTGTTTACCACTCCTTTTACAGAAAGATGAATCATAATAGAGGCTGCTTTCAATATTAAAGTAATTATGTCAAATGTTGACCTTACTTTCCGCTATATTCCTTTCCTCAAATACTATTGATAAGAAAGTTGTTTAATTCGCTTATACAGAATAACAGTTGGTGTATTTTTGACTGCTTAGTTGTGATTATGGACAAACTGACGTTTAAAGTCATGCTGTAAAGACAATACATGTTTTTAGTTTTTTTTCAGTATAACATCAAAACAAACAGCACCATGAAAAAAGTTACCCGCTTTAGTCTTTTCTTTATTGCATTGCTGATATCATGCAATAAAGAGATTGACAAGAATTTTTTTGAGGTCAAAGAAGGAACAATTACCAATCTTTACGATGCATTCAGTAAGGATACCTCTTTGACCAAAGACTTTGGGTTTTCATGTATCACTAAATATCAAGGGAAGACCGTTTTATTTGATGCGGGCAGTAACGCCGATATTTTCAAGAATAACACCACCAAACTTGGCATTGACCTCACCAAAGTTGATATCGTTGTGGTTTCTCACGGACATTTTGACCACCTTAACGGACTCGACTATTTGTTGACAGTAAATCCCAAAGTGAAAATCTACTTTCCGTATGACATATTTTGGGGGGCGGCAGTGCCTTTTGATGCAACAGGGCAAGAGCCACAGGTGAAAGACTCGCTACCGACCTATATGCAATACTTTGATGGCGGAAGCACTAAATTTTCAATTAACCAATCAGGACGGTTTTGGAATGCCGACATAGAATTTGTAAAAACCTCCAAAGAAATTCTACCCGGTCTTAATCTGATAGCAACCAATTCCCAATTCATGGGTTACTTTTCATGTTATCCCGGAAAAACGTTTGTTGAAGGACAGTTTGAACACGCATCCGATGCCTGTAAAAACACCAATCTTCCCGAACTGTCGCTTACCATGAAAACCGGTAAAGGTCAGGTGTTAATTGTGGGCTGTTCCCATACCGGAGTTGAGAATATCATTAAACAAGCCCAAACATACACGAGTGATGCAATTGAATTAGTATATGGTGGTTTTCACATGATACCATTTGACAGACCCAAAACCATTCAATTGGTGAAAATGCTTAAGAATGATTTAAAAGTTCATCGAGTAGCACCGGCACATTGCACCGGACATCTTGCTTTTAAAATCCTAAATGACACCTACCAAAACGACTATCTATATGCCGGACTTGGTGAGACGATTAATTATTAGACCTCTTGCGAAAGTCTAAAAGTAGTTAAGAGAATAGTTACTTTTGTGT
>CALCIK010000022.1 GCA_937907475.1 uncultured Bacteroidota bacterium | reverse complement strand
TGAGTGTTGGTGCTAATGCTGTTGTTTTGACGGTTACTGATGCTCATGGTAATAGCAGTACATGTGGTGCTACGGTTACGGTAGTCAATTCTCATTTACCTACCATTACTTGTCCTTCCAACATTACCCAATCTACAAATGTCAACTTATGTAATGCTGTGGTTAGTTGGTCTTCTCCAACTGCTAATGACAATTGTGGAATTGGTAGCTTAAGTAGTTCGACAGCTTCAGGAAGCAGTTTTGCATTAGGCACCACTACTGTTACCTATACGGTAACAAATACTGTAGGAAATACAGCGACTTGTTCCTTTACTGTTACCGTGAACGATACCCAAGCACCTGCAATAAGCTGCCCATCCAATATTATTCAATCTACGGGAGTAAATAATTGCAATGCGGTTGTTAGCTGGACAGCACCAACGCCAACAGATAATTGCTCTGTTAACAGTTTGAATAGTTCAGTTGCTTCTGGCAGTACCTTTGGTATTGGTACGAGTACAGTAACCTATACGGCTACCGATGCTGCAAGTAATACAGCGACATGCTCGTTTACAGTTACTATTAATGATACTCAAGCACCAATCATAAGCGGGTGTCCTCAAAGTTTTATTACTTGTTTGACTCAACCCACTTGGTTACCGCCAACTGCAACGGACAATTGCAGTGTTATTTCTTTTAACACAAACCACTTACCCGGCAGTACCTTTAGTTTTGGAACGACAAACGTAACTTATACTGCAACAGATGCCGGTAACAACACCGCCTTGTGTAGCTTTACCGTTACTGTTTCTAATTTAACAGTAACTGTTAATGGAAGTAATTACAATGGCTTTGGCGTAAGTTGTCAAGGGGGAAGTAATGGAACGGCATCGACTATTGTAACAGGCGGTTCCGGTGCATACAACTACAATTGGAGCAATAGTAATAATAGTAGTAGTTTAAATGGCGTTTCTGCCGGAAGCTATTTTGTAACGGTAACAGATACCAATAGTGGCTGTACGGCAACAGGAAGTGTATTACTTACCCAACCTGATTTGCTGAATTGTACTGCAACTGCTACTCAAGTAAACTGTTTTGGCAATACCAATGGTAGCATTACAACTACTGTTAATGGAGGAGTTGCTCCTTACAATTATCTTTGGAGTAATGGTTTACAGACTTCGGGGTTAAATGGTTTAGGTGCAGGAACTTATACGCTCACTACAACAGATGCTAATGGCTGTGCCTGTATTCAGAGTATCACTATTAATCAGCCGCCGGCAATCCAAATTTTATCCGGCGAGGTGAATAATTCCTTTGGTAACGGTACTGTTCCAACTTTTTACAATATCAATACTATTTCATTTGGAGGAGGTGTAGCCCCCTATAATTATACATGGAACACAACCGGCTATGTTCAACACAATATCGTTGCACCGGGAGAGATTGAAATAGTTTTTGCCAACGGAGCTTCTTGGAGTGTAACTATTACTGATAGCAACAATTGTGGGATTGGGCAATTAGTATTTAACAATGTACCAGATTCGGGTGGGGTAGGTGTATTAGATGTTATGAGCCACACTATATTATCCGATAATGGTTCGAATACAGGTTCTGTAAGTGTGGTTGTTGACGGTGGGTATATATGTTCTCCCGGTATTTACCATTACTCTTGGGCAGGTCCAGGTTCATGGTTGGCAAGCAGTATTGACAATCATACTATTTCCGGTCTTCCGGCTGGTTGGTATGTAGTTACCGTTACAGATTGTGGTCCCGATGGAATAGTAAATAGTGGCGACGAACAATCAATCATTCGTTATTATTGGGTGCCAAAACAAATACGAGGTCGCGGGAAATCTGAACTATTAACCTTAAATACTGAAAACTTACAGGTTTACCCCAACCCATTTAAGATTGAAACCAACATTACATTCACTTTACCCGAAACAGCAAATGCCAAATTAGTGGTTTATGATATTATTGGTAAAGAAGTGGCTGTATTATTTGATGGAGTCGCTGAGAGTAATCAAAAGAACATTGTTACATTTAGCGCAACCGACTTGCCTGCCGGAATTTATATTTGTCGTTTGAGTGTGTCAGAATGGGGCAAATCTATTCAAAAACAGGTCATCCTAATTCACTAGTTATGGCATAGTCTGTTAATGCTCTTATTGTAAATAGCCCCCTTTGTTTATCTGTTAAACAATAGGGGGCTATTTTTTTAATGTTTATAGTTTTACCTTTTCTTCTTTTATTCGGTAGATGAGCGTATTTATACAACAACGTTTATTTAATAAATAGAGTGGGAACTAAATAAATCCGACAAAAAAGACACTTTTTCATGGTTTAATAGCACTAATACGATTATTGTGATTATTTTTAAGCGATGAAGTAATTTCACACTATCTTAATCTATTTGGTAAAAGAAATGTAGTGATTTGAAATGCTCTATCTATACCTCTTAATTCATTTTGACATTAAACCAGTAAAGCGTATGAAAAATTTTTACTCAATCTCCAAACAAAGCGTAACAGGGTTAGAATCTGTATTACGATTAAAATTAGTGCTGTCATACCAGATTTTAATCTTAATATTTGGACTACTTATAGAAATTCCAATCATAGCTCAGCCGCAAGTACAACTATTATCTACCAATGGAACGTTTACGGTTCCTGCCGGAGTAACTTCACTTAAAGTAGAGTGTTGGGGAGCAGGTGGGGCAGGAGCATGGACAAACAGTGCCGGACGTGCAGGCGGTGGCGGTGGCGGCGGTGCTTATGCTAAAAGCAATTTAGTAGTTACACCCGGCCAAACATTTAGTTATGTAATAGGTGTTGGCGGTAATGGAGGGAACGCTTCATCAGTTGTTAAAGATGGTGGCGATACTTATTTTGGTTCACCTTCTACTGTTATGGCGAAAGGAGGATTGGGTGTTGCAAATAATACCTCACCCGGCTCAACCGGAGGTCAGGCTTCGGCAAGTGTGGGTAATGTGGTAACCCGAAACGGAGGTAATGGGGGGAATGGAACAGGAGCAGGTAGTTGTGATGCTTCAGGCGGCGGCGGCGGTGGAGCAGGTTCTGATTTTGCCGGAGGTAATGGTGTAAATGGTGCTTTAGGTTCAGGATTATGTTTAAATGGCGGAACCGGAGGTATTGGTGGAGTTGGTGGCTCGCAACTTGGAGGAAATGGTGGAACAGGAGCTAGTTCGGCAAGCAACGGTGGTTCGGGTAATGCTTATGGCGGTGGAGGCGGCGGTGCTAAAACTGCTAATCTCTTTGGGGGTTCTCAAACCGGTGGCTTTGGTTCAGGAGGGGTAATTCGCGTTACTTACTGTACCCCTCCTACGGTTAATGCCGGAAATGATGTTACTATTAATTGTAGTGGCAGTACCACTTTGAACGGTAGTTCGTCTGTGCCTTCCGGCAATCAAACCTTGTTTAGTGCCAATTCATTTGCTGATTTTGCCAATTTCATTACCAACGACGGAAGCAGATGGGTGATAAGTGCCACTGCAAATGCCGGAGGCACTGCCGATGAAATGTTGTTTCAATATTTTTCGGGAAGCGACCCAACCGTTGTATTTTCATGGGCTTTATCTCCTCCTATAGATGCAACTTACTACACAACTTTGAATTTCTCATTCAAGCACTTTGTAGATCATTTTACCGGAACTTATAACCTTAAACTTCAAACCTCAACTGACCAAGCCAATTGGACGGATAGATGGACACTCTCTCCAACCGGAGATGTTGCTGCAAATACGGTGAATGTTAACCTCAATGATTTGGCCGGGCAGATATTCTATTTCCGTTTTTTGTTTGATGGGAATGTTTGGAATATTGACAATTGGTATATAGATGATATGCTCATCAACGGAAACGTTAATATACCTGTAACTTATTTGTGGTCGCCGGCTACCGGGTTAAGTAACCCCAATATTGCTAATCCTGTGGCAACACCCGGTGCAACCACTACTTATACATTGACCGCAACGGCCGGAGGCTGTTCCGGGACTGATGCTGTAACTGTTACGGTCGGTGGCGGAGGTATTCCAACTATCACCTGCCCATCAAATATTAATACAAATTCTGTTGGCAGTAATTGTGGGGCAGCAGTAAATTATACCCCTCCAGTAGGTGTAGATGAATGCGGCACACCTTCTACTTCACAAACAGCAGGGTTATCGAGCGGTACTACTTTTCCTGTTGGCGTTACAACGAATACGTTTACCGTTACATCAGGTGCTCAAAGTGCCACTTGTTCATTTACAGTAACGGTCAACGATACGCAACCCCCTGCAATCAATTGTCCGACTCCTATAACAGTAAATAATACTCCGGGAGAATGTGGGGCAACGGTGAGCTATATCCCACCTGTTGGAACTGATAACTGTTCGGGTGCATCCACATCACAAACTTCGGGTTTAGCAAGTGGGGTAGTTTTCCCTGTCGGAGTAACCAATAACGTTTATACGGTAACTGCCGCGAATGGACAAAACGCTAACTGCTCCTTTACCGTAACTGTCAACTATAATGCCGCACCGTCTATTATTTGTCCATCGCCCATAACAGTAAACAACAACATTGGTATTTGCGGGGCAGTGGTCAATTATGCCACTCCTGTTGGAACCGACAATTGCGCTTCGACTTCAACTCTTCAAACTAACGGTTTTGCCAGCGGTGCGACTTTCCCACTTGGAACTACGACCAATGTTTATGTGGTTACTGCCGTAACGGGACAAACAGCTAATTGTTCTTTTACCGTTACGGTTAATTACAACGAACCCCCTACAATCATTTGTCCTACACCGGTGGTGGTCAATAATTCTCCGGGCATTTGCGGTGCTGCGGTTAGTTTTACCTCGCCAATTGGTTCAGATAATTGCACGGGTTCTACTACGGTTCAAACTACCGGATTACCCAGTGGTTTTATTTTTCCAATAGGAACAACTACTAATACCTTTAATGTTTCGGCTGCAAGTGGTCAATCTGCTTCTTGCTCTTTTACAATTACCGTTAACAATACCGGTGCATTGACGGGTACACTCAATGCTGCAAGTAATAGTGGAGGCATTCCTGTTTTTTACAACGTCTATGTGATAACTCATAGCGGAGGGACGGCTCCATTTAATTACAATTGGACTACCAATGGTTTTGTCCAACACCTTTTTACCGGCATTAACGAGATTACCGTTATTTATGCTTCCAATGCTGCTTGGAGCGTAAACATAACCGACAGTTCCAGTGGTCCTTGCGGTGCAAATGTTCTTTCTTTTACAAGTCCCAATCCTTCAGGTACGGCCGGGGCATTAAACATTGCGAGTTATGCCATTACCTCTGACAATGGATCAAACACAGGAGCAATTTCATTGGTCGTTCAAGGCGGAAATCCTTGTGGGGGCACTCCTTATAGTTATACATGGGGACACCCCTCAGCTTGGCTGCCATCGGGTAATACTAACAGCCCTAACATAACTGGATTGCCGGCAGGTTGGTACATAGTAACGGTTACTGATTGTGGACCTGATGCCTTACCTTCGACAGGGGATGAAAATCAAATTACTGGTTGGTTTTGGGTTCCCAAACAAATTCGCGGACGTGGTAAAACAGATTTAGTTTCATTAACCTCTGAAAACTTACAGGCATTTCCCAATCCATTTAAAGGTCAAACAACTATAGCCTTTTCACTCCCTGAATCAACTAAAGCAAAGGTTACCGTTTATGATCTATCGGGCAAAGAAATCGCTATTATATTTGACGGTGTCGTTCAAAGAGATCAGTCTATGATTAAAACCTTTAACAGTTCAAACTTACCCGCAGGAGTTTATATTTGTCAATTGAATGCACCTGAATGGGGTTTGTCTCAACAAACCAAATTGATAGTGATTCAGTAAAGGAACTAAACTTTAATTAAATTTTTTTTAGCCCCGACAATCAATTGACTGCCGGGGCTATTTTTTGCTTTGTTTCAGGAAATTTCGGTTTGTTTATAAAATAAGTCAAGCCAATTTCCTTACAATTTTCCATGGAAAAAGCTATCTTCGAATTGAAAATAAACAATAGTTGAATGACAATACCGCTCTCCTCTATTCTAATTAGTGATAATTTTAGATTGCATTATAAATGAGACTCATTATCTGTCTGCGCAAGTCTTTAACATCAAGGAGGCGGATTCCATTTTCATTTTTAACTTTTAACGTCTTTTGTCTAAGCATAATGTTAATACTATACTCTAAACACCAAACTGATTAAGAAAGAATAAGCTTCTGATATTCCCCCGAAAGGAAAAAGCCAATCGTTTCTTTCCATTCCTTTTTCATGGGGCGGCGATCAATGCTTTTAATACCTGCAACTTCGGCAGCTGTGCCGGTAAAGAAAGCACCATCAGCATCATTCAGGTCATCAGGGGTAAAAAAGCACTCCGTGACGGGTATGCCAGAATTTCGACACAGTTCCATGACTGTGTTTCGGGTTATGCCCATTAAAATACTGCCTTTGGGAGCGGTGTAGAGTTGACTGTCCTTTTCGTAAAAGAAATTTGCCCCCGACCCTTCGGCAACATTGCCGTTGATGTCCAACAATAACGCTTCGTCAAATCCATTGGTAACGGCCTCATGTGTGGCTAATATGGAGTTAGTATAATGCCCGGTTACCTTGGCATCTACAAAAGTGGCACGCGGGTTCGGGCGTTGAAAAGACGAAATCATCACGTCTAACAAGTTGCTGCCCAAATACAAACCCCATTCCCAAGCACACAAAAAAACATTCACCTCTTTGGGAGGCAGCAGTTTCATCAACGGCTCAGTATAAACCAATGGGCGCAAATACGCATTACTCAAACCGTTTTTTTCCAACAGCAAATAACTCGCCTCAATCAATTCCTCTACTGAATAAGGAATAGTCAATTGCATCAAATTGGCAGAGTAGTGCATCCGTTCGTAATGCTCGCGAGCCTTAAAAATTTTAGTGCCTTTTGGCGTTTGGTAAGACCTAATCCCTTCAAAAACGCCCAATCCGTAATGCAAAGTTTGTGAATAGAGAGAGGTTTGCGCCTCGCCTGCGGCCACCCATTGTCCATTCAAAAACACTAAAGTTTTGTCAGTATAGTACATAGGCAAAGAAGGTAAAAGGTGATTGAAATAGGATGATCATAAGCTGTTGGCATATTCGTTTAAGCCGATATCAAACCGGCCCGAACAACTGCCCGAAGCAAGGCCGCTTAAAGTTCAAAAAAAAATCCGAAATCAAGCACACGCTTTCACAATAATCAGTTGTAAAAGTGCATTTTTAGAAAAGTTATCTATACAATAGTTCGGTGATTTTTGAGGTTTTGCGATGTTGGATATATTAGAAACAGA
>CALCIK010000021.1 GCA_937907475.1 uncultured Bacteroidota bacterium | reverse complement strand
CTTAGAGCTCTTATCTTTGGGCTGTATTGCCGCTTAATTTTTAACGAACTATTGACTCATGAAAAAGGGGAGGATGGTTAGGTAATGTTAATTTGAAATGATTTTATCGGGAGCAATAGTATAACTGACGCTTTCATTAGCGAGGGTCTTCCATCATACAATATTAGATTAGACGAACTGCTTAGAAAAGGAATGAACGCATTGCATTTGCAATTTATTGTGTGTCATTGGGGTAAAAAACAAAATAGCCCCAATGAATTAACATTGGAGCTACTTATTGGTTTATTTTTCGAGGCTATTTAACAATTAGTCGGCTTTTCTTATCTCGCGCATTTTCTTTTTGTTGGCATCATAAGTTACCAATTGCTGAGGAGTAAGTGCTGCACGAATAGAGTTTTCGCGATTGTCGTAAGCAGCCTTTATTTCGGATTTAAAGGTTCTTGCTTTGGTTTGACGGTTTTCGCGAAGGAAGTCTATTTCTTTAGTCGCCTGATAGTTGGCGGCATGTACTTTTTTCGCTTGGTCGGGGTTTAGGTTTAATTCCTCGATCATGTATTTGGTCAGGATGTCTGCTCTTTCTTCAATGCTGCGTTTTTTAACTTGCGGCACTTCGTTGGTTTTTACCTCGCCGGCTTTTTGAATTTTATCTTCGCTTTTAGTTTTATCCTTTGAACTCTTTTGTGCGAAAGCATCAGCACTTGCTATTAGACCGAGAATGAGAAGGAAAGAAATCAACTTTTTCATGTTTCGTTGTTTTATTTTTTGTTACTAATTAATTGCGTTGTTTGTTTTGTTTGTGTGTTACGGATAAATAGACATAAGGTTTCTGAAGTAGTTTAACCGGACGTTAATTTTTTTGCTTTTTATGTCTGTTTAAGGGTGCAATAATACAACATTGATGCCACTTTTGCAAATGATTTAAGTTTCGTTAACAGGTTATGAGTCGCAACTTTAGGCTTGTATTCTGATTTCGCTGTTTCCGTTACTTTTTTTGATGACCTGTATTTGTGTGGTGATGCGCTCTTTCAACAGTTCAACATGTGAGATAACCCCTATCATTTTACCCTGTGTCTGTAAGTTTTCCAAAGTGCTGATGGCAAGGTCAAGAGTACCCATATCTAAAGTGCCGAAGCCTTCATCAATAAACAAGGACTCAATTTTGGTTTTTCGTCCGGCTAGATCCGAAAGCCCTAATGCCAAGGCCAAACTCACCAAAAAACTTTCACCGCCCGAAAGGGTTTTGACCGACCGCGATACGTTTGCCTGATACATATCTACTATTTCCATGTCTAACTCTTTATCGGTTCGTTTTTGTATCCTGTAACGATCATTTAACTTTTTTAGGTGGACATTTGCCTGTTGCACCAATTGTTGTAAGGTAATGTCTTGGGCAAATCGTTTAAATTCGTTGCCGCTTGCCGAGCCGATGATGTCGTTTAACCTTCTCCATCTGCCGTGTTCTTTTTCGAGCAGGAGTATTTCGGCTTGCAAATGTTGGTTTTCAGTCAGAAGTTTTTTGTCCTGCTCCAACTTTTCGTTGATTTGCCCGATGATTTGACTTATGCTTTGTTGTTGTTGATTAGTATCTTGCAGTTGGGCTTGCAGTTCTTCTGTTGTTTGGTGGGTCAGTTGTTGTTCTTGTAGCGTTTCTAATGTTGCTTGCGTGGTTTGAAGTGTGCCGGTTAATTCTGCTCTTTGTTGTTGCAGTTTCTTTTCGGTGTCTTTAATAGTATTCAATTCTTCGGCACTGTCAATGATGCTTTCATCGAGTATTAAAATACTTGCAAATCCGGCGGGTTGGATTTGCTTCTGCAATTCCTCGGTAAAGTATAGCAACACATCACCTTTAAGGGCTAGTTCATCGGTCGTTTCTTCCAACTGCTTTTTTTGTTCGTCGAGACGGGTGCCTTTTACCTTGTGGTCATCGGCAACGGCTTGATAAGCATTTTTGGCGTTTTCGAGATCGGTTTGCAGGCGGGTTTTTTCTGCGTTTGGGTCTTTTTCCAAAAAATTGTTGCTTAGGTTTTGTCTTTTAGTTTTCAGTTGGCTGATTTCGGAGGTGAGCTTATTGTTTCGGCTCTCGGCTTCGGTTTTCAGTTTTTGCTTTTCGGCAAGCTGTTCTTTGGTTTTTTCTAAAGCGGTTTGGGTATTGGCAATCGTGCTTTGGAGTTCGGTTTTTTTATTTGCTTGGGTTTGGAACTGTTGTGCCCTTTGCTGTAAGGTCTGTAGGAGACCGGCATATTGAGCGGCGGACGTGGGCAATTCCCGGACATACTGCAACAGTTGGCGGTTGATGTTTTCGCTATGCAGTTGATGCTCGTTTTGTTGATGTTGGATTTGCCGGTCTATTTCAACAAGGTTGGTTTGTGAATTGGCAATTTGTGTTTGTATCTTTTGCAGGCTTGCTTCCTTTTGGAGGGCAAGTTGTTGCGCATTGGTCAAACGGTCTTTGATTTCTCGGTGTTGTTTGTCTAAAGTATTGGTTGTTTCGGTTTGTTGTCGGAGTTGTTGTTGCTGTTGCCGGGCATCGGTCAGAAAGAGGGTGAAAACATCGGGTTGTTCAATCGCGTGTTGTGTTTGGAATTGAAGATTTAGATTGTCAAACTCTTTTTGTATGTGGTCTTCTAATTCTGCTTTCAGTTTCAAACCTTCTGTTTTCGTTTGCTCATATTGCGAGCTTTGGGCACTTTTTTGTTTTTCTAAGGCTATGATTTGGGTGCTAAGTGTTTTAATTTTCTGCTCTTGTGTGGTAATCAGCATTTCCGTTTCCGAAATTTTACCGTGCTCCGCCCCGGTTGCGTAAGGGTGGTGCGTACTCCCGCAAAGGGGACAAGGCTCATTGTCTGTCAACAGGAGTCTGTCCTGTTCATACTTTGCCACTAAACGCTCGGCCTCTAAGCGCATACGCAAAGACGAGAGGTGTTCAACGGCTTCTTCCGATTGTTTTTGGGCGGCATTGAGTTCGGTGGTTGCGTTTTGTACGCTTCCCTCAAGTTGTATATAGGTTTGTCTGAGTTGTATGCGGGCTTCCGATTTTCGGACAAATTCTTTCGAAAGCTGCTGTTGACGGGTGAGGGCATTTAGGCTTTTTTCAAGCCCGATAAGTTGGTCTTGCAGCACTTGAATTTCAGGGGACTTCTTTAGTTCTGCTGCAAGGTTATGTTGTTGTTGTAACAGGGTTTGGTTTTGCTCTTGCAGCGTCTTTACCTCTGTTTGTAACTTACCCTCATCTTGCTGCAAGGTGGTTATTTGTTGCCGAGTTGCAAGGCTTTTGTCGGTCAGTTCGTTAAGATGTTGTTGTTGCTTACCGAGTTGAGTAATTTGCTCCTCCAGCCGCGGCAGAGCTTGCGGCAGGGATTCGTCTTGTTGGTTGGCGAGTAAAAATGCGTTTGTTGTTTCCAGTTCATTTTGTTGAATTATGGCTGCTTCTTCCAACTTGCCGATTTGTGTAGTTACTTGTTGAAGCCTCTCGGAGGCTTGGGTGAATTGCGCCCCGACATCGGTAAGCTGTTTTTTTAACTCGTGCAGTTGCGTGTCCAACTGAATGACCTGATCTATGCGCGGGAGCTGTTCGCTTAAAGTTGTTTGAGTTTTGTGTATCCTTTCTTTTAGCGACTGTTCATCTTTCACTATTTTCCGTAGCTCGCCTGCCAAAGTTACACAGTCGTTGAGGAGCTTTGTTTTTTTGGCTTCCAAAACGGCAATTTCTTTGGCAGAATTTTTCAATTCATGGAGGGGTTTGATGAAGGCAGAGGCTTTTTCGTGGCGGGCTAAACGGTCTAAATCGGGTTTTACCGCTTCCTTTTTCTGCTCTACAACCGATAGTTGGGTTTGTGTATTTTGGATGGTTTGCCGTAGTTTTTGTAGGTCATTCAACCATTGAAGTTGTTGATTCAAGCTATCGGCCTGTAGTTTCTGTTGTTTCCTTTCGGCATCTAATAGTTGGAGTTGCTCGGTGAGTTGCAGTTTTGCTTCTTCCGTTAGCAGGTCGGTTTTTAGTTTTGCTTGTTTGAGTTCAAGGGCTGTTCGTTTTTCTTTGGTTACTTCGAAGCATCGTTTAGAGAGTTCGGCGTAAATCTGAGTGCCGGTAATGCGTTCGAGCAGATTGGCGCGGTCGTTGGCATCGGCTTTTAGAAATTTGGCAAACTCCCCTTGCGATAGGAGGACGGATTGGGTGAAACGGGTAAAATCTAAACCGGTTATACGCTCTATTTCCGCTTTCACCTCTCTGATTTTATTGCCTATGATATTTCCTGAAGGTAACTCGGCCAGGATCATTTCATGGGCTTGAAGGTTGCCGTCCGATTTTTGGCGGGCGCGGGTCTGACCCCAACGGGAGCGGTAGCGTTGTCCGTTCGATTCAAATTCTACTTCGGCCCAACACTCCCCGGTGTGGTGCGACATGACTTCACCGTTCTCGCTGTTCCGCGATATTTCACCATACAAGGCTAAGGTTACCGCATCTAAAACAGTAGATTTACCGGCTCCCGTAGGACCCGTGATGGCAAAGATGCCGGCATTGAGCAACGGACCTTCGTAAAAAGGGATATGCCATTCACCGCGCAAGGAGTGCAGGTTTTTGAGCCTTATGGATAGAATTTTCATGCGTTATTAGCTTTGTTGATACTGATGTTTGAAATAGAATCTGTCCGGTTTTTATTGGGGGCTATTTGTTGAACGGTGTTAGTTACCTTCTTCCATGCTCATAAGGTCCATCAATTCGTTGAAAGTGTATTCCAGTTCGGGCAGGTGCTCATCGGCCACTTTATTGGCTTTACATTTTTCTAAAAAAACCGAAGTGCAGTTTTGCAGCAAATCCATATCGGCGGGTTCATCGGCAACCTGCTCGGTTGGGTTGGTTAAAAACTTGGGATTTGGAAATTTAAGTATGTCAATGTTTTTATCTTTTGCCAACTGTTTAATAGGCTCTTCAAAATTGAACTCGTAAGTTTCCAAAAGTAGGTGGATTTCAGCCCAACAGGATTGCAGGACGGAGGTATGCTGAAACTGTTGGAGTTGTTGGGTTACCGAATCGAAGTTTCCTTTGAAGCGGTTTAAATGCCGGTAAAGCGGTACGGGCAGACTTTCGATATTGGTCAGCCCCCGATGCTGCTCAAATTCTACGAGCAAAACCTGCTTGTTATCGTTTCTTTCGCTGAAGTTGAGCGGAATGGGCGAGCCGGAGTATCGGATATGTTGTTTGCCATTGACCATTTGCGGCTTATGGATATGACCCAATGCGATATAGTCAAATTCGGGCGGAAAAATTTCTACCTCCATCTGCCCTTGATGACCGATGATGTGCATGTCTTTATCTTCTGTATCGGACACGGAACTGCCGGCAGCGTAGAGATGTCCGGTGGCTATGATGGGATAACCCTGTTGCTTGAACGGTAAAACGGCATTGCATAACTCGCGATAATGCTGCTTGATTCCTTGTTTATAGGCAGTTATTTTGTCCTGATAGTTTTCACCCGATTGGAGGGTGCGCACATCCCCTTCGCGCAAAAACGGAATAGCGGCGACAATGCCCATCAGGTTGCCGTTGGAGTCTTTAATCTGTATGATTTCTTCTTCAATATCGGCAAAGGCACCCCCTATGACATGAATATTGAACGAGGTCAATAGTTTGCGCGGAGCATTGAGGGCGTTTGGCGAGTCGTGGTTGCCGCCTACTATGATGATATTCGGGCAAAGCCGGTAAGCTTCTTTTAGGAAGTCGTAGTATTGGGTTTCGGCATACTTAGCGGGATAACCTACATCAAACACATCGCCGGCTACCAAGAGGGCATCGGGTTGATGTTCCTTTAGGGCATCTAATAGCCAACGCAAAAACAAATCGTGCTCTTCTTTTCGGTCTTGGTCGCAAAGGCGTTGACCGAGATGCCAATCGGCAGTATGGAGTATGCGCATAGATAACTGATTGGGTAATTGATGGATGAAATGCCTAGCTGTTCAATAGGATTTACCAAAGACAACCCTCATTGACGAACCGCCCCAAATGTACGATTAAAATTCGATGAGTTGGAAATAATGGGTGAAGTTTTTGCGATGACATTGGAACAATTATGGGACAATCGTCCGCTGTCAAGTTCTATGCTATCGAACTATTTCCTGTTTTTCCGAACCATGCCTTCTATATGATGGTTCTTGTAGTTGATATGCAGCAGGGGTGCTTTGCTCAAAAAGGCAAGGCTGAGATGATACCCTTTGAACCTGAACCGGTTAATACCGGCGGAGGAAGTGCGAAGCCCGATTTTTGGAGAATTTTTTATACCCTTTTTGTGTACGTTGGCAAGTTGGTTTGCCGCACAAATTTGGGTGAAACAATTGGTTACTATCTTTTGCTTTGTTTCCCTTCTCTGTCTTTACCCGTTGTACCGGTTGCTGTGCGTTTCATCACCGTTCTTCACATACAACGCTATGCGACAATTTTCCCTTTCTTACACCTTCATTTTGTTGCTTTTTGCTGCACAACTTTTAGCGCAAAACACCTTGTTTACCCTCAACGGTAACCTGACCGATATCGCTACCGGACAAGCTTTGGGAGGTGCGGCGGTGGTGATACAGGGCACTTATCTGGGTGCAGCCACCGATGCCGGCGGCAATTTCAGCATTTCCGGCTTAAAACAAGGCACCTACCAAGTTCAGGCGAGTTTGTTGGGCTACCAATCGCAAACCCAAGTGCTGACCATAAACGCCAATCAACAGGTCTTTTTTTATTTACAATCCGATGAGCGACTGTTGGATGCGGTTTTGGTGAGTGCAGTGAAAGCCAATCCCAATACTGCAACTACTTATACCAATCTGGACAAATCCGATATTTCGCTCTTGAACAGGGGGCAAGACATTCCGTTTGTTTTGCAACAAACGCCTTCTGTTGTAGTTACTTCCGATGCCGGAGCGGGAATTGGTTATACCGGTATGCGCATTCGCGGCACCGATGCCACGCGAATTAACATCACCCTGAACGGAATACCTATTAACGATGCAGAATCGCATAGCGTGTTTTGGGTCAATATGCCCGATATGGCTTCTTCGTTAGAAGACCTGCAAATTCAACGCGGCGTGGGCACTTCTACAAATGGCGCAGGGGCATTTGGGGCATCAGTCAACATGCAAAGCAACAAACTCAACCCGCAAGGATATGGGCAACTCCATGCCTCCGCCGGCTCGTTTAATACTCAGCGATATGCCGTACTGTTTGGTTCGGGGTTAATTGCCGACAAGTTTACCATAGACGGCCGTCTTTCTTCCATTACCTCTGACGGATATGTTGACCGCGCTTCGTCTGACTTGAAATCGTTTTTCGTATCGGGGGCCTATTATGGCAAGAAAAGCACGCTGAAGGCAACCGTTTTTTGGGGACACGAAAACACCTATCAAGCATGGGGGGGAGTGCCGGAGGAACTGCTGAACACTCAACGAACCTACAATGTCTATACCTACAACAACCAAGTGGATAACTACCAACAACAACACTATCAACTGCATTACTCGCACAACCTAAGCCGTTATTGGCGGGCAAGTGCTGCGCTACATTACACCAAAGGGGCAGGGTATTACGAAGAGTATCAGCCGGAACAAAGCTTTGCCGATTATGGATTGCAAAACACATCGGCCTTCCAGCAACAAATTACCGGGCAAGACACGGTTTACCAACCTATTTCTACTACCGACCTCGTTCGGCGCAAATGGTTGGATAATGATTTTCATGGGGCTGTATTTACGGTCAACTACGAAAAAGATAAGTTGAACACCACGATTGGCGGGGGTGGAAATCACTACCAAGGCGAGCATTTTGGCGAAGTGATATGGGCACAATATGCCGCAAACGGCACTATCAGGCATCGCTATTACGAAAACTCAGGTAATAAGTACGATGCCAATGTTTTTTGGAAAACCGAGTACCAAATCAATTCAAAATGGGGATTGTTTACCGATTTGCAGTTTCGTTTCATTGATTACAAAATAGCAGGCTCAGACGAAGATAAAGGAGCGTTTGATTTCGACCTCAATTACCAATTCTTCAACCCCAAAGCAGGCATCACTTACAGCGCAGCACCCAACCAAAAACTCTATGCCTCCGTAGGGATAGCCCACCGAGAGCCAACCCGTGGCAATCTGATTGACAACGACGAACTACCCACTTCCGAGCAGCTTAGAAATTTAGAATTGGGTTACCGTTATTCCCTGCCGCGCTTCAGCCTAAATGCCAACTACTACCTGATGCACTACAAAAACCAACTCGTATTGACCGGAAACCTGAACGATGTGGGCTATCCTGTTCAACAAAACGTGCCCGTCAGCTACCGCACAGGATTTGAGTTGAACGGCAACTTGAAAGCCGGCAGCAAAATAGAAATACAGGCAAACGTTACGACAAGCATCAACAAAATAGAAACCTTTACCCAACTTACCGGCGTGTTTGACAACGATTTCAACTATTTGCGCGATACGCTTATTGCTTACCAACATACCGATATTGCTTTTTCGCCCGATTTCATTGCCAATGCGAACATCAACTACCAACCTTTCAAACAATTGACCGCCTCCTTCATGACCAACTACGTGAGCCGTCAGTTTTTAGATAATACTTCTAATCCCGATAGAACGTTGAAGCCGTATTTTTTCAGCAATCTGCTTTTGACTTACAACCTCCAACCCAAGTGGGCTAAAAACATCGAACTAAGTCTGTTGGTCAATAACCTGTTCAATAGCCTTTACGAATCGAACGGGTGGACCTATTTCCTGCTGTTTGAACAAGAAAATGGGGTTTCGCCTCAAAACTACAATCATTACTACCCGCAAGCCGGCATCAACTTCTTGGCAGGGGTAAAACTCGGATTTTAACATTCACAAACCGTAAAATAAAACATCATGAAGCGTATCAACATTAGTTCGGGTGCAGTTTGGGAAAACATCGTGGGCTACTCGCGGGCAGTGCGGGTAGGTAATATCGTAAAAGTTGCCGGCACCACCGCAGTAGAAGGCGGCGTAATACAATTTCCCAATCAGCCTTACGAACAAACAATTTTGGTGCTCGAAAAAATAGAAGCTGCCTTGAAATCTGCCGGAGCTACTCTGTCCGATGTTGTCTGTACCCGCATCTATGTTTGCAACATCGCCGAACATTTGGATGACATAGGGCACGCCCACTGGCAATTCTTCGGCAAGATCAAACCGGCAGCCACAATGGTTCAGATAGCCGCACTTATTCACCCTTCTTTAGTGGTTGAAATTGAAGCGGAAGCCATTATTGAAGGGTAGGCTGGTTTGAGAGGTTGTTTCGATATTCGATTGATTTTATAGATGGCAGTTGAGACAAGACATGACTTGGCTCTACCGTTCCCATTTACCACAAAACAAGGTTGAAACGATGCTCTTGCTCCCCCACTTTGCCAAAAATGCAAAGACAAAACCTGCTTTAACCAAACACATTCAAGCATATTTGGGAGAGCGGGGGTGGCGGGTGAGTAATAAAATGCCAACCATTTAGTCAAAACGCTTTTACCCACTTCCGGCAGGGTAAAAACAACAATTTTTACGGTTGACAAAGCCCCTATGTCGGTTGACAATTCGATAAAACAGGTTGACAATGCTTCATTGCAGAGGCGTTTTATCAAAAAACAAAGGGAACAAAAACCCTTGCAGGAGGACTTAGCCCCCAAACAGGGTGGCTTTAAGTCATTGCAGAGGTGTTTAAACAACAAACCGAGTGAACAAAAACATTAACAGGGGTGCAAAAACATTTTGTCAAGGCGAGGTTTTAAAAAAGCAGGATGATTTTACCCTTTTGCAGGGGGGATTTGCTCCTTTGCAGGGGCGCAAGGCGTTCTTGCAGGGGAGCAAATTTGACCTCGTAATTAAAATTCAACGGTAGCACCGATACTTGTATCGGTGGGGGATCGTTAAAGCGATACAAGTATCACCACTACCACAATTACCTAGGCTGCCGAAGATGTTTAGCTTCTTTAATCTCACCCGTTCCCTATCTACTATTCAAAATCCACCTTTGTCGGGGTTACCGAAATCCGCTTGACCAATTGCATTAAACAAACGCTCACTTTTTGCGTAATTACCTCGTAAGGGATTTTTTCTTTCCCCAAGTAGATAAACATGATGGCAAGCAATGTTGACGGTTCGTTTAGTGGTGTGGGGGTAATATGATTGTATAAGACAGATTTTTGCAAACGGTAAGCTTCTTTGATGCGGCGTTTCAGCAAATTGCGGTCGGTTGCTTTCGGAAAGTTTCGCGAAGGAACACTAACGGCAACCTGTGCCGGATAGTCGGGCGCATCGGGCACTTGAATTTGCAACCACACCACTTTGAAAGGGTAGCTGACGAGCGATTTACCCTCGTTGGCAAACAACCTGCTGATGGTTTTGCGGCTTTTTAGTCGCTCGGATTTGTGAAGTGTGTGCTGTTTCAAGATTTAGAAACGATATGATGGTGAATGGTGAATGGTGAAATGTCAAAGGTTGTTGAGCATGTCGAAACAGTGAATGGTGAACTGAATGAATTACGAAACATGAATAGAAACCGTGTAAAATTAGGAATATTCTGAACAATGGTGAATGGTGAATTGTCAATGGTCAATGAATTACGAAATATGAATAGCTACTGGTTTCAACCGTTAGAACCCGTGAATGGTTAATGAAAGACCAAACATGAATAGAAACTTAATCCAAACAAATGAATACACAACATTGCGATTTGATTGTCATCGGTGGCGGGATTTTGGGCGTTTTCCATGCCTATCATGCCCTTCAAAAAGGGTTGAAAGTGGCGTTGTTTGAAAGAAATCAACAGCCGCAAGGGGCAACGGTGCGAAACTTCGGGCAGATTGTGCCTTCGGGGATGAACCTCAAATGGCAAGCTTTCGGTCGGAAGAGTTTGGAGATTTACCAAAACATTCAACACCGGTTTGACCTGAATATTTCTCAAAACGGCAGTATTTATATCGCCTCCAACGAAGAAGAGGTACAACTGATTGAGGAGTTGCACCAAATCAACCAAGCCAATGATTATGTTTCGCAGGTATGGAGTGCGTCTGAATGTTTTAAACGATATCCGAACTTGCGAAAAGATTACTGCAAAGCGGCGTTGTTTTTCCCCGGTGAAATATCGGCCGACCCAAGGTTTGTTATCCACCGCTTGCTTGCTTACTTGCAGCAACATCCCAACTTTAACTACCATCCCCATACTCTGATTAAAGAGATAGATGCAGAGGGGGCTATTTGCAAAGTAACCGACCACAGAACCCGTACACATACCGCCGAAAAGGTTATTTTATGTTGTGGCAGCGAGTTTGAAGTACTTTATCCCGACTTGTTTGAGCAGAGCGATTTGGAAATCGTGAAACTGCAAATGCTTCGCCTTCAACCACAAACCTCGCTCAAAATGCCCGGTAATATCTTAACCGGTTTGTCCATCCGGCGTTACGAAAGTTTTCGGGAATGTCCCTCTTTTGCAGACATCAAAGCCCGCGAAGACCAAACGGCTTATTGGAAAAAATGGGGGGTGCATATCTTGTTTAAACAGGAAGCAGACGGCAGTATCATCCTTGGCGACTCGCACGAGTACGCCGATGCCCGCAACAAAGACCAAATTGATATTTATATCCGTCAGGAGGTGAACCAATATTTTATTGACGAGGGCAAAAAGATATTTGATTTGGAACATTGGAATATAGATACCCAATGGATTGGTGTTTACCCTCAATGTAAAGAAGCCGATGTCTTTGAACGCACCCTCCACAACAAAGTGCATATCGTAACGGGCATTGGCGGAAAAGGAATGACCGCCGGTGCCGGATATTCATTCACCAACATCAACAAAATATATGGTTTCTCCAATTAAAATGGTCGTATTTGACATGGCCGGCACAACGGTCAACGAAGACAATGTGGTGTACAAAACCCTGCACCGCGTGATAAACGAAGGGGGTTATCCTTGCACCTTAGAACAGGTGTTGGCACAAGGGGCGGGTAAAGAAAAACGTCAAGCCATAGTTGATGTGTTAACCTTGCAGCAGTCCGATATGGATGATACGGTCATCAACCGGTTGTTTCATAGTTTTTTGATTGCCTTAGAGGAGGCTTATCGCAATTTGCCGGTCAGTCCTCAACCCGGTGCAGAAGATATATTCCAATACCTGAAAAGCATAGGTATCCTTGTCGTGCTCAACACCGGCTATAATCAGGAAACGGCTGAGGGGTTGATTGATAAATTGGGTTGGAAACAGGGGCTGCATTTTGACGCATTAATTACCGCAAGCCAAGTCCAATACGGTCGCCCTCATCCCGATATGATTTTGTTGGCAAAAGAGAAATTTCACCTCTCCGACACTCAACAGATTGCTAAAATTGGAGACTCAATAGTGGACATCGAAGAAGGTCAACGGGCAAACTGCGGGTTGAGTATCGGCATCACCACCGGCGCACAGACCCGCGAACAACTCCTCAGTGCCAACCCCGACTTTGTCATTGATAGTTTGGCGGAATTGCGCTCGATTATTGGAAGCGATATTTAACCCCTTGCCTTTGCCCGATAGGTAATAGTTGGGGTAAAATTGTTTTTCAATGCTAAACTTCCTAATTTTGTGAGGTGATTGGCATTGAATTGGTAAAACTCCCACTTATATGTTCCTTAAATTGAATCAAAAGGCGTTTTCTTTGACCGCCCTTTTTGTCTTGTTGTTGCTTGCCGCTTGTCAGGGCTTGCCTTCTTTTGGTGTCAACAAAGAAGCACTGAGAAGGGCGGCGGCCGACTCGTTAATGCAGGTAAATATCGGACAATTATTGCTCAAAAACTATCCGCAGGACAGTCTGACCAAGCAATTCAAGCCTAAAAACGCTGCATTGTTGAGGCAGGAGTTGGAGACGTTATATGCCAAAAACCAAAACAAACCGCTTTGGTTGAACCCCGAAAACGGACAGCCCGATACCGCCGTGACTCAATACCTGCAAGCCTTGAAAAACGCTTCCCAACATGCCCTTAACCCCGAAAAGTATCAACTCGCCCGCCTGTCTCAACTCCAAGCCCAACTCAACCTGCCTGCTACCGTTCCTTATGATACGCTTTTGACAGAAAAAACACAGCTCGATGCCCTTTTGAGTGTGTCTGCTTTGGCCTACACTTCCGATTTGCAATTGGGTTATCTGACTCCAAGAGGCAACTGGGATTTACCCGAAAAAAAACCGCCCTTAGCCCTTAACCTGTTCAATGCCATTCAGAACAACAGTATTGACCAACTGATTACCCAATCTGCCCCTGCATATCAGGAGTACAAAAACCTTCAACGGCTTTTAGAGGAATACCAAAAGGAAGCAGAGAAAACGCCAACGGCAAAAGTGCCTAACTATAACTTGAACTATGAAGATTTGGCAAAGAAAATAGCCCTCAACATGGAACGCTATCGTTGGCTGCCCAATCCCGATTCGATGAGCGCAAGACGTGTATGGGTCAATATTCCCGAATTTAAAATGCGGGTGTTTGACAATCACAAAGAAACCGATCAAATTGTGATAGTAGTTGGAGAACCCAAAAATGCCACTCCGGTGATTGTAGATAAACAGATGTCGAATGTTATTTTTAGTCCGACATGGACGATACCGAGCAGCATCGGTTGGGAAGAAATGGAATACATCATCCAAAATCCGGCAGTGCTGATTGTTGCCGATGTAGATGTTTTCATAGATGGCAAATTGACCGACCCAAGAGAAGTAGATTGGACGACTATTTCCAAAAAACGGGTCAAAATGCGTCAACGGCCTAAGCTGACCAACAGCATGGGGTTGGTGAAGTTTCCGTTTGCCAATAACTACGGCATCTATATCCACGACACCCCCAACAAAGTGGACTTTGGCGGGGTAAACCGCGCCCAAAGTCATGGTTGCGTTCGGGTTCAAGAGCCTAAAAAACTGGCTTTAGAACTGCTGGAAGGCAGTAATTGGAACGATGGGGGAGTTACAAAAGCCATGTATAGCGGCAAGGAACAATACGCCAAATTACCCCAACCCGTGAGCGTTACGATTTTCTACATTACCACCCTGACCGATGAAAACGGTAAACTGCGCATCGCCCCCGATGTGTATGGGCACGACCGCAATCAGATGAAGATGCTTTAATGGGTAGGGGTTTCGGTAATGTATGGATGCTCAAAATATGACCCTTTACATAACGACTTGCTGTCAGGAAAAAGCCTTGGATGCCGAACCTATTCCGGCCATCGAGCGATATTTAGCCCCAAGGATAAAACAGGTTTATGAAGAAAGCCGTTTAGCAGGGGCGATGTTTGGCATTTTATCGGGTAAATATGGACTGATACAAGCATCGGAACCAATACTTTGGTACGATGAGGTGTTAACCGCCCCAATGCTGCCCTTGTTTACCGAAATGGTCAAACGGCAGTTGGCAGACCTGCGGGTTACAACCGTACACCTGTTTGCAAAAGACTATTTAAAATACCCCGATTGGCAGCCCTATTACCAAGGGTTGTACCTGCCATGCTTGTCGCTTGGACTAACCTTTGTATTTCGCGAAATAACAGACTAAGGTTCGGGTAAGCGTTGTGCGGTTATCTCCAACTGATTTCGCACCATACCGGCAGGTGGTCGGATATTTTTCTGGCTTCGGTAAGACTTTCAAATTTTGGCACAAAATCTATTACCCCGCTCTTAACAAGTTGGAGCGTAGCCGTTTTGTAAAATACATTGTCGTATTCGGCAGACAAGTAACCGCCGTTGGCATCCAACTTTGTTTTCAAACTTGTTTTTTGATTTTTCAATACAGGCGACATGCCCTTGCTTTTAAGTCCCTCAAATGCGGCATTTTTTTCGGAAAGGTTGAAATCGCCCGATAACAGGATGCGGTCTTTGGGATATAAGGTGGGCAAGGCTTCTAACAACGCTACTTCCGCCGCCGGATTTTTTGTCGTGGGAACCGCATGGAAATTGGCAATCAGCAGGCTCTTCCCATTGACCTTAAACCTTGCCAAAAAGGGTTCTCTTGCTATTTTGTTATGAAGCGACAAGTCTTTTAACAACCATCCCCGCCCCTCTAGCTTAATGTGTTTGGTTTTATATAAAAAGGCATACCGTTCAGCACCTTCGCCGGAAGTGGGGTCGCTGATGAGGTAATCCCATTTATCACCTCGCCGGTTCAGTTCTTCGTTTAGCTTGGCAACAGTGCGCGGGCCGTTTATTTTGGTCGAAATTTCTTGTAGGGCAACAATGTCATAGCCTTTGATGAGTTCAGAAATAAACTTCAATTGGTCATCATCTTTGCTAAACCCAAAATTATACAAATTCCACGAAACCACTTTGACGCTTTGAGACGTGGGGGCAGGTGGGAAGGGTTGCGGATAGGGCACCGGCCTTACATAGTCGTTTGTGGTAGGGTGGATGGTTTCGGAGATAAAATCTCGTGCCTTATACCAAGACTCTTGGATAAAACGCTTGTTTTTGATAACCAAAACTGCCATTAAAGCAATGAGCAGTATCAGTATCAACCCGCCCCAAACAGTCTTGAGGGCTACCCAAGGTGTCGGTGCTCTTGAAGGAATACTGCTATTTTGGTGAATACTTGTTTTGGTCATGATAAGCTAAACCGGGGTGCTCCGCTTTTACCCCAACTGCGATGATAGATTTTACGGTGAATGTGTTTTTAATCTCCCAACAGGGGTAAAACGCTCAAAAACCTGTTCGGTATGTGGGGCTTCCACAATTTCTTCGGTGAGGTCTTGCCCTGCCCAATGTTCGTAATGATGCCCGTTTCGCCACAAACGACTGTCTGTCAGGTCGTAAATAATCCCCTTGTACGCCACCCAAATTTCTTCTCTGTCCTGACCGTTGCGAAGGGCAAGTTGAAAACGGGTAAATTCGGGCAGGTTATCCATTTGGGAGTTTGTTTGTTACGGTCAACCGCTTCCGTTAGTCAGTAGAAGAACCTTTAAATTGGTGGTGTTTGTGTTTAAACAGCAGGTTGAAGGTGGTAAAAGATCCGTAAATTCGGGTAATGTATTGTTGAAGGCTAACCTTTTCTTCATCACTCAGCTTAGTACTGGCATTGATTTGTTGTTCCATCACCCGAAGCCGGTCGCGCGCCATCACGATTTTATGGAAAAACACCTCAATCGGAATTTCCTTTGCCTGCAAGCCGGTATCTGAGGGTTGAATGATCACCTTACCCCCTTTCCATCGTTCGCCCAACTCCACAATTTCTTGCAGTCCGCCCCATTTTTCGAGCATACCGCTAATCAACCGTTCCACATCGCGCATAGAAACCATGTCTTTGGGCGGTTCAACGGCTTCGATGATGTCAAATTCGGTGCTGATTGGCAGTTCAATATTACCATGTTGCATAAAGGTAACTTGGTAAGTCGTTGGCGATATGCGCGAAATCACACCTATCCCAAATTGTGGATGTTTTACTCGCGAGCCTATTCCAAGAAAAGTAGGGGTCATAGTTGATGCTTTTTTGAGTTGCTAAATGGGGTCAAAATTAAATCAAAAAGATTGAACATGATAGGGAAGCATCGGAAATAGATGGGTTTACCCTCTTTTTATATCTACGGGCAACACCAATAGCATCCATTATTTGCTTAATTGACCCTCGAAACCATTACAGACCCTTATTAAGACATTAACTACCTCCTGTAACCATTACAGACCCTGATTAAAACATTAACTGCCCTCTGTAGCTGTTACAGATCCTTATTAAGACATTAACTGCTCTCTGTAGCTGTTACAGACCCTTATTAAGACATTAACTGCTCTCTGTAGCTGTTACAGACCCTTATTAAGACATTAACTGCTATCTGTAGCTGTTACAGACCCTATTAAAAACTTCACCTACCATTTACCCATCATAACTCATCACTCATTGTTTCGACAGGCTCAACAACCATTCATAACTCATAACTATTTTAAAAGCGAGTTAAATTTTACCTACCTTTGCGCCCCATGAACAGCACGGTCAAAGCGCATTTAGCCCTAATAGTTGTCAACGTCATTTACGGTGCGAGTTATGTAGTCGCTAAGGAAGTAACCCCGCTATATGTAAAGCCCTTTGGGTTGATATTGATTAGGGTAAGCATGGCAAGCCTGCTCTATTATTCGTTTTTCAAAGCACTCACCATCAATTCACCTGCCGGTACCCGTTTGTTAAATCCGGTGGAGCGGGCAGATTGGGGGCGTTTAATCTTGTGCGGATTGTTTGGGGTAGCCATCAATCAACTGCTTTTTTTCAAGGGCTTATCATTGACCTCGCCGATAAGTGCCTCCCTCATCATGATTACAACCCCCATCTTGGTGTTGTTGATAGCTGCTTTTATGCTTCATGAACGCCTGACATGGGTTAAAATAGTGGGAGTATTGATGGGGGCAATAGGTGCGGCGGCGGTTATTGCAGGAGGTAAGGCAAGCAGTGATGGAGGCAGTACCATCGGTAATTTGATGGTGTTTATCAATGCGGCTTCTTATGGGTTATACTTGGTTATCGTCAAACCACTCATGCAACGATATCATCCGTTGACGGTGGTGTTGTGGGTGTTTATCACCGGTTTTTGCTTTGTGCTTCCGATGGGCTATTCGGAGCTGATGGCAGTCGAATGGCACACATTAACCCCGATGGTTTGGGGGTGCATTGTTTTTTTGGTGTTAGCAACCACCTTTTTAACCTATTTGCTGAACATATACGCACTCGAAAAAGTAAGCCCTTCGATAGTAGGGATTTATATTTACTCCCAACCTTTGATAGCAACCCTTTTGGCCGTAAGTTTGGGTAAAGATGGGCTGTCCGGTTTATCAATCGCGGCGGCATTGCTTATTTTTGTCGGTGTATTTTTAGTGAGCAATAACCCGAAAAAGGCATTGGTACAGGTATAGCGGCTAACAGAGCGAGGCAGAGATTTAGGAAGCATTTGAGAAGTATGTCAACTTTACAATTTTAACACGATGAAAAATCTCAAAACATATATCATAGTACTTGTGTTGTTGGCGGCAATAGCCGCATTTTTTCTCCTAAGTCGAACTTGGAGTACTATTGACAACACCGAAACCGCATTTGCTTTTGCCGATACCGGAGCGATTACCAAAATCGTATTGACCGACAACCAAAAACGGAAACTAAAGTTAACCCGTAAAAATGAAGATACATGGTTGGTCAACGACGGGTACAAAGCCCGACCCGATGCGATCAACACCCTGTTAAGCACTTTTAAGCAACTTCGTTTAGAGCGACCCCTCAGCAACGCCGCTTATCCTAACGTCATCAAGATGTTTGACGACCCGCAACGGATAGTGCAGATTTATACCAAAGACCCCGAAAATCCGGTACACGAATACTATATCGGCGGCGTAACCAACGATAAACTCGGCACTTATATCATGCTCAAGGGAGCAACCCAACCCTATATTGTAACGCTTCCGGGCTTAGAGGGCAATCTCCTTAGCCGTCATTTTACCCTTGCCGAAGAATGGCGCGACCGGTTAATGTATAACCTGCACTATGCTCAAATTGCCGAGGTGAAGATTGAATACCCCGAATTTACTAAAAACAGCTTTCACTTTAAAGTCATGGGGAAAGACTCTTTTAGCATTGAGCCTTTAGAAGCAACCGCAAAAATTACCAACCCCAAAGCCACACCCAACAAACCCTTTATTATGAGTTACCTCAACTCGTTTAAGGATTTGTATGCCGAGGCGTATGAAAACGGCTACCCCCGAACCGACTCGTTGCGCAAAACCCAGCCATTTTGCCGGTTAAGTGTTACGGATAGCGAGGGTAAAACGAAACAAATGCAAATACACTACCTGCCCAATAACCGCCGAAGTAAAAAACAAGTAGATGAAGATGGCAACCCCATCCTCGTTGACCCCGACCGCTATTTGGCATTTATCAACAATGGCGGTGATTTGGTGATGATCCAACATTTTGTGTTTGGTAAACTATTCCGCCGGTATCAGGATTTTATCATCATTCCAAAACAATAACCTACCGCTCCGTTGATAGCCCTGCTCAAAGACGTTAGAATGCCGTTTTCTGTGTTGCTGCTGGCCTACGCCATGCTGCTGAATGTTAATCTTTTGCTCTATCCGCCGGAAATCCGTTTTACCGCCACAGCACCCCTAAGCCAATTGGTTCTAACCCTCTTAGAAACATTGAGTGGAAACAACCCTACGTTTTTGGCAATCTTGTTTACCGGAATGGTTTGGGTCCAAGCCCTGCTCATCAACGCTATTTGCAACAGCCAAAGGTTATTTGAAACCGTTTCCGGTTTGCCGGCACTCTTTTACATACTCCTCATTGGGTTGTTCAACCAACATCTATATTTAAGCCCGCCCTTTTTTGCCACGTTTGCCATCATCTATACGCTGGCAATTATTTACGAAAGCTACAATAGCGACAGTTTTACACATTATTTCGATGCGGGATTTGTCATCTCTATTGCCTCTTTGTTTTACCTGCCGGCACTGCTGTTGTTGATATTTGTCTTTATCGGTATCACCATTACACGGGTCATCAGATGGCGGCAATGGGTGGTGGTGTTACTGGGCATTTCCACTCCGTATCTGCTTATTGGAACATGGTTTTTTTGGCGAGATGAGTTTACAAGTTTCGTTGTGGGGCATTTCTTTCATATCAGTACCTCAGTAGTAACCGAACAGTTTATTGCCGGCCAATGGATTGTCCAGATTAGCGTTTTTGCAGGCTTGGCACTCATTTCATTTTTTATCACCCAACAACGGATACTGTTTAGTGTAGTAAAAATTAAAAAAATGACGACTATTCTTGGTTATTTACTACTCATCAGTGTGCTGACCTTTGCCTTTGTCGAACGTTATACTTTAGCCCCTATGGCCTTTGTAGCCGTTCCAATGTCGGTTTATATGGCCTATTGGTTTCAAGGTATTCGCAAGTTTATATTTGCCGAGTTTTTGCATATTCTGCTGCTCGGAATGACATTCTACTTTCAATATGCGAAATATATTCTTTGAAGCGGTGAAGTTTTTCTGAAAAAAACTACCTTTACACTTCTTTGATTTTTTGCTTGTTTGTACTGTTACCTCCGTCTTATCCTCCACTCATTATTACTTATCAGCACCTAAACCCAACCTAATGTTTGATAAAAAAAATAGCAAGAGAGAATACTTTAAGTTCAAAGAATTGCGAGTATATGGCTCCTTAGAAAGTCTTTACCAAGGCGCACGCCGGTATCGTTTTGTGTTTGATGAAACAGATGCCTGTTACGTGAACATAGAACTCTCGTTCTATAATCTTCTGTTTGCAGAAGACGACTGGGAAGCCGATGTCGTGTTGCGCATTGTTGATTACCACACCAGTAAAGAGGTTACCAAACTGGAAAAGAAAATACCGGTCAACAAAGACACCAATATCGTTTATGTACATGACGGTTGGGGTACGGCCGACCCCACCTATTGGAAAAAGGGTATTTACAAATGGGAAGTACTCGTTGATGGTAATAATGTGGGCGAATCGTACTTCTACATTATGAACAACGGAACGGTATCCACCGCCCATAATCCGTATTTCGATATTAGCAGTATCAAATTGTTTGAAAGCCCTTTTGAGGGCACGCCAGTAGAGTCTCGCGTTTACCTTCAAACCTTTGGACAAGACAAAACACGCTATGTCAATATTGAGATGATCTTGGAAAACAAGATGCAAAACGAGGCATACTTCCCCCTCGAACTTCAATTTTTTGTACACACCAACAACAATTTGGTGAAAGCCTATATGGCTTACTTTAAGTACATATCGGATAAGCCGCAACAAATAGTATTAGATAGCGGCTATGGTACCCGAAACCCCGGGTTTTGGGTAACCGGAAATTACACAATTTATGTATTGTTCATGGACCGCGTCATTGCTGCGGTACCCTTCAACATTGGCAGTCAAGACGAAGAGTTTTCCGGCAGCTATCCCGCCGTTACTGCGAGTCAACAAGCTACTTTCCAACAAGCAGCAGATAAGCCCCCGATGACTTTTGAAGAAGCCAAAGCAGAATTGGATGAACTGATTGGTTTATCGGAAGTTAAAAAGCAACTGAACGAGTTCGCCACCTACCTGCAATTCACCCAAATTCGCAAGCAAAAGGGTTTTAAAGAGTCCGAAAAGTTTAGCCTCAATACCGTGTTCTTGGGCAATCCCGGCACCGGAAAAACCACCGTAGCCCACTTATTGGGTAAAATCTATAAAAGTCTGGGATTGTTGTCTAAGGGGGAAGTTCGGGAAGTAGGACGCGCCGACTTGGTTGCCGAGTACATCGGACAAACCGCCCCTAAAACTAAAAAAGCTATTGACGATGCTCGTGGCGGTATCTTATTTATTGACGAGGCTTATTCACTCACCAACCGCGGTGATGACGAAAAAGACTTTGGACGTGAGGTGCTCGAAGTGCTCATCAAAGAAATGGAAAAATCGAACGATATAGCTATCGTTTGCGCCGGTTATACCCAAGAAATGGAGCAGTTTTTGTCCTCTAACCCGGGACTTGCTTCGAGATTTCAACACATCATCAAGTTTCCCGACTACACACCGCAAGAGTTGATGGAAATTGCCGCCTATACCGCCAAGAAGAAAGACATTACCGTTGAGCCGGAAGCCCTTAAATTGATAGAACTGAGCGTTGTGGAAGCCTATCGAAACAGGGATAGAACGTTTGGCAATGCGCGGTTTGTGAACAGCATCATCGAGGAAGGGAAACGCAACTTAGGTTTGCGCATCATGAGTAATCCCGATTTAGACGTGGAGAAACTGACCGAAGCGGATATTTCGACTATTTCCGAACAAGACATTAAAAGGGTATTTGAGAAAAACAAAAAACAAGTCGTTTTATTACCGGTTGACAATCCATTGTTGGAAGAAGCCCTTAATGAACTCAACAGCATGATAGGGTTGACCCAGGTCAAAAACGATGTTCACGAAATCGTGAAATTGGTAAAATACTATCGCGAAATAGGTAAAAACCTTCAGGACAGCTTCAATTTGCATACCGTCTTTACCGGCAACCCCGGTACCGGAAAAACCACTGTTGCCCGCATTTTGGTAAAAATTTACAAGGCACTCGGCATCCTGGAACGAGGACATTTGGTGGAAGTGGACCGAAAAGCGTTGGTTGCTCCCTATATCGGTCAAACCGCCCTCAAAACAGCCGCAGTCATTGAGCAGGCAATAGGAGGCGGATTGTTTATTGACGAAGCCTATTCATTGTCAGCCGGTGGAAGTAGCGACTATGGCAGGGAGGTTATTGAAGTGCTATTGAAGCGGATGGAAGATGACCGTGGACGGTTTATGGTGGTGGTAGCCGGTTATACCAAGGAAATGAAAATATTCCTCGATTCTAACCCGGGTCTAAAATCGAGGTTCGATAAACTTTTCTTCTTCGAGGATTATACCGCTCAGGAGCTATTGTCTATCGCCCTATATATGTTTTGGAAGGAAAATCTCGAGTTGGAGAGTTCAGCAAAAGCCTTTATTGAAAACTTCATTCAAAAGTTGACCCTTAAAAAAGGAAAAAACTTTGGCAATGCACGGGTCGTAAGGCAGATTGTGGTGGAGGTAGTGAAGAAACATCACCTCGCTTTGGCCGAATTACCGACCGAACGAAGAAGCGAACAAATGCAACGCACCATCACCCTCGAAGTGGTACGTTTCCTTGAAAACAATTTGTCCCTCATAGATCCCGATGAAAACAAAGGCATAGGGTTTTAACAATACCCCCGTCAATACAAAACCCCATATACGGCAAAATTGTCCGTATATGGGGTTTTTGTTTTTAAAATGAGCTTGCTTCCGTATTGCAATTTGCCTAAAACTTGATACAGAAACAGCTACCTGCTTGCTTCGGTCAAAGCAGGCGAACGGACCAACCTATTTCGGTATTTTATCAACTTTTATACGCTTTGGTGTTGTATTGTCCTTTTTGTCGGGCGTTGTAGTAGCGGGGGAGTTGGTGTTTGTTTTCGTGGTTTTGTTGGCCGGTTGCTTCCCGCTATTGTTCGTAGTAGTGTTATTAGTCGTATTGTTGGGAGAGATTTTCGGGGCTTTCTTGTAGTATTTCATGGCGGTAGGCATGTAGTTTTGCAAATCTTTGATGCGGGTAGCATCGCTTGGGTGCGTGCTCAAAAATTCGGGGGGTTTTGCACCGCCTAATTTATTCATGCGCTGCCAAAACGGTACCGCTGCCTGTGGGTCGTATCCGGCCATTGCTGCAAAGACCAATCCGAGTTTATCTGCTTCGGTTTCGTGGTTGCGCGAAAAAGGCAACATCACCCCCACCGATGTGCCAATTCCATAAGCCTGCATAAACAACTCCTGTGTTTGAGCCGGTTTGTTTTGTAAGGCTATGGCCAATCCAATGGCACCTACCTGTTGTATTAACCCTTGTGTCATTCGCTCGCTTCCGTGTTGGGCGACAGCGTGTGCAATTTCATGCCCCATCACCACTGCCAGTCCGTTTTCGTCGAGGGTAGTGGGCAAGATACCGGTATAGACCGCTACTTTACCACCCGGCATACACCATGCATTGACATCTTTGCTGTCAATCAGGTTAAATTCCCACTTAAATGATTTGGTGGGGTTGTCTTTTTGTTTGGCAAAATAAGCATCCACCGCTTTTGAAATGCGTTGGCCTACGTCTTTTACCAAATTAGCATCTGCGGTGCCCGTTATGACCTTGTTCTCACCCAAAAAACTGCGATACTGATCGTTGCTGAGTTGGTTGATGGTGGCATCGGGAATAAGGCTAAACTGTTTGCGTCCGGTAATGGGCACTTTTGAACAGGCGGCCACTAAAAATAAAGCTACTACTGCTAATAGGGCAGCTATGCGAATGGGTTGTTTCATAAATTTGTGTTTTTCAAATTGTTAAGAATAATATAACAAACGTTAATTGAAGGTAATTAGTTTTGCGGAAAACGCCTTAAAAAGGCAATACGATTTACTGACCGAACATTTTAGACGCAAGAATTGGGGGATAAGGTAAAATTGGAAGTGAATTATTGGAGAGAATTTGTAATTGTTAAACAATAGTAAAGTACCACAAATTAGACCTTGTGTTATTATTTGAGGACACCTCAGATACAAATAAACAAACGAAAGTAACTAAAATGGAAACCATGCGGTGAATAGCGCATCTATTCGCCGCATTTTTGCGGCAAATAATGATTATATTTGCCGCAAGACTATTGACAATGACAAAGTATATCTATCAAAATAGCGATTGGACAAGTTTTACCTGGCAAGAAAAGGTGATTGGTAAGGTATTTGGAGAAGTTCGCAATTTACAGGGAAAAATAGTTGGTCAAATGAACGCATTGGGCTTTTCTGTGAAAGAAGAGTCCACGCTGACCACGCTTACGCTTGATGTGGTAAAATCATCAGAAATAGAAGGCGAACAGCTTAATTACGAGCAAGTGCGTTCTTCTATAGCAAGGCGTTTGGGAATGGATGTGGCAGGATTAATTCCCTCTGACCGTTACGTTGAAGGTATTGTAGAAATGATGCTTGATGCGACCCAAAACTACCTAATACCGGTAACCGAAGAACGATTGTTCGGCTGGCATTCAGCACTTTTTCCGACGGGACGAAGCGGGATGTACAAAATTGAAACAGGTCATTACCGCACCGGCGAAATGCAGATAGTTTCAGGAGCAATGGGAAAAGAAAAAATCCATTACGAAGCAATTCCGGCACAGTTCCTAAAAACAGAAATGGACAAGTTTTTAGATTGGCTGAATAGCAATGTAGAAATTGACCTTGTTTTGAAAGCAGCTATTGCTCATTTTTGGTTTATTATCATACACCCTTTTGATGACGGTAATGGCAGGATTGCTAGGGCAATTTCCGATTTATTGCTTGCTCGTGCCGACCAAAGTCCAAACCGTTTTTACAGTATGTCGAGCCAAATTTTAGTGGAACGGAAACGATACTATGAAGTGTTAAAGAAAGTGCAGCACAGCAATGGCGATATTACCGAATGGATGGACTGGTTCCTAAATTGCCTGAAAAATGCTTTGCTGGAAACTGAAAACACTCTGAAGAAAATATTGCATAAAGCGGAGTTTTGGAAAATACATAGCAACACACCTTTGAACGATAGACAACGATTGATGCTGAACAAACTCTTGGACGGCTTTGAAGGCAAATTGAAATCCTCAAAATGGGCTAAAATAGCCAAATGTTCACCAGACACCGCATTGCGGGACATAAAGGATTTAATAGAGAAAGGCATTTTACAACAAGAACAACAAGGCGGGCGAAGTACAAATTATGAAATGGTTGAATTCTAACGAAAGCCTTCACTTTCCGCCCCCCTATTTTCATGCATTCACTTATTAAAAATTCCCTTTATTGTGCCTTTAGATTAGCAATGATAAACCTGTCTTATTCAGGTAGCAACGGAACTTGTTCCGTTTTTTTCAGACGGAACAAGTTCCGTCACTACCTGTTTAATGTTAGTTAAAGGTGGTTCCTTCTTCTCCAAAGCATGAAACTAAACCTGATTCACATCACTCCTCCACCACCAAGTTCAACTCTCCTGCCTCCACCCCATTCCATTGCACGGTTATTTCGTGAGTGCCTTGTCCGTTCAGGATTACCCCGCCTGTTATCATCCAATTGTAAGTAACATTAGGGTAGAGGGTGGCCGTATAGGTTTGAATTTCAGAACCACACACATTGGGTGTGCCGTTAATAACCGGGGCGAGTGGGTTGCCGGTGGTAAACACTTGCGAGGTGCTGAACTCGCCGGATTGTCCGGCGCAGATAGATTGTACTTGTATTTCGTAAACGGTACAGGGGTTTAGGCTGTTCAACATTGCGGTAGTCGTATTGGCGGGGATGATTTGGCTGCTCCAAATACCGGATGCAATGGGTTTGTAGCGCAAGTTGTATTGCAGGGCATTCCCGACCGACTGCCAATTGGCTTGTACGGCAGTGGTGCTTGGGTCGCTCAGGGTTAGGTTTTGCGGTATTGGGCAAGGTAAAACGACTGTTATTCCATCGGATACTGAGGTACTAAAAAGTCCTGCACCGTTATAGGCACGAACACTGATGTAGTAGGTTTGTCCGTCGTTTAGGGTCAAACCCGATTGGGTAAAGGCGGTGGTCATGCCGTTGTCCGTCCAGTTGATAATATTGGCAGTTCCCGGTGTGCTGCCAATCCCATATTGATAGGCTTGTATGCCCGAATGAACATCGGTCGCGGTAGTCCAGTTGGCGGATAATTGGTTTGCGTTGCCGGTGATGTCTATATCGGCACCGATGCCATCGTTGACCGTTACCGTACTTGGTGCTGTCCAATCAATATTTACCAAAGTATTCGCCTCTGCCGACCAACCGTTGTTGTCGCGAAGGAGCGAGGTGATTTTACCTGCCGATTGTGCGGGATTGGGGTTTTGCTGGTTGAAGGCATCGGATGGTGAACTGCCAACCCCGATGCTTGCCGTAGTACCGGTTCGGGAACGGTAAACTCGAATAAAATCGTACAAAGTGATGCAATTACCCGTGCGTAAAGAAACAAAGCTCCCCGATGTAAGCGGGGAGGGGTCTGTCCACGTACTCACCAAGGCATTGTTGAGATATGCGTTGATGACCCCTGTGCCGGGGCTGTAGGTGATTTTAAAATCGTACCAAACATTGGGGTCAAGGGCAATATCGCTATCGGTTTGCAGTGTCCATGTATCGCCGGTAACGCGGTAAATTTGTGCTTTGTCATTGTCTGTCCTAAAATATACAAAGTACGAGTTGCCGAGATTCACCCCGTTAGCATCGGATCCAAAGAAATGAATACCGGAACGGCGGTTATTGCCGCTGCCTTCGATTCGTGCGCGCCAATGGTAAAGCCAAGTGTTGCCCGATGTTTGGGTGAGGGCGGCGTAGGCTTTGCTGTTGCCGTTGGCCTCGTCTGTTTGTTGAATGCTGCCGTTGCCCGTGTTCATACTCCAAGATCCAACGGCGGGTGTCCAATCGGGGTGCATGACGGTTTGGTTAAATTCATCGTTCAGTTGACCGGCAGATGGGTTACCTCGCCACTCGTTGTTGTTGTAGGCAAGGGCTTGGTAAAAGCGATCTTGGATGGGGTTTCCGCAGTTGTTGATGTCGGTAAAAGTGGCGGTAAAATCATCGGTTTGCCAATTGGTGGCGGGGGCATTCACTTGAGTGGTAAGGGAACAGTTCAGGGTACATACCCAAGCAGCCGCCCAACCGCTGTTGTAAGTGCTTCCGTCTGAGGTAAAGCGGATGGTGAGTGTCCCGCCCGAGGAAGTAACCGTGCCGGGGGAAGTGGTGCCCGAATAGGTGCCGATGAGCGGAGCGGCAACAGAAGGACCATCATAAATGCGGAGGAAATCGTAATTGGCTTCGGTGTCAAATTGGGTAAAGGTGAGGGTAACTGTGGCAGCACCGACTGGGGCAATGGTGTAGGTCCAGTTTTCGTTGTGGGCATAATGGGCTGCTGTTCCGCCCGAATCGTAAAATAAACCTTCACAATTGGTGTTGACATAACTGCCAGCGGAGGTGGTAGTCGTACCAATATCGGACGAAACAAATACATGACCGGCATAGCCCGAAAAACTGCTGCTGCATTGCGTCCGCACCCGCCACTGATAGACCGAGCCGGCGATTAACCCCGATACCGGAAGGGAGAGGTTAGTGGTAAGATAGGTCGTCCATGTATTGTCCAAATCGCGTTTGATGCTCACTTCATACCCCGATGCGCCGGCAACGGCGTTCCAAGTGAGGTTGGCGTTCATGGCATAAGGGATGGCACTCAGCCCGTTAGGAGGTGGGCAGGGAAGGGGAGTAGTGGTGGTGGTATAACCGGCCGCCCAACCAAGGGCGGTGGTACTGCAATCGGAGTGAAACTCCATATATATAGCACCGCTATAAGCCGTAACCGTGCCGGGCGAAGTGCCGGAGTACTTGCCAATTAAAGCACCGTTGGGGCTATTGCCATCGTAAATCCATAGGTAGTCCCAACCATCTTCTATGCTGTATGCAGAAAAAGTAAGGGTGATGGAGGCGGCACCCGGCGGCTGTATGAGGTAGGTGGTGCGTTCCTCGTTGGCATAATTACCCGATGACCCACCCGAGTCATAAACGGTTCCACTAGGGGAGGTGTAGGTAGTGGGTGTAGGCAGGTCGTTGATGAGTTGGTAATAGCGGTACCAATTCCATTGCGGGCCCGGGTCGGTGTGGGTGTTCTCTATATAATGTTGGTGCCCTTTTATTTTATGGCAAGTGTGGCTTAGGGGCAACAATCCGTCTGTCGGCGGACCGTCGTAGGTTTGCAATTTGTTGATGCCCATATCTTCGGCAATAAACCTGCTCAACAAGGCCGAACTTTGGTACAAGGCATTGGTGTACCAGGTAATCCCTTGTTCTATATAACCCTCGTGTTCAATGCCTACGGAAAACGAGTTTTGTGTCCCCACATGCCAAGCCCTGTTTCGGTGGCAGACCATTTGGGTAACCTGCCCGTCAAACGAGCGCACGACATAGTGAGCCGATACGCTTGCCGAAGGATTTTGAAACCACGAAATACAGCCGGCATAACTGCCTTGTACGGTATGCACCGCTACGGTGTAGGGTGTGATGGCATAGCTGCTGTAATTGGCACTATTGGCAGAATTCCACAAGGCGGCAGCGTACTCGGCAGGGCCGGTGGGCATGTTGCAGTTGATGCTCATCAACGCGCCGGCATTAATCAGGCTGGGGGGCGTGTCGGGCATTTTTTGAATATTCATATCGGGTATCTCACGGCTCATGTCAAAAAACGGGGCACTGACCAAGCGATACAGGTCATCGCCCAAGGCCTCCCGAATATCCATCGGGGCGGTACTAATGCCGTATTGCGTCCTAAATTCGGGGTCGTTCAAGAAGTGTAAGACGGAATACAAAAAACTGTTCAAAGCAAAATCACTCCGATAGGTGTCCGCTTGGTAAGGCAGTTCGCTAAGGGCTATCAGTACAGACAGGTTATCGGGCAAAGTGCCGATGCCGTTTTGTTGTTGGAGTTTGGTAAACGCGGCGGAGTATGCCAAAATAGATAGACGCGCCGATTGACGTATCTGTGCCCCATCAATGCCCGACAATGCCGATATGGTTTGCAGGTTGTTTCTGAAATAGCCCTTTCCATCTGTTATCAACCCCATCACCCCATAAGCGCGAGGCATATCCATACAACTTGGTTGCATGGTTTCGGGTACGAGGTGGTGCATACGCGTATTGGTATAGGCGACTGCCTCCAAGATACCTTTGGGTACGGTGGGGTTTTGTTGGTACGCCTCTTTAAAAAAAGTGGCATAGTCTTGCGGGTACTCGTGGGCTTGGGTTTGGGCAAATGCCTCTGTAGCCAACAGCAGTAGCAGGATTAAAAGATACTTCATGGTTGATGGAGAAGGAGTATAAAGGGGCTATTTTATACAAATATAGGACGGAAATTGGAAACTCATTGCTTCGCAGTCCTCTGTTTTGTATTTATTCCAAACCCTTTCAACGTTGGAAACGCCTCGCCATCGTCGGTGTTCCTATTGACAAGCCAAAACTGACAACGGCAGATGAGATTATTCGATGCCAAGTTTCGCTTTTATGAGTTCCAACTCTACTTTTACCGCATCCAACTCGGCGGCTTTGCTTTTTAGCAGTTGGTTATCGGTTTGTAGCTGATCAATTTTGCTACTTTGAGTTTCAATAATCACCTGCTGTTCCTGTACCGCCTTCACCAACGGAACAACAAAAGCGCTGTAACTAAGCCCGTAGAGGTCTTTATCGTTTTTGGGTTGGTAAATGCCGCTGAAATTATAATTCACCTCTTGAGCAGCCCGATCTACTTCTTGCGCAATAAAGCCGGTCATTTTTATTTTTTCAATATCGTATTTACCCTCCCAATCCAACGTATCGGGTTTTAACGTACCGTACATCATATCGTTTTGGCGGTGAATATTAAGGTTGTAGGTAACGGGTCGGAGTTTGGTAATAAAAGATAATCCGGGCACATCTGAGGTAATGTTGTCTTTAATCCGGGCATCGCTGTAGGTAGTGGGTAATACTTGTCCGCGTATAACACTAACACTGTTGTTGCCTATTTCTACCATGTTGGAGGCACTAGCACTACTTCCTACAAAATTTCCTATTCCGGTATAATTACTCAATGTACCATAAAGAGGGTAAGCTTTATTTCCCACACAAGTATTATTACTTCCTGTGGAATTAGTTAAGAGGGATTCCCTCCCAATAGCGGTATTATATAACCCATCAATGTTTTGAGAAAGCGCCGATATTCCCAGAACGGTATTACTTTGATAACCTCCCGGGCCTCTTCCTACGGTTAAACCATGAATATTGGCATCACCGCCGGCTACCTCCAGTTTACTGCCCGGAGTAGTGGTTCCAATACCTACATTGCCTGTATTGAGGATGGTCATGGATGGTGCCGGCCAATTACCATTCATTGAAAAATATATATTTCCGGTTCCAGGCGCAGTGCCAATATTTAGATTACTGTTATTTGAATTCGCCCAAAAGCCTACACTGTTTTGGAGTGGTGCGTCAACACCAGCATCATATACCCGCCACAGCCCTGCTGTGCCATTTGCCGATGTGTTAAGTATATCTGACCAGACACCAGATGTTGCGGAATTTACGTGCAACGCGCTCAATGGGCTTGTGGTTCCAATACCCACTTTTGTACTTTGAGTAGCCCCATTCACCCCTGCTATACTACCCAAAACCATGCTGTTGCTTGCGCCAACATAGGCTCGAGCCCCAATGGCAGTTGCATTGGTCAGTCCATCGACACAATAAGCAGATGAACCTAAAGCAGTGAGAAAACTACCAGTGTGATTGTCATATAAGGTAAAATATCCAATGGCGGTATTGTTATTACCTGTGTAGTTGCCATTGAGTGCCTGTTGGCCGATTGCTGTGTTATAGTAACCACTGATGTTTTCAAAAAGCGCGGCCGCGCCGCTTGCTATGTTACCATAACCAGTAGTGTTGGTAGTGAGTGTAGATTGGCCGATAGCAATGTTAGCATAGCCGGTGGTGTTGGAATAAAGCACATCTTTACCAACTGCAGTGTTACCATTACCTGTGGTGTTGTTTAAGAGCGCATTACTGCCTATTGCTGTATTACTTGTTGCGTGAAACGGTTGTGTTGCCCCCACGCCATTATTAAACAGCGCTCTATTTCCAACTGCAGTGTTGTCACTACCAGTTGTGTTGTTAAATAACGCGTTTGCTCCATTGGCGGTGTTCCAAGAACCTGTGGTGTTGTTAAAGAGCGCTTTACTGCCTATTGCTGTATTACTTGTTGCTTCAAACGATAATGTTGCCCCCAGTCCATTATTAAACAGAGCGCTATCACCTACAGCTACTAAGTTGCTCTTAGTGGTGTTATTATGCAATGCGCTTTCACCCATGGCTACGTTAGAGTAGCCGGTGGTGTTGTTGTAAAGCGCTCTTCTCCCAACAGCGGTGTTAGAGCTTCCTGTAGTATTTAAATATAATGGAGCACTTCCTACAGCCGTGTTGTTCTGTCCCGTAGTGTTAGTAGCTAACGCATCCCTACCTATAGCGGTGTTGCGGCCAGCTGTGGTGTTATTTTGCAGGGCTTTCCAGCCAAAGGCAGCGTTGCCATCTCCGGTGTTGTTTTCAAGGGCAAAATGACCCATTGCTGTATTGAGGCTACCCGTCATATTATAAGCGCTGTTGCCTACTTTAGTATTTTGATTGCCGCCTACTTTTACCCACCTTGTTTCATTAGAATTAAGCGAGTATGGCACGCTGATTAACTGGGTAGCGCCCATCACCGTAAAGGTATATCCACCGGTTGCGCCGTTGGCATCGAGCGAAGTTTCCAAAAACTTATCGCCCGTTGACCAATCTATAGTAGCAAAGCTTCCCGCAAGCAAAGTACCTGCACCGGCTTCTACACTAAAAAGCCCTTGGGCCTACGGTTTATACACATCTTAGAGCGCTATTCAAAGGCTTCATATTTAAAATCTA
>CALCIK010000020.1 GCA_937907475.1 uncultured Bacteroidota bacterium | reverse complement strand
GTCACTTGTCGAACTTTATCCTTTAATCGCTCCTCACTTTGTTTGCTTAGTCCTAGTTTCCCCCCTTTCAGCAAACTGTGTCCTAGAAAGTTTACATCCCAACTGGGGCGTATCCCACTCTTGGACAGGTTCACTTTAAGTCGCATTCTCGTTTCTATGAACTTGGTTAGACTTCCCATGATGCGTTCTACGTTTTGACTTTTTCTTACAAATACTTGTAAATCATCTGCGTAGCGCACAAAACTCAGTTCTCTACGGGTGAGTTCCTGGTCTAATTCGTCCAATACAATGTTCGATAGCAACGGGCTTAATGTTGACCGGCGTGTTCGGGACTTTCACCCTATAGTGTAATGGTATGCGTAGCGCACAACAACAAAGCCACGATTACAAATAGCAATCGTGGCTTTGACATAAAAACAGGACTGTATAATCCTGTAATTAGAGCATCGGTAATTATGGGAAAATACCTAATTCCATATAAGCGGTAGCAACTTTTTCAATAGCGACATAGAAGGCAGCCGTTCGGAGGTCTTCGATTTTCTTGTTTTTTCTCCAAGCATCGCGAATGGGGAGATAAGCACCAATCATGGTATCTTCTAATCCCGAATGAACTAAATCCATTTCGCTTGCACCTCTGATAAGTCGGTCGCGGTCGGCCGTTTTTACTTTTTGGTTGGTCATTCCTTCCATCATGTTGAGCATGTTGGAGTAAGAAGATTCGTGGAAACGCTTATCCATCCGTCCAAATCTTACATGGGAAAGGTTTTTGAGCCACTCGAAATAAGAAACGGTAACACCGCCGGCATTCAAATAAACATCGGGGAGAATCATCACGCCTTTTTTGAGCAAAATCACTTCGGCATCGGGGGTAATCGGGCCATTTGCGGCTTCAGCAATAACTTTGGCTTTAATATTGCCGGCATTGCCCGCATGAATAACTCTTTCTAAAGCGGCAGGTATTAAAATATCACATTCCAACTCTAATACATCAGAGGTTTTAGGTAGATTGACAGCACCCGGATAGTTGAGAATAGTGCCAGTTTCTTCGCGGTGTCTGACCACATCGTTGAGGTCAAACCCTTTTCCGGTGGGATCAAAAATAGCCCCTTCGTATTCAGAAAGACCAATCAATCTTGCGCCATTTTTTTGGAAGAAGTTGGCAGAGTGATAACCCACGTTCCCTAATCCTTGAACGACAACGGTTTTACCTTCAATGCCGGTAGTTAATTTGAGCAGTTTCATGTCCTCTTTGATGCTCATTGCTTCGCGGGTACCGAAGAAAACACCCAATCCGGTTGCTTCGGTTCTTCCACGCACACCGCCTTGGCTGATGGGTTTACCCGTAACACAGCCATAGCTGTCAATTTCACCCGGTTTAAACGTTTGGTAGGTGTCTAATATCCATGCCATTTCGCGCGCGCCGGTTCCATAATCGGGAGCGGGTACGTCAATAGCCGGACCGATAAAGTTTTTGCGAATAAGTTCGGTCGTATAGCGCCGGGTAATGCGCTGAAGTTGGGAAACGGAAAATTGACGGGGGTTTATTTTAATACCACCTTTTGCACCGCCAAAAGGAACGTCAACAATAGCGCATTTATAGGTCATCAACGAAGCTAAGGCCATCACCTCATCTTGGTCAACAGCCTCACTGTAACGGATACCGCCTTTGCAGGGTAATCTGTGGTGGCTATGTTGTACGCGGTAGGCTTCTACTACCTGATAGTTGTTGCCAACTTTGACCGGAAAGCGCATTTGGTAAACGCTGTTGCATACTTTAATTTGGTTGAGCAGTCCTTCGGGATATTTGGTTACTGCTGCTGCTTTATCAAAGTAGTATTCAACACTTTGGTAAAACGAAAGACCATCGGCATGGTGTTGTGCTGCCATAAATGTTTCGGATTTATATTTTGGTAAGTGAACAAGTTTTGTTTTTTCGCGCTGCTTTCATCATCGGAATTGCACCCATTAGCATGTCAGGTTTGGTTTTAAGAACTAAAGAAGAATGCTATTGAAAAAGTCGTATTTCTGATGATTAATTGTGGGTGCAAAATTAGTTTTTTTTCAGGTAAAAGTATCAGGAGTATAGTTTAAATGTTTTCTAAAATCGGCAATAGATATGAACTTGATTAATAGAATTGTTTTTGGACAAAATCGGGATTATTCTTTTTCCAATTTTTTCAACCTTCGGTCAATGAGTAAGAGGAAAGTGATGATGCCGGCAAAAATGATGGCAAGCACTACCACCACTACATATATTTTACCCGATGCCCTCAAAGCATCAGCCATTTCAACAGGAGGCTGTCCGGAGTTTTGGGCAATTAATTGATGGGCAAATAAAAATAGAGTGGTAATGACGGAGGTGTAGAACTGTTTGACCTTATTCATGTCTTGGTTAATTTCAGATGTTAATATAGTTAGAACGTTTGGGCAAAGATAAATAGAATTGAACAGGAAGCAACCGGGCTTCCTGCAATTGTTGATGGAATATATCGCGAATCTTTGGTTCGAGCTTTATCGCATGAGGTACATCTTTCCGATACCGTTTTTAATGTGCTCGTCTGCTCCTGTGCTGTAATGCTCTGTTTTTTGTCCGTTCAAACGACTAACAAAACGGTACAAGTACAAGCCATTACCGAGGGGGTTGCCGTATTGATCGGTTCCGTCCCATGCAAACTCGGTGATATTGTTGCCAATATACAACGCACCCAGTTCGGCAGCCGAGATTTCCCTGACCACTCTGCCGGAGATGGTCATAATTTGGATGTTCATGAATTGGGGTATTTCATGTCCGGTAATGGTAAACACAAAACGGGTGGAAGAGGTAAACGGATTGGGGTAGTTCAACAAGTTAGATATCATAGGTTTGTTGATAACTCTAAACTTGGTGCTAAAATTACTTGCGGCAAAGTTATTGCCACTGCGGTCTTTAGCCTTTAACTTTAATTCGTAAAGGCCGTCTGTAAGCAGGTCGGGGGTAAATTGGATAATAGCGGAGTTTTTACCGGCTTGTGCATTTTGGTCAGTGGCAGGGGTAAAGTGTATGTCGGGATGATTGAAGTAGATACGTTGGGTAATGGTAGGCAAACCTCCTGCATCGGGACTCACTAAATACAATTCAAAACTAGCGGTATCGTTGAGGGCTAAGTATCGGTTTTCGTCTGTCAGCTTTAGGGTGATTTCGGGTTTTGAGGAAACCAATTCACCATCGGTAATATGCCTTCCATCGAAAGTAACATCCACATAAGGATTGATTTTGTCAACTTTGACATAGAAGGGCAGGAATACCACATTGTTAAAGCGGAACTTTTCGAGTTGTGCTTGATTGGGGTTTAATTCAATGGCTAAGATATTATTGCCACTTAACCCTGCTGTACTATGATTGAGGGTAGCATTTATCGTTTGCCCCGATGCGATGGGGGGCAAGGGTTGTACTTGGAGTGGATTGGTTTGATTGCTGCTGTTAATGATGGCATATTGCACTTGGAGGCTATCGGTGGCGTGCATCTCTACATTAGTAACTGCAAATTGTAACTGTAACATCTCCCCTTCCATCAATGTGTCGGCATAGAAATAGAAGTTGCTTTGATAGTTGAGTGCCACTTCGGGAGCACGGTTAAACATCAAGCGGAGGTATTCGGTTTGAGTGGGTTGTGGTGCTTCGTCCGCTTCGTGATTGGTGGTAAACGCTAGGCGAAGAAAGTGGTAGTTATTGGCGGCGGTGTTCATAGCAAGATTAAAGTCGCCACTTCCGTTGCCGGCATTTAGCTCGGCAAGCAGGATATCGGGTACTCCCGCTTGAACGCCAAAGATGCGCAAGGTATCAGAAGGAGAAGAGTTGCTGAATTGATATTGCAGGTTACTCCACTGACTTGCCGGCCCGATAGGTGGCGTAGTCATCACCCCCGATGCAGCACGAACACTGATAACTTTATCCATGGTGAGGGGGGTAGTTACAGTAGCAGGTCCATAAACAAAATAGGCTTCACCAAACTCAGGATTGTTTTTTTGACCGAAAGCGATAAAGGCTTCGTTGTCAGGCACCGAAAAGAGATTGTTGATGCCCATTCCTGAAAATACAGATTGTAGCGCAGCGTTTTGAGAAGGGGTCATCGCGCTTAAGCGATGTTGGTTGACACTCATTGCTAGAATGTAGTAGCCGTTGGGAATATGATTTTGGAGAAACGATACCAATGAGTCAATTTGTTCCTGGTTATTGGTGTTGAACTCAAAAGCAAAACGATCGCCAAATGCGCAATGTAGATTTCCATACTGTCCTCGTCCATCACAGGCAGACCCGCTAATGCGTTGGGAAGTCATGGGTTCTAAAGTTAAATCGGGCTTGAAAGCAGCAATGACAATCCCACCCAAACAAGCAGCATCCTGAAGGCAGTAAGAGATGGGTTTTAAAGGAGTCCCATTGAGCGTAAAGTTTATGCCGCCGAAGTTGCTGTATTGGTTCGAGGCGGTGAGGTAATTATCGGCTTGAGTGAATTTGTGTTTCCTCGAAATGGAATCGAGATACATACGCTCTGTTTGGTTATAGCGCAATTGGTAATAGTGCGATTGATTCCAACCTTCCTGACCGGATGGCAAATAGATAAAGGAACTATATTTCCAGTTAATACTATCGGGGTTTTCTTTCATTAAAGCAGTGCGCCAATAATAAACGGTGTTTTCGGTATAGGTAAAGGTGGGTTGCCATTCGATGACCCCTGCTTCGCTGTTGATGATCGTTTGTGCTAGGGGGTTGTTGAACAACTCAGTGGTATCGAGTTGCAAAATATAATTGAGCGCAGGTAAAATCGGTTGCCCTGTGGAGGCTTTGAGAGTTATGGGAGCAGTATTGACAATGGCAAAATTGCAAGGGAAGATGGGAATAAGTAAATCGGAAAAGACGAAGATGTTTTTAGTAGTGATGTTATTGTCTTTACAATCTTCAGTAAAATCGTTGTTGGGGTCTAATGAGACTGTAAATTGGTTCTCCCCTTCTACCGATGCCGGGTCTCCGGTAGGGATAGTAATGCGCAATGTATCCTGATATATGGTAGATGGGAAACGCTTGTTGTAAATGGCAGTACTGCCATCCGGGAACAGGCGATTGACTTGCAAGGTAAATGAGTCGGCTACGGCTTCACCAAGATTAGTAACGGCAACAGAGAGTGTAAAGGAATCTAACTCTGCCGTGATCACGGCGGGAGTAAAGGAAATACCCGATTGGTCAATGATGTATTCGGGGTTTTTCCACGATTTGATAACCAAGGCAGGGTCACCTACTAAAGTATATTCTTGACAGGTGATTTTAGGTCCTGCTTCATTGGGTGAGGCTATATATAAATCGTTGATGGTTTGCTGAATGCTGTACCCGATGGATTTACCATAATTATTTTTACAATAATGGTCATACAAACGGGAGTTGAATTGGTGCAGGTAAAGAGGGAAGCCCGATGATACAGTGGCTAAGAACCCGATGGAACCAAGGTTGTCAGCCAACACATAATCTTCCGACATTGCGGTTTGCACTTCTCCTAAAGAGTTTAAATCGTAGCTGTGAATGTCCCCGACAAAGCAAGAACTGGCCATGATGAATGGATATTTACCGTAATTCTGGTATGCCTCCGGCGATTGTATGTTTACCTGCCAATAACCACCGGAACCATGACCGACAAAGTTGATGACCGACACACCGTTGTTGATATAATTGCCCAAATCCACTTCGTCCACAGGATTGGGGGAGAAGCTACGGTAAGTTTTGATGACCTTACCGCCAAAGCTGATGTCTTCAAACTTGTTTCGGTAGCTTTCTAAGTTGTTGAAAAAGTATTCAGCTTCACCAAGATTACTTCCCCCTGCAATATGGAGGGCATGTTTCATCCAAAGACGGTCTTGTGGATTACAAGAGGGGTTGTTTTGTAAACTCTCGTACTCTATGATTTTATTGAGATAGGCAGCAACATCTTCGGGAGTGTTGGCAGGGATACGGCCGGTAGGTATAGCATTTCGGTAATTTGCAGCAGGATAACTGCTACTGAGCATGTTATCAGAGGCGGAATGACCAAATGTGGGCACTAAGTTGCGGGCAAAGTTAGCCGGATTGCTGGGCGCATAAGAATCGCGATATACAATTGACTTGCCGAGTAATAATAGTTGCTTTGGCGTATCTGCCCAAGTTGCCATAGCAAATCGGGTAAAGTTGTTGATGGACAAAGGATGCTTACTAATGCCCCAAGAAAATTGGTCATAGAGTTCTTCTATATTGACCACCAAAACATTGTAACTACCGCCTTCCATAGAGCTGCGGTATTCGCGATAGCGCTCTACTTGATTGACATCGCCCAACATTAGGTTGGGGTGGGTGAGGATAAGGTAGTCCCCACGGTTTTCTGTTAAGTTATAGTTGGTAAAGTTGACGGTTTGAAGGGTATTGACAGAGGTAACGACCGGCACAGGCAAGGCAGTAGAAGTACTGCTAAAGAACAGCGTTCGATTGACCTGTCCCGAAGCTACTTGTGGCAAGTGAAACTTGTAAATGGTTTGCCCCGAAACGGTTTCGACAACGGGAATAAAGCGCAAGTAGTGGGTTAGGTCGTATAAGACAGGGGCAGTGCCGCCCGTGAAGTTGGTTATTTCAATGTATTTGGGGGCATCGTTTTTTAGTGTGAACTTATAACTGGGTAATGCGGCAAAGTCGAAACTATGGGGGTAATTTACGGTGATAAAAGGTACACTGTTTCGATTGACCAATAACGAACTTCCATCTTGAAGGGTGGACATGGAAGCCACATTGATTTGAGTATTGGGCGAAGTAAGCTGATCGGCAGGTACAGAAAAAGAAACCGTTTGCGAACTGTATCCCTCAAATTGGTAGTCTATCCGAAGATTACCGTTTACCTTGATTTGTGCCCTGTGGTCGGGAAGTAGGTCGAAGAGATTAGACTGTCCTAAAATCCTTGTTGTAAAAGAAACTGTATCGGCTACTGCGGTAGATCCGATATATACTGACCGTGTAACGATATTGTAATTAGCATTTGTTCCTACTTCAATAGATGGCCCGACAAAGCCTTCTCCTTCTTCAAAATCGGAATAATTTGTGTTGATACCGCCTAAACGAATGGGGCGACCGCTGTAAAAAGTATTGACATTTTGCCTTACACTTTCATACATAAAGTACTGCTCTTGGGGTGGGGCTGAGCTGATATCGTTGGTCGTTTCGGAAAAGCGAAGGTTCGTACCGGTGTCGTTTATGGTCAAAAAGTAAGCAAGCGTATCGGAAAACATGCTGACATAAGGATTGGGCTGCCATGCGGGGTATAAATACAAACGAGTGTCCAAGCTACCGTCGTTTTTTTCGGCATAAAACTCAATGTAATCGCTATCACCCAACTCACCGTTGGTACTTGTATATATAGGTATCTCCTGACCTTTACTGTATAACTTAAAAGCGGCGGCGTTGTTGGTGGGCACACCTCCGTTGGTCAATGTGCTGAACGGGATGCGGTGCAGCCCGTTTTTCGCCACTTTTATTTTGTAGTAGGTTTTGTTGAAGTCAATCCATTCGTTGTTGAAAGGAGCGGTGGTTTGTGCAAACAAGGTGGTGAAGTTCACCAAGACAAGTACCAATAGGGCTACTTTCACACAAAATTGTTGGAAATGGGTCATTGGTAAAATGATTTTTATGAAACGGATTATGCAATAATACGAATGTTTTATTGCAATACATCTACCTAAAACGATTTTTAACAGGTTTGCGTTGCATGTGGGGAGCAACAATTCACATTCCTTGTTGTTGCAGGGCAGCATTTTGACCGATTATTTACCACTTCTTTTGCCATTTATTCTTGTTGTGGATAAACTTTTTGCCCTATCTTATATTAAATCCGCAACTATTTTCGTTTAGTGGAAAACATAAAGCAAACTAAAAATGAAAAACGCCATTGTCGCACTTGTTTTACTTTTTACCTCCTTCGGTTTTGTCCACGCCCAATGCAATCCCGATGACACAGTCGAGTCGTGGTACACCTGGGCAAAAGATTGGGAGAACTATGCAATAGACCAATATCCCATCTCATTATCAGACGAAGCCTATATTGGCGACACACTACATAAAGGGATGATGAAAGAAAACAAAATCCTTACAAAATACAGCAAACAGCCTTATTTAGACGGAATAGTGAAGAAACTTAGCCATTATGTCAATCGCAAAGGCATTAACTACACCATCCATGTTATTGACGACCCTCAAACTTTGAATGCCTTTTCGTTGGCAGGTGGTCATTTGTATATCACTACTAAAATGATTGATTGGACAGAAAGTGAAGACGAATTGGCTTTTATCATTGCACACGAAATTGCCCATATTGACAATCGTCATGCTGCGCGAAAGGTGCAAAAGATGATTATGGGGCGAAGCGTTTTCGAGCCTTACGGATATGGGGACATTGCAGCAAGTTTGAGTTTGATGATTTCGGCACCATTTGGACAGATAGATGAATACGATGCCGATCGAGGCGGGGCGACATTGGTATCAAAGGCCGGGTATGATCCCCGTAAAGGCTTGCGCTTTTTTGTCAAAATGGGAGAAGATGAAAACTACGATGTGTGGGAAAAGGTTCTCCGAACACATCCCTATTCTCAGGAACGATTGAATTGCTTGGAGGCTTTTATTCAGAACGATTTGGGTAAATAACCCATTGGCTTCTTTTTAACCATTTATCAAATCAACAGCCGCTTTTTCTTACTATTAGAAAAAGCGGCTGTTTGCATTTAGCAATGTCATTGTTACCCACAATCCACAAAAAACACTACATTTAGGCCTAACTATTAAATACTACTCTAAATGAAACTACTAAGTGCTTTTATTGCAAAAATAGCCGGCTATCGGGTCATCATCGTATTGGCTGTTCTGTTTGGTTTGTTTGCCAACTTACTGTTGCCATCCTTAGAAAAGAGTATTAACGAAAAAGCGGGTAAGACAGTTGGGGTAATTGACCTTCAATCGGGTTTTCATCCTTCAAAAGTGTATGAAATGATTGAAGATTATGGCCCCGAAGCAAGAAAAAGCTATTTGCTGATTGAGATAACCGTAGATGTGGTTTACCCTATCATCTACGCTTTCTTGTTTTCGGTTATCCTGTTTGTTTTTTACGAAAAACTGGGGGTGAAAGCTCCTTTTAAATCTATTTACCTTCTTCCTTTTCTCACCTTGTTGTTTGACTATGCCGAAAACCTGTTTATCGTTCTCATGCTCTCGCTTTACCCGACTAAGGTTATGGCGTTTGCTTACCTGTGTTCGGCCTTTACCGCTCTCAAGTGGGCGACACTTATCCTCTCCATCTTGTTTGTCTTTTACGGCGGAATGATGCTGATTATCAAGCGGGTGATTGCACGGTAAATGCAAAGACCTCGTTGTTACTTGAGGGCATTATTTCTTGTGTCCGCTAAAGTCTTTTTTGCATTTTCATTTTGATGCCGTTTCGTGGACGGAGCGTAACCATGGGCTGAGGTTCAATGATTTGGTTTGGCTCAAGGGTAAAGGTAAACTGTTTGACCAATTGTGTCAATAAGATTTGCATTTCAAACATCGCAAAGTTGTTGCCGATACATAAGCGCGGCCCACCGCCAAATGGGAAGTAGGCATAGTTGGGCAAGTCTTTCATGTTTTCCTTTGAAAAGCGATCAGGATTAAACGTGTCGGGGTCTTTCCAATACTTCGGGTTGCGATGTGTTCCGTAAATGTAAAGTAAGGTAATCGCGTTTTTGGGAATGAGATAACCGCCCACTTCGTCGTCTTCCAATGCTTGGCGATCTACAATCCAAGCGGGCGGATAGAGGCGCATGGATTCTTGGATGACTTGGCGTGTGTAGTTGAGTTGCATCAGGTCGTCTGCGGTGATGCTACGGTTGCCGACTATACTATTTACCTCGTCCAATAGCTTTTGTTCCACTTCGGGGTGTTGCGACAACAAATATAAGGTCCATGCCAAAGCATTGGCAGAGGTTTCGTGTCCGGCTACAATCAATATCATGCTTTCGTCTCGCAATTGCTTGTCGTTCATAGCTTCTCCGGTATCTTCATACCGGGAATTCAGCAACATGTCCAATAAGTCGTTGTGTGTTTCTTTGGATTGGCGGCGTTGATTGATGATGTCATAGACGATTTTGTCGGTTTCTTCCCGCAGGGCATTGTAATGCCTAACCTTGCCCGTCAACTTCAACCAAGGGATTAAATAGGGCCGTCTTACTTGGGTGATGACATATTTTTGCATTTCGGTAATGATATAGTCCACTCGTTCCAGTCGCAATTGATCAATGCCTGTGCTAAACAAAGCTTTGGTAACAATGCGGAAGGTGATGTCCATCATTGCCTTTGCCACGTCCACAACCGGTTGTTCCTGTATTTGCTCGGCCAGTTCGTGGCAAAAGGCTTCACCTTCATTGTTCATAATATCTATGAGGTCTAAAATGCGTTGCTTGTAAAAGCCCGGCTGAATGAGTCGCCGTTGTTTGAGCCAGTAATCGCCATCAATAGTCAACAAACCATGGCCTAATTGTGCGCCCAATATTTCTTTGACCACCGGTGATTTGTAATAGTTCTTGTTGTTCTTTTGCAGGATGTGCTGAATATAATCGGGATTGATGGTAACGATAATCTTTTGAGAGCCGATATAGGCTGCAAAAATATCACCGAGTTCCCGATTGCCACGCGACCAAAAAGGAATGGGGTTATCGGCAATTTTGTTGATGTTGATTAAGGTTTTCCAATAGGGAATTTGAGGTGGGTTTTTCAATTGGGTCATTGGTGGTAGTGATTTGAGTTTACTGAGTAGTGTCTTTGAAATATAGAAATTGGGTATTCGCAATCTGGTTTTGGTAGGTATTCATCACTAACCGAAAGCAATCAGTCTATCAACAAGGTCTGCCTTCTATTGACTTTCCACTATGGATGCTTTAACGACAAAGCACCATCGGGATAGACTTGATTCAATCGCTCCACTATTTCAAAAACAGCGGGACAGATGAAGGTGTTGTTGAGGGTGATGTCGAAGTGTTTGTAAAATTTGCGTTGGTTGGTATGCGGGTATTCGCGACAGGCGTTTGGTCGTTGTTCATAGACAAAACAAAGGTTGTCATCGCCCAAAAAAGGGCAGGGAGTTTGCTGTAAAACATAGTCCTCGTCTTCATCCATTCGCAGGTATCGGGTGATGAATTGACCGGGAGTACATTTAAAATGTTTGGCGAGTCGCTCTATATCTTTATCCAAAAATCGCGGGCTTGTGGTCTTGCAACAATTGGCACAGGTAGTGCAATCTATATGCGAAAACGCCTCGTCGTGCAATCGCTGCACGGTTTGGTCTATGTCTTTAGGTGTTTTTAGCTTTAGCCGACTGAATAGCCGTTTGTTGACCTTTTCGTTTTCTTTGGCTTTTCGGTAGAGGGCTTTCTGTTCGTTGCGATCCATAGTTAATACCTCTTGGGGGTTAATTTAGTCATAGTTTTTGCGGACACAGAAATTAAGGTTGAATGAATACTTCGTGGATGCCCGCAGGGTAGTCTTGTGCAATCCATTCTAAAATTTGCTCGTAGTGTTCCGGTTCATGCACGAAGTCGAGGTCATCGGCATGTATAATGAGTACCGGCAAATGAGGATTGTTACGAAAATAGTCGAAATAAATTTTCTCTACTCTTTTCAGATAAGACTCTCTGACTTGTTGTTCAAAGTCCCGTCCGCGCTTTTGTATGTTTCGGATGAGGCGGGGTACGGTGGCATGAACGTAAATGATAAGTTCGGGTTGGGGGAGGTTGGGATAGACGGTGTTGAACATTCGTTCAAACAAATCATATTCATCGGGCTGAAGGTTTACCTCTGCATACAACAGCGACTTGCGAAATATATAATCCGAAATCGTGAGACCGGTTTTGGAATGTTCCGATTGGATAAAGTCGGTCAACTGCCGGTATCGGTCCAACATGAAATACATTTCGGTATGAAACGCATACTTTTCCGGTTCGGCATAGAATTTTGGCAGAAAGGGATTGTCTGCAAACTCTTCTAAGATAAGTTGCCCGCCATATTGCTGCGCCAACATTTTTGCTAAACTTGTTTTACCCGCGCCTGTATTACCCTCAACGGTAACTAATTTATATTTGTCGAAGCCCATAGCTGAATGATGTGTGGCGCAAAGGTAATATTCAATAGTGAATTGTGAATAGTGAATGGTGAATAGTGAGTTATAAGTAGTAAGTCATAAGTAGTAAGTTATAAGTCATGAGTCTATTGTCTAAAATCTAAAATCTATATCTTCTTCCCTTTCATCGTAATTGCAATAGCCAAATCCATTACCCGCTCGGCAAAGGGGCGGGTGTATTCGTTTAGGGCTTCGATGTGTTGGTGGATGAGGTCTTTATCGGTCGAGGTGTTGAGTACTTCTTTGAGGTTGACGATAAGCTGTTCGGTTTCGGTTATCTCTATCGGGTCGAGATGTTCTGAGTTTTTGGCGATAAACCTTTGTGTGGCGGCTAGGATGTTTTCGGCTTCGTTTACCGCTTCCAATAGCACGCGCTTTTGTTGGTCGTCTTTTGCATTTTTGATGGAATCTAACAGCATTTGCGCCATCTCTTCTTCTGTTAATCCGTATTGGGGTTTTACCTGTATGCTTTGAGCTACGCCCGACCGAAGTTCTTTGGCGCGGACTTGCAAAATACCGTCTGCATCTATGATAAAGGTAATGGCAACCTTTGGCAATCCGGCGGGCATTGCGGGGATGCCGGCTAAGGTAAACTCGCCAAGTCTGCGGTTGTCTTGAACCAAGTCGCGCTCCCCTTGAAACACGCTGATGCGCATATTGATTTGACCGTCTAACTGTGTGGTGTATTGACGCGAGGCTTGCATGGGTACCTTACTGTTTCGCGGAATAATTACATCCATCAAACCTCCCATTGTTTCGATGCCGAGCGATAGGGGGGTTACATCGAGCAGCAACAGGTCTTTGTTGTTTCCGGCTAAGATGTCGGCTTGTACGGCTGCACCCAATGCTACCACTTCATCGGGGTTTAGGTCGTCGTGTGGGGTTCGTCCAAAAAAACCGGCTACGGCTTGTTTCACCATTGGCACTCTTGTAGAGCCGCCTACTAACACCACCTCGTCAATGTCTTCTACTTTCAGTTTGGCATCTTCCAATGCTTTGCGACATAGGGCAACCGTATCATTGACCAAGGTCAATGCCAGTTGCTCGAAGGTATTTCGGTCAATATGACATAGATATTTACCCACCATCCCGTTCCAACTTGGGGCTTGACTTAAAGCCATTTTGGCTTCTTCTGCTTTTAGGCGCAGGGTTTGCCCTAATGATTTGTCGGTTTGCAGTACTTCAGGGTTGATTTGATGTTGTTCGAGCCAATAGTTGGTAATCAATCGGTCAAAATCGTCTCCGCCCAAGAAGGTATTACCATTGGTCGAAAGGACTTCAAAGATGCCGTTTTCGATCCGCAACACAGAGATGTCGAAGGTGCCCCCGCCAAGGTCATAGACCGCAATGGTTTTTACCTCGTCCGGTTTTAGCCCTATGCCGTAAGCTAGGGCGGCGGCGGTCGGCTCGTTGATGATGCGCAATACATCCAAACCTGCCAATTTACCGGCATCGCGGGTGGCTTGCCGTTGTGCATCGTTAAAGTAGGCGGGCACGGTAATCACCGCTTTACTCACCGGTTGTTGCAGGGCTTGTTCGGCGCGCTTTTTTAGTTCTATCAAGATGAGCGAGGATAGTTCAATCGGGGTGTAGAAGCGCGTGCCTACTTTGATTTTGACCAAGCTCTCGCGATCGTCATCAATGATTTGATACCCATAAAACCCCGAATGTTCTTTGACATCGGTGTATGCCTTGCCCATCAATCGCTTGATGGAATAGATGGTGTTCTCCGGTTGTTCGATGAGTTTTCTTTTAGCTTCATTACCCACCACGATATTGCCATCTCCGGCAAAGTGGATGATGGAGGGCACTAACTTGTTGTTGCCCACCTCGTCTTTGATGGCAATTGCCGATTTGGTAACAAGGTCAATATAGGCTACCAAACTGTTGGTCGTGCCCAGGTCAATACCTATAATGATGTCTTTGGTGGGGGCTTTTTCGGTCGCTGCAAGCGTACCCGTTTTTATATTGATAGGAACAATGGCCATGAATGGAGATGAGATTTTGTCGGTGTTGAGAGCAATGTTTAACAAATAGCTATCTCGATTTGTTCTTAACACCTATATTTGCAATTGTGTAGCTATCAGTATAGCGCATATAGCGGCGAGTTTATTGCTAAACAACGCCAACATCTGAAATATGCCTCTTGAAATTAATCATTTAGTTCGACAAGCTCACTAACCATTCACCATTCACCATTCACCATTCACAATTCACCATTCACAATTCACAATTCACAATTCACAATTCACAATTCACATTCACCATTCACCATTCACCATTCACAATTCACCATTCACAATTCACAATAAAAATGGAATCCAACCTCTTTCTAACCGCCATTCGACAATACGACACTTATACCGAGAATGGTGCTGTATCCCATAGCACTTCGGGCGATGCTTTGGTGGATTACTTTGCCAAATGTGGCACTTATAGAAAACGCAAAGACAAGCAGGTATTTGCCGATATCAGTGCAATCTGGGCTGAGTCGCCAAAGATAACCCTTCAAATGGTGTTGTACCTGCGTTTGATTAGCCGTAAAAGCAAAGGCTTTTTGGCGACTACTGAGGTTCAGAGCGGTCAAGGCAACCGTAGTGAGTACCGAACTGCCGTGAAGTGGTTAGCCACCTATCAACCCGATGTGTTTTACCAAAACCTATGGCTGCTGCCGGTGGTCGGTGCTTGGAAAGACATGTGGCATAACTTTTTGATTGATGTATTGGATATACAAAAAGTCTATGCGCTCATCAAACAGGGCTTGGCAGATGACTATAACCGCAACTTGCTTGCCAAGTATCTGCCGCGTATCCGCTCAAAGAGCAATGCGAAATCGGAACGGCATCAGAAATTGAACAAGTTTGCTTATGGTCTTTGCCGTTATTTGGGGTGGTCGCCTACTGAGTATCGCCAATTTAAGGCAGGCGGCGGCGCACATCAGTTTCAACGCTTGATGTGCGCCAAGCTTTGGGACCAACTCGACTTTAACGCCATATCGGGCAAGGCTTTGTTTACCTTTGTCAACCATATCGGTCGCGATGGTCAACGAACAATTGAGCGACATGGGCAAGAAGAACGCTATTTGGAATGGATAAAAGCACAACCTACCGCCAAGTTTACCGGATATGTTTATGAATTAATGGCATCGGTCAATGCTCGCATGAGTTTGGCACAACGATATACGGTGGACAAACAATTTGATGGGTTGCTAGAACTTGCCAAACAAAACAAGGGCGGCATACACGAAAATGTATGGTGCGCCCTCGATACTTCGGGTTCTATGGCGGCGAAGGTGGCCAACACCACGGCATTTAATATTTGCGTCAGCTTGGGAATTTATTTCTCCTCTCTAAATGAAGGTTCGTTTAAAGATCATGTGGTGATGTTCAACGTGATGTCCAAAGTGATGAAACTATCGGGCACTTTTAGCGACAAGGCCTTGCAAATCATGGCTGCTGAAACGGCGTGGGGAAATACAAACTTCCAATCGGTCATTGATGAATTGGTTCGGGTTCGGGTTGATAACCCAAACATTCCGGTTTCTGATTTCCCCACTACCCTATTGGTCATCAGTGATATGCAGTTTGATTCCGCATCAGCTCAAAATAAGAAAACCAACTACGAGGCCTTGATGCGCAAATTGAATAATGTGGGGTTGCCCAATATCAAAGTGATCTGGTGGTTTGTTACCGGCAGGAAAGACGATTTTCCCTCTACCATACAAGATGAAGGCGTTACCATGATTGGAGGGTTCGATGGTTCGATCATCAGTTTGATTATTGGGGGGGAAACGACTACTATCGACACTTCAACCGGTAAAACAAGGCAACTGAATGCCTACGAAAACATGCTGAAAGCCTTAGACCAAGAGGTCTTGAAGCAAGTTAAATTCACCCCATCCACTTAATAGCATCCGATAGGTCAAATTAAACGCCTTACCTTTTTGCAATATTGAAGGTATGCCTCCCCGTGTTGTGTGGTCAAGAACGCTTCTTCGAGGCGAATTTGAATTTGTATCAGCACATATCCCAACATTAGAATTAGGAGGGTTAACGCATTGGGAGTGGTCAGAAATACCCCTGCCAAACTGACCAACATGCCCAAAAATATAGGGTTTCGCGAAATGCCGAACAGACCTGTGGTGATGAGTTCCGTTTTGGTTTCGGTGTCAATGCCTATTCGCCACGATAGGCGCATGTGGTTTTGTGCCACCACGACCCATGCAAAAGATGCGAGCAATAAACCGATGCCGGTATATTTTACCCAATCCCTTTCCATTGCCAACATTGGCAGAAAGTGTTCATAGAGGGAGGGGAACAACGCATAAACCACCACATAAATCAACAACGTCAACATTGTCCATCGAAAGTAAACCCCTATCAATCCATACGCACTGTCATCATTGGGTAATACCATCGGGTTTTTACCAATCTTCTTTGCCGTTACCAAACTCTTGACCACAAAGGTCATCGAGAAATAGAGGATAAAGTAGATGGGGAGGAAAAATCTTAAGAATTGATCCATGAAGAGGGGGATTTACGATTGGAGACGTTAGATTTTAGACAAAAGACTTAAGACTTAAGACTTTTGCCCACTAACCACTCATAACTCATAACTTATAACTCATAACTAAAAGAACCCTATTCCGTCTCACGCCGTTGTCTGTGGGGACACAGACAATGGCAGGGACTTAAGACTTTTGCCCACTAACCACTCATAACTCATAACTTATAACTCATAACTCATAACTCATAACTAAAAGAACCCTATTCCGTCTCACGCCGTTGTCTGTGGGGACACAGACAATGGCAGGGACTTAAGACTTTTGCCCACTAACCACTCATAACTCATAACTTATAACTCATAACTAAAAGAACCCTATTCCGTCTCACGCCGTTGTCTGTGGGGACACAGACAATGGCAGGGACTTAAGACTTTTGCCCACTAACCACTCATAACTCATAACTTATAACTTATAACTCATAACTAAAAGAACCCTATTCCATCTGCACCAATCTTGTTCTAAACTGACCATTCTTATCGGTCAAATTGACTACGATTAGTTTGCGTGGGGTAGTGCGATCTGATAATTCTGCCAGGGTGAAGACCTGTTTGGTTTTGGGTTGTAGAAAAACGATGTCGTTGGGCGTGGCGGCAAGGTCAGTTTCGGTAACAAAGTATCCCAAATCGGTATCGCCCGGGTTTTCCAATTCAAAATTGTCAGTACTAACAAACAGCCCTTCCATCGCTTGTTGGCGGCTGTTGGCGTTGATATTCAAGGGTGGGTTCAGATTTTCTTTTGGTGCAGGGGCTTTGAGGTATTGCAACTCGTAATAAGATTCGATGATGCCGGGTGTGGCGGCATATAAAGCTATCAAATGACCAAAGATTTGGTGCATGACAATGGCCAATGCTTCGCGAGCTTGTTCTAATTGCTCCCTCAACATTTTATCATCATGTTCGAGCCCTTGTTGTTTGTTGCGGGCTTCCTCAAAATCGTCTCGAAAAGCGACTACTAATGGCAAAACGGCTGATAAACTCGGGTAAATTGCCAATGAAATTGCCAATGCTTTGACCGCATTCAGCCGTTGCTCGTAAGTGCCCGATTGAAATGTTTTCCGGCCATTTGGCATAAGGGCGAGGTATTCGGGAGTAGTATCATCATAAACATTCAATATTTTAATGTCCCAGTTTTTTATCTGCTTATTCAATTCGGAAGCAAGCGTTTCGACCGTTGAGGTTGCGCCTCTGTATTGCCCATAATTGGAGGTCACCTCTGCATATTTTTCGGTATAAGCATTGAATGCCGGCAACAGGAGCAGATATAGCGTATTGATTGCAGGATTGGTTGCGCTGTCCTGCTGCAATTTAGCTTTGTGGTCGGCTGAAAGGGATAACATGCGCTTGTAGTTACTACTCGTAACATTGTTAAACACATTGCGCAAATAGAACCAATTGGGATCTTGTAATGCCATAAGATTTTAGATTGAAGATGGAAGACTTTAGACGTTTGATTTTAGATATTTAGGGGTAAGGCTTAGCCGCTATTTCCTTAAATAATGATGATAGAACGCAAAGGTCAATAAAAAAGTTTGTTCACGCCATAGCTTTCTGCATTTTTTTTGCATTTTTTTTCTAAACCAGACCTATATCGTTACTTTGGTTGACTTACTTAGAATTTATAGACTTCAATTGATGTATTAACAGACCTATTTTAAATTTTATAGACCTTGATTATGGCTTTGATTGACCTATTTTATTGTTATAGACATTTTTCAATTCTTTGGATGACCTCTATAACTATTACAGGCATTTTATAAAGCTTTGATTGACCTCTATAATAGTTATAGACCTTTGCTTTTGACTTGGTTGATCTCTATAATAATTATGTATCTTTAACATAGCTTTGATTGACCTCTGTTTATGAGTTATGAGTTATGAGTTATGAATTGTGAATTGTGAATTATGAATTGTGAATTGTGAATTGTGAATGGTTGGAATCTTGTGCTATTGATGCTTTGCTATCCCGTTCCCCTCAGATACATCTGGGGTCTATTGATGCTCTAGCTGTTAAATTACTATTGTCTTAAATCTTACTCCTTATTCCTTACCCCTTACCCCTTACCCCTTACCCCTTTCCCCTTACCCCTTACCCCCACAACTCCCAAAACAAAAAAAAACCCCCTTTTCCCCATTATTTTCCCCAAAACTCCCTA
>CALCIK010000019.1 GCA_937907475.1 uncultured Bacteroidota bacterium | reverse complement strand
CACTCTCATCAATGCTAATGCAGCCTAAAATTATTTTCGCAAGAAGTCTAATATAATTGGTTTAAAACGAGTGATGTCATGGCACAAGGCAAAGAGGTGGAGAAAGAGCAGTGGGGTTATCAAAACTTGGGTAAATAGGGAGTTTTCTTGCTTCCCTCCCTGAAACAAATCGGATGACTAACCTAATTTTTACCAAACAGGCTTTTTCCGATTTGTTTTAGGGAGGGGCTGGGAGTGGGTCAAGCCGGCTACAGGTAAAAAGCTATTGAAAACAAAGGGTTTGGGACAATGGTCATCCCAACCTAACGTTGACATAGCATTTTTGATGTTTAGTAAAAAATAAAATGTTTAAATAGATGGGGTAGAAGTGCATCATTTTCAAATTTCTCGTACATTGCCTTACAAAACAGAAAAATCTTATTTACAAACTACAACGAATTATATCACCAATCAAAATGCATGCCTATGCAAAAGTTTTTTACTTATTTCGCAATTGTATTTATTGCGATGCTATTAACCGGATATTCGTTAATGGCGCAAGTAACGGTTTCAGGAACTGTTACAGATGAATCGGGAGAACCGGTTATTGGAGTAACCATTAGGGTCAAAAACACCACTATTGGCACAGTATCTGATTTAGACGGTAAATACTCCCTTAAAGTACCCGGATCGTCAGCTACGCTTACCTACTCTTTTGTGGGTTATGAAGTAACTGAGCAAAATGTAACGTCAAGTACCGGCAATTTAGATGTGGTACTCCAAGAAAGCGTAACTCGCTTAGAAGAAGTGGTCATTTCGGGTTTGGCTACCTCCGTAGCAAGACGCAATTTGGCCAATGCCGTTTCAACCATCTCTTCAAAAGAGCTTACCGGTGTAACCTCTCCACAAACGATGGATGCAGCACTGTATGGTAAATTTACCGGTGTAGTGATTAATGCCAACTCCGGTGCGCCCGGTGGCGGTATTGGTGTACGGCTTCGGGGGCTAACCTCTATCAATGGTAATGCGCAACCCTTGTACATTATTGATGGGGTGTATATGGATAACTCCTCTACTCCGGCTGGTTTGAATTTGGTGTCACAAGCCGCAGCAGGGGGAAGTGCTTCTAACCAAGACAATCCTTCCAACCGTCTTGCTGACCTAAACCCGGATGACATCGAAAGTATTGAAATTTTGAAAGGGGCATCGGCAGCAGCGTTATATGGATCGCGAGCGGCAACAGGGGTAATTCTTATTACCACCAAGCGCGGAAAACCCGGACAAAATAATGTTAATTTTTCACAAACCATTGGTGTTGCCACTCAATTGCGCAAATTGGGCGTTCGGGAATTTGATGATGCTAAAGTACAAGCCGCTTTCGGTGCTTCCCAAGTGCCGGTTTTTCAGGCAGCACAGGCAGCGGGAGATATCTTCAACTATGAGGATGAGCTATATGGGAATAAAGGATTGTTATCCACTACTAACCTAAGTTTATCGGGCGGTAATCAAGCAACCCAATATTACTTCGGAACGACCTACAAAAACGAAGAAGGTATCGTTAAAAACACCGGATACGAAAAATTGTCACTCCGTCTGAATGTTGACCACAAACTGAACGATAAAATTAGTATCTCCTTCAACAATATGTATATTGTATCTTCAGCAGACAGGGGCTTCTTTAACAACGATAATACCAACACCACAATGGGGGTTTCTTTTGCCTCTACTCCATCATGGGCTAATTTATTCCCCGATGAGAATGGTAATTACCCAAACAACCCCTACACTGCGGCAAACTTTTTGCAAACCCGCGACCTGATTACCAATAACGAGGCAATCAGCCGGTATATCGGTGGTGCAAACCTAACCCTTCGCATTTACCAAACTCAAAGAGCTACATTACAATTTGTAGGAAGGGGCGGTATTGACCGTTATACCTTACAAACCCGCGCCATTTTCCCAAGATCCCTCCAGTTCCAAAAAGAAGGCAATGGCACCAACGGAGTATCCTTACAAGGAAATGCAACGAATAACAATGCCAATTTTGCAGGCTTCTTTGTACACTCATATATTTTACCGACCGGTATCAGCTTTAGAACCCAATTCGGAGGAACTCGCGAAGAGTTTAGGTTCAACAACATTTTAGTAACTGCCACAGAACTCATCGGTTCACAAGAAAACGTTGACCAATCAGGTTCAGTAGCCGTTGACCAAACCAGACGCAACCAAACCGATATGGGTTTCTTTGTACAGGAAGAGGTGAACTGGAATGATAAAATTATAGCTTCGTTGGGTATAAGAGGTGATAAATCGTCTAACAACGGCGATCCCAATAAACTATATTATTACCCCAAAGCTTCTATGGCTTTGAATCTGCACGAATTCGGATTTTTACCCGAAAAAATGAGCCAATTAAAACTACGGGTTGCTTACGGACAAGCCGGTAACTTTGCAAGATTTGGATCTGCATTTACCACTTTAGGCAGCACGTTAATTGACGGAAGTGCGGGTAGTCTTATCAATACAATTCGTGGAAATAATACAGTAGGTCCTGAAAGACAATCGGAAATAGAAACAGGATTAGACGTTGGTTTTGACCGAGGACGCTATGCACTTGACTTTACCTATTATATCAAAAGTATCCAAGATCTGCTCATCAATGTAAACGTGCCCACCTCAACAGGTTTTACCACCCAAGTTACCAATGCAGCAGATTTGCAAAACAGAGGTATTGAAATAGGGTTAACATTGCAGCCAATTAAAAACAGAGATATAAATTGGTATAGCAGATCTGCTTTTTGGCTTAACCGTTCCGAAGTTACCAGACTCGATGTGCCTGCTTTTAACTTAGGAGGTTTTGGAGCCACTTTAGGTACTTTCCGCATCGAAGAGGGACAAAGTGCCACTCAAATAGTTGGTATTAGCCCGGATGGTGTAGTCGTTTTTGGCGATGCTGAACCCGATTTTCAAATGTCGTTCCAAAACACACTCAATTACAAAAACCTTGAGTTTGCATTTCTCGTCCATTGGAAAAAAGGCGGAAACAATATCAATCTGTCCACCTTGTTGACAGATATATATGGTACAAGCCCCGATTTTGACGATACCAATTTAGACCCCGAAGGCGAATTGAGTAATGGCGACTATCGTCTAAATGCTTTAGGAGCAACGGCTGAACCTTGGATTGAAGATGCCTCTTATGTGCGTTTGAGGGAAATTGGTTTATACTACAATTTCCCTGACCTATGTAAAGGTAAAATCAATAACCTGAAAATCGGTCTTTCCGGAAATAACCTCTTAAACTTCTTTACTTACAACAGTTACGACCCGGAAGTATCCAACTTTGGCTCTGATGGTTTTTCGAGCAATGTAGAAGTTTTACCATTCCCTTCTGCTAAACGATTTTTCGGTCACATAGCAATTTCGCTCTAAACCCAATTGTAGCATTTAACTTCACTTTAAACGATTAATAGAAATGAAAATATACAAATTTTTATCAAGGACTTTACCACTGGTTCTTCTTGTCGGCACTTTTTTTTACTTCAGTGCTTGTGAAATAGATGAACAGGTTGACCCTAATGGTCCAAGTTTGGAAGGTATTGAGTCAAACGCCACGATTGGGGATTTAAACAATGTCGTTTCCGGTATCGAATCCAATATGCGAAACAGATTAGGCACCTATTATGATGGTGTTGGCGTAATGGGTCGTGAATGGTTTAGGTTTTCGGGTTCCGACCCACGCTTTACCTCAGATTTACTGGGTAAAGGGGCGGCTGTTTTAGATAACAATACCTTTTATACCACCAACCCATTTGCCGAGCGTTATCGAACAGTTAGAAACTGCAACATTCTTATAAACGCAATAGGCAATACTACTGAGCCGCTTACACAGGAACAAAAGAATGGTTATTTGGGATTTGCCAAAACCATTATGGCCTATCAACTGCTGTTGGTACTTAACCAGCAATATTCATGCGGTATTAGGGTTGATGTTGCGGATGTAGATAACCTCGGACCGTTCGTTTCTTATGATGATGCCCTCAATGCCATTAACGGTATGCTGAATGAAGGAGAGCAATTACTGTCAAGTGCCGGCGATTCTTTCGTTTTTGGACTGTCATCTGGGTTTAGCGGATTTGATACACCTGTTTCATTCAATCTGTTCAATCGGGCATTAGCAGCTCGTGTTAACCTTTACCGATCCGATGCCGATGCCACTTTACAAAATCTTGCCGACTCATTTTTTGAATTGGCCGGCGACAGTGCAACCTTGTACAAAGGCGTGTATCACGTTTTCTCTACCGGCGGCGGCGGCGACGTTTCCAATGAAATGTATTACCCGTTAAACTCTGCTGCCGGAGGTAATTTACGAGCAGCACATCCTTCATACATCTCTGATGCAGAAGTAGGCGATCTGCGCTTGTGGAAAGTAGGTATGAGAGCAGATACTGCTTTTCAGGATGGTTTGCAAAGCAATTATGACTTTTACCTCTATCGCTCTTTATCCGACCCTATTCCCTTGATTAGAAATGAAGAGTTGGTACTCATTTATGCCGAAGCACAAAACATGAAAGGTAATGCCTCAGCTTCCGTTTTTGCGATCAACCTTATTCGCAATGTAGCCGGCTTGCCCGATTACAGTGGCGGCACAAGCGAAACAGAATTGCGCAACGAAATTCTTAAACAACGCCGCTACTCATTATACGGCGAAGGACATAGATGGATTGACATGCGTCGCTACGACTTGCTAAATACACTACCCATTGACCGTGCCGATGACGATGTATGGAAAAACTTCCCTCGTCCGGCAACAGAAAATGAGCCTTGCCCAGCGGTGAGTGCTAATGGATAGTAGGTAGAAAGATTAACTAGTCAGTGTAATTTGGTTAGGATTCCTTTTGTACATGGGATGTTTTTCTTTTCAAAAAATAGCCATATTCAAAGTTAACAAATCTAACACTACACTTAAATTTATAAATGTTAACCGCCCGATGAATCTTTCATCGGGCGGTTTTTTTGCAAATGCTGCTATTGTTAATTGGTAACTCCGAAAGGCTTAGGTAATAGGTTTTTCGATTTTTTATCATCGAGTCAGCAATGCAGGACTATTCATAGTGAAGTGTCCTTTTATAGTGCGGAGTTACAGATAAAAGAGAGCAACAACGTTTCATTTATGAGTAAGAACGTTTCGTTTATGAGTAAGAACGATTCGTTTATGAGCAACAACGTTTCAAAAGACAAACTGAAAGTTTAACACCAATAGACTTCGCTTCTATTAGAGTTGCTTCAAAAAGGTGTACATACCCACCCTTTGGAGCAATTCTACTTATCAACTTGTCACTTACTTTTAACCTATGAAACAACGAAGTTACTGCTTAAATTTCTTGAGCAAAACCTAAGATAATCTTTTTAAAACATTAATAATCATAGATTGCAAAATTTACGAACTAGGGAGACGAAAAACCGAGTAAACTAAGGAGTTTAATGTGGATAACCTTGAACAAGAAAGGCTTTTACTGCGGTTTTTATTAATCAAGTTTTTAGAAAGGTGAATTAATTGAACTTGGAAAGATGGTCATTAATGGTTGCAAGTGACTGAAAATCAACTACTTACAAATTTGCTATCAAAACAAACAAACAGCCTTTTTTTTACGCACAAAACCCAAAACTTATCCACAACGTTATTAACAGCCTTTTTTCGGTTTCAGCTTTTTTGGGGATAGTGTTGTGGATAAGTTTGTTTATTGGTGGAAAATCCGGTGTGAAAATGGCAAAAAATGTTCGAAACCCTTGCTGTTGTTGGCTTTACCCTGTGGATATTTTAAATTCAGAATTACTTCAAAAACTTATCAAAAAAAGTTACTTTTGCATAACGGACTAAGGCAATTGATAACCGAGATTTTCTCTAGGGGATTGATAATGAAAGCCAGAGAAGTGAATTGCTTTCGTTTCAATGGATAGCTTTCGTAAATTTGTGTAGAATATCCGTTTATCAAGCAACATCCCATATCGCCTTGTTGTTACTTGGTTATATGCTGTATAACTTTTTTTGTATGACGGTTCTTCATTTTTGAAAAATACCAATCTCATGTCAGATACTTCCGATAACTTAAAGAACCTGCGTACAAAAACAGGCACTTTCAACAAAAATACTGATTTGTCAAACTTTACTTTCGATAAAATCCCCCCTCAAGCACTTGATTTGGAAGAAGTGGTTTTGGGTGGTATGATGCTTGACCGCGATGCAGTAGCCGAAATCATTGATGTTTTAAAACCTGAAAGTTTTTACCTCGAAGCACACCGGCATATCTATCAGGCTATTTACGATTTATTTGGAAAAGCACAACCGATTGATATTCTGACAGTAACCGAACAGCTTCGCAAAAATGGAAAATTAGAAGCCGCAGGTGGAGCATATTATGTTTCTAAATTGACAAACCGTGTTGCAACAGCAGCCAATATTGAGCATCATGCCCGAATTATTTCGGAAAAATTCATTCTTCGGGAATTGATCAAAACATCCACTCAAGTAGTACAAAGTGCTTATGAGGAAACAACTGATGTTTTTGATTTGCTCAATTCTGCCGAACAGTCCTTGTTTAATATCACCGAGCAAAACCTTCGCCGCAGTTATGGCACGATGAACACCTTAATCGCACAGGCAATAAAAAACCTTGAAGCCTTAAAAGATCATTCCGAAGGATTAACCGGAGTGCCGACCGGTTTTTTAGCATTAGACCGCTTGACGGCAGGTTGGCAAAAATCCGATTTAATCATCGTTGCAGCACGTCCGGCAATGGGTAAAACCGTTTTTGCCATGACCGTTGCCAGAAATGCTGCGGTGGATTTTAAACGTCCCGTGGTAGTATTTTCGCTCGAGATGTCGAAGTTGCAATTGGTCAACCGCCTTATATCTGCTGAAACTGGCCTTTCATCCGACAAACTTCGGCGCGGTGATTTGCAATCTTATGAGTGGGTACAATTGACAAGCCGCATTGACAAAATTGCAGAAGCACCTATCATCATTGACGACACTCCGGCAATCAATATGTTTGAATTGCGGGCAAAATGCCGGCGTTTCAAAATGCAGCACAATATACAGTTAATCATTATTGACTACCTGCAATTGATGAGCGGCAGTTCTTCTGATAAGAAAAACACCAACAGGGAGCAAGAAATAAGCAATATCTCTCGTACCCTTAAAACCATTGCAAAGGAATTGGAAGTGCCTGTTATCGCACTTTCACAATTAAGCCGTGCGGTTGAAACTCGTGGAGGAGATAAAAGACCTCAATTGGCTGACCTTCGCGAATCGGGAGCTATTGAACAAGATGCCGACATGGTCTTGTTTTTATACCGACCGGAATACTACCATATAGATTTTGACCTTGAAAACCGCCCTACAAAAGGAGTTGCGGAGGTTATAATTGCCAAACATAGAAATGGCCCTACCGATACTGTCAGGTTGAAATTTATTCCACAGAATGTTAAATTTGAAAACCTGACTACTGACTTGTCACTCGGTAACGAAGTAGAACCTTTGGGCGATATTATTATACGCAGCTCTCGTTCCGACATTGATAATGCCGGTTTAAATTCATTCAGCAACGACGACGAGGTGCCTTTTTAAACAATCGAAATTTTTTTCTTTACGCCTCTTCACAAAATCTTTATGGATTATTGTAATGAAGTGCAACTCGGTCTGTTGACTTTTTCCTAAAAAGTATGACCATTCTTGAAAGATGGGTTAGGTTTTCGGCTCTTCATAATTGAACTTTAATAGCTATGGTTTGGTTTTTAAACAATCTTTATTTTAAGGAAATAATGACCTGTTTGAAAACCGCATATTTGTGTTCAAATTTATCAGCACTTACAAGCATGTAGAAAGGAATATCGTTTACCTGATGCTTGCAGAACTGTTTTTACAACTCATTAACAGTTCATTTACACTTATATTGAATATCTACATGACTCATAGCGGTTATGCAGATCCCGAAATCGCAACCTTCGTTTCTTATAGGTTTATGGCTGCATTGGTGTTTGCCTTGCCCTTCGGGTTGTTTATCAGAACGAAGGCCATTCGCCCTATTTTGTTATTTTCATCGGCGATTTTGCCTATCGTTTCACTATTAATATTAGAGGCAATCGTTTGGAAATCAAACATCCTCTTGCAATTTTCGATGATTATTTGGGGATTCTGTTTTACCGCCAACCAAATAGCAGTTCTACCTTTTATTTTGCGCAATTCAAGTTCGGAAACACACACAGAAAGCATTTCTCTGAATGCCTCTGTTTGGAGTATTGCAACTATTGCATCGGGATTCTTAATTTACCTCTTAACCCGTATTGATGCACAACTTTTTAATGAAAAGATACTGTTGCAAATCTTTTCATTATTGGGAGTCATAAGTTTTTGGTTTACCTGGAAAATTTCAGCGGTTGAAAAAATCCCGGTCTTGTCTGTTTCAGAAACCGGTAGGCGATTTGACTATGATTGGAAGGTGATAGGCAAAGCAGTCGTTCCGACTTTTATGATAGCAGTAGGTGCCGGTTTGAGTATCCCATTCATGAATCTGTTTTTCTTCCATGTTTTCGGGTTAAGTTCGGGTAATTATTCGTTGTTGGGTTCTATAACCGGAGTAGCCGTTGCCTTTTTTTCTTTGCAGGCACCATTGGTTAAAAAGCGTTTTGGTTATGAAGCCATCACAGCAACCCAAATGTTATCCATAGTTGCGCTTATACTCCTTGGTTCAACTGAATTTTTGGGAGCGGGTGCTTTTTCATTTTATTTAGCGGCTTTTTGTTTTATCATTCGCCAACCATTAATGAATTTGGCAAATCCAATGACTTCTCAAATGACGATGTACTATGTGGGTAAGAAAAACCAAGAATTGGTCAGTGCCATTATTTCATCTATTTGGTCCGGTAGTTGGTTTTTCAGCGCAATCATGTTCCGCTATCTACGGGAAATGAATTTGCAATATGGGTATATCATCTACATCACCGCCGCATTTTACTTGGTAGCGGTTTTGTTCTACCATTTGCTCATTAAAGATTTCAGGCGAAAAGAGCAATTGGGTTTGGAGTAAACAAAAGCGTTAATCTGACTGATTGTTTAAATAAATCATGGCCGCTTGAAAGAATGCTTCGGGTTGTTCGGCATGAATCCAATGCCCTGCATTGTCTATTGTTTCAATGACTGCATTCGGGAAAAAATGCAAAATAGTTGCCTTGTCTTCCGGCATTTCTATATACCGTTCTGAGGCACCTCCTTTCATAAACAAAACCTGTTTGTCGAACTGATCAAAAGGAGTAAGGCTGTTGGCAAGAATTTCGAGGTAGTGCTCTTGCAACGCAGGTAAGTTGCATTTCCACCCATAAGAACCATCTTTGTTCCGGGTCAGGTTTTTAAGTAAAAACTGTCGCGTACCAAAATCGGGAACAAGGTGGCTCATCAAGTCATCTGCCTCATTTCGGCTATTGACCTTTCCGATGTCAAAAGAATTAAAAGCATCGAAAATCTCATCATGGCCTGCCGGATAGTCTTTTGGGGCTATGTCCACAATAATCAACTTGTTAACCATTTCGGGATTGTTTACCGCAAACTGCATGGCTGTTTTTCCGCCCATAGAATGTCCGATGATATGCGCCGATGGCAAATGATGTTGGTGCATAAAGTCATACAAATCATCGGCAAGTAAGTGGTAGTTAAAATCGGGAGAGTGGAATGATTTACCGTGATTTCGTTGGTCAATGGTAAAGACTTTGAAATGAGTTGAAAACTGAATGGCTAAGGTTTGCCAGTTATCCAACATTCCAAAAAGCCCGTGTAAAATGATAAGCGGCGGCCCTTGGTTACCAAAAGCTTTGTAATTGAGATGCAAGTGTAAAGTTGATTTTAAGTATAAGGTAATCCGGTGTTTTGCTATATTTATGAGTTTTCGCAGGATGAATACAATATGATTTTAGGAACATTTACCTTACACACATACTGTATTGGTTGCTTTTGTCAATCAATAATTCTCCCCTTTGTAGTAAAATCGTGCCTCGCCGTTCAAAATAATATATTTGATGACTTTACCCTGAACTTCAAAACTTTCGACAATTTGGTCAGAAACAATGACGCTTTTACCTTCGTAAAAAGCATATAGTTTCCCGTCAAAATCAGTGTAAGCTACCACTCCATCAAACATTTTGTATGCAGGGGGAGTGTAAGTTGAAATCACTGTGTTTTTACCTTGATAGAAAACATTTAAAAACCCCCGTTCATCAAGATAGATCAACGTGTTATCAAAAATTTCATAACTACGGGGCTGAACGGGAAGCAGTTCTTGCGTTTCTCCATTCCAATAGACCTTAAAGCTGTTTAGGTTGTCAATGTATGCCAATATATTATCGCCAGCTTTATAACTTAGAGGACTTACGCTTTCCAGTTGTTGATTTTCGCCCTTGTCAAACACATACAACTCATTAAATCGGTTGATATAAGCTACAAAATGATTGCCGATATGGTAATTGTTTGGCGGAGCATTATCTATGAGTTCCAGTTGATTGTTGTAAACCATAAAAAAGTTTTCACCCTCTGTAATATAAGCAATAGAGTTGTCTCCGGCTCTAAACTCTCTTACAGGTTCATTAGTCGCTTCAAAAAGAGTATTGTTATTGTAAACTTTTAAGAAACGGTCAAAATCAACAAATGCCACAATACTGTCCCCGAGTGCGTAAGTGGCGTTGATACCTAAAGCCAAATCTTTTTTCTTGTCATTGCTGATAATCCTCAAAACACCCCCTTCCAAAGACAATAAGAAAAACCGCGTAGCTTTGTAAAGGTTGATTTGGGGCATGTAATTCAGTATTTGTTTCTTGCCGTTTCGATAATAAACAACCTGACTAAGGGCATCAACATAAAGCAGATAATCGCCCCCCATTTGCACATTAGTAACTTCACGAGGCTCTAACGTTTGTATATTGCCTTTGTCGAAAACGTAAAATCTGCCAAATTTGTCTGTAAAAGTGGCAATGCCTTGTGCCTTAATTGTCAGTATAGCTGAAAATGTGAGTAGTAGTGTAAAAACCAAGGTGCGAAACATAATGAATAATTATTTAGCTGAAAGGAGGGTAGTTGGTATTGTGAGGTTAAAAACCGTTAAAGCAACTTAAATAGGAGGGAGGCTGTTGGTTATGTTTAAAATAAAAAATGCGCTTCAATACTTTGTTTTCAGTTATTTACGAATGATTAGGATAATTATGTGTTTCGACGTGTAAACTGAAGAAAAAATGCTAGATTTTAGTGTTGTTTTTTTGGACTAATTGTACTATGTTTGCAAGACGATTTGAGCATATTTAACTGTCAGTATGTAATGTCTTTATTTTTTGGTAAAGTTTTTGCATGAGTAGGTTAAACTTAGTTTCGACTGTCTTGTTTAATTGTTGTATAAAATTTAAAACCGCGGCATGAAAAAAATATTTACCTATATACTCACTTTTACCTTATTAACGTCTTCAATCACCTTTGGGTTCGTACAAGATACTTTTGCACAACAACCTTTTAGGGGGAATAACGACAACTCTAAAATAACTACCTCTTTTTCGCCTAATCCTGCAAAAGAGAAAACAACCCTTCAATTTCAAAATTCCGGACGCGAAACCTATCGCTTGGAAATTTACGATATCATCGGTAATCAGGTGAAATTGTCAAATGATATTCAATCAAGTTCTATCGAAATAGACATCTCTGACTTAGAGGCCGGAATGTATTTTTACTTTTTGGTAAAAGGAAGCGACAGGGTTTCAACCGGAAGATTGATTGTAAAGCAATAACAGACTAAGTTCTACATACTGTTCTAAACACAAACGCCACACTTTTCAATTAAGTGTGGCGTTTGTGTTTTATGTAGTTAGGGAAACCGGTTGTAAACTCTTGAACCTATATTAATCCCCTGTAAAATTGGGTGCTCTTTTTTCAATAAAAGCATTCATACCTTCTTTTTGGTCTTTGCTGGCAAAGGTTAGGTAGAAGTTTTTGCGTTCAAATAATAAGCCTTCGTCTAAAGTGCTGTTAAACGCTTGTAATACCGATTCTTTCGCCAGCTTAACCGCAATAGGGGACATTTCAGCTACTTTCTTTGCAAGTTTGACAGCTTCTTGCAAATACAATTCAATAGGCACCACTTTATTAACCAATCCCGCTTTATAGGCTTCATGGGCACTGATAAACATGCCGGTTAGTACCATCTCCATCGCTCGTACTTTGCCAATTGCTCTGCTTAAACGTTGTGTTCCACCTGCTCCGGGCATGGTGCCCAGTTTAATTTCAGGTTGACCAAATTGTGCCGTTTCTGATGCCACTACCATATCGCAAAGCATCACCAACTCACAGCCTCCCCCTAATGCAAAACCTGAAACTGCTGCAATGATGGGCTTTTTCGTTTTTTTGATTTGATCCCAAGTGCTAAATTGGTCAATATTAAACATGTCAATAGCCCCTTGTCCGGCCATTTGCTTAATATCTGCACCTGCTGCAAATGCTTTTTCGTTACCGGTCAGCACAATCACTCGTACACGAGGGTTACTGTCTAATTCTTGTAATGCTGTTTTTAACTCACCCATGAGTTGCAGGTTAAGTGCATTTAACTCTTTGGGGCGGTTTAATTCGATTAGTGCAATATGCGGCTCGTATTCGGTAGTTACTTTTATTAATTCCATTGGATAGGTTACACAACGTTTGATTATTTAATAACTAACTTGGTTTTGACATCTGAATTAACCGGGGTAACACTACCGGTAGGGTTTTCAGAAATTGTTGGGGTAAATTTTTGCATGAATTGGTCAAAGGGCTGATTGCGGTAGTGATTTTCGTTAATAAATTTAATTAAGCCTTCAAATTTGTCTGGCGTTTTATAGCCGGGGAAGGCATCAATACGTTGTAACTTTTCATCCATAAAAGCGATGGTCGGATAACCAATTCGACCGGTAGGCTGGTTTCCAAGTATCAATGTCGCTGCTAAACGGTGTGTGCCTTTTCGTCCGTTTGGGTTGGGCATAAATTCCCATTGTTGTCCATTGAAGTTTATGGTATTAGGACCTTCGGCATCAAACTTAACGGCATAGAAGTTTTTATTGACATACTCGGCCACTTTTGGATGTTGGAAAGTTGCTTTATCCATTCTTTTACACCATCCACACCAGTCAGTATATAAATCTACGACTACTTTGCGTGGCTCGTCTTTCATTTTGGATTCTAACTCCTCGAAGGTAATCCAATTGATAAGTGCTCCTTCAAGTTGACTTTGTTTAGCTCCGGTTGTTGTATTCGGAGCGGTTTGTTGCGCAGTTTTATTTGTGTCAGTTACAGTATTACTGTCTTGTTGGGTATTGCACGAGAAAAGTAGTGCGGTTGTGAGAACGAATAAAATAGTAAAGTACTTCATAAAGTTGACATTTAAAAATTGATTGAAAGATATAAGAACAAATAAGCTATGCTGTTGAGTTGAAATTAAACCATAAGTTGTGGACTTTGGCTGTTTAATGCTCCAAACGGGTTCTTGTAATGCCCGCAAAGGTATAAAAGATGTTTATTCGGGTCAATTCAATAAAACATAAAAACTTAACTTTTTGTTTGACCCCACAAGGATCGGTAATGCAACTACTCCTACAAAATTACTAACTTTTAAAGCCTATACCTAGTTGCGTTATTTATTTAGGCTTATTTAACTTTTAGAGCTAAAAGACATCATGTTATTCTTTTCTTATTCAATTGAATTGTACAACCCTGCCTGATTGTATAATTTTGTTGCTGTCAATTGAGTGATACCTGTACTAATGTGATGCCTAGAACTATTGTTAAGAATTATAGGTTTGCTTAAAAGTATGGCATAACAATTGTTCAATTTTAATATACCTGAAAAATATTCTTTGTAATATTAGGAAAGACTCTTAACTTTGCACCCAAATTTGAAAGGACGGAAGAGATATAATGAATTTTTAGTAAAAAAAAAGACTGTTTTAAAAATACAGTCATAAAAAAACAGTACATGGCCAAAAATTTGGTAATCGTAGAATCTCCGGCAAAAGCAAAAACAATTGAAGGCATCTTAGGTAGCGATTTTACCGTAGTTTCCTGCAAAGGGCATATACGCGACCTGCCTAAAGACGATAATGCAATAGACGTAAATAATAACTTTACCCCCCGATACATCATACCGGACGAAAAATTACAAGTGGTTAAAGAACTGACCAAGTTGGCGAAGTCTTCAACTGATGTTTGGTTAGCGACTGACGAGGACCGCGAAGGGGAGTCCATCTCTTGGCACCTATGTGAAGTGTTAGGGTTAGACGAAAAAACAACCAAGCGAATTGTTTTTCACGAAATTACCAAACCTGCCATTTTAAAAGCAGTACAAAACCCGAGAATTATCAACAGAAACATCGTTGATGCTCAACAAGCACGCAGGGTGATAGACCGTTTGGTGGGGTTTAAAATTTCTCCTATTTTGTGGAGAAAGATTGCAAGACAAGGAGTGCTTTCTGCCGGACGAGTGCAATCGGTAGCGGTCAGATTAGTGGTTGAGCGCGAACGAGAAATTGAACAATTTCAATCTTCCTTTACTTACAAGGTTAACGCATATTTCAATATTAAGGATGCTGCGGGCAAGCAAGTATTGCTAAAAGCTGAATTGTCAGAACCTTTTGCTCAAGAAAAAGATGCACAGCAGTTCTTACAAAAATGTATCGGAGCTGTTTTTACAATAGACAAAATTGAAGTAAAACCTGCCAAAAAATCACCGGCACCTCCTTTTACCACTTCCACACTTCAACAAGATGCCAGCCGAAAGTTTGGTTTTGCGGTAGCGCGAACCATGCAAATTGCTCAAAAACTTTACGAGGCCGGGAAAATCACCTATATGCGAACCGACTCAACCAATTTGTCTGATTCGGCACGCGAAGCAATGGGTAAGCAAATTACCACTATGTATGGCAATAAGTACTGGCAGGAACGTCAGTATAAAACAAAATCAGATTCTGCTCAAGAGGCACACGAAGCTATACGCCCTACGTATTTTGAAGTGCAAAATGCAGGCGAGAACGCTGATGAAAAAAAACTTTACGACCTAATATGGAAAAGAGCTATGGCTTCACAGATGAGCGATGCTCAATTAGAGCGCACTACTGTTACCATTGCCATTTCTACAATGCCCGATAAGTTGGAAGCCAAAGGGGAAGTACTTAAATTTGACGGCTTCCTAAAACTCTATATAGCGTCTTCACTTGATGATGAGGATGATAACGAAGAAGAAACCATCTTGCCGCCGCTTAAAATCGGGCAAGTTTTGGACTTGAAAAACATGAAAGCGGTTCAACGTTTCAAGCGTCCTCCTGCAAGGTATAATGAAGCAAGTTTGGTTCGCAATTTAGAAGAAAGGGGGATAGGAAGACCTTCTACTTATGCGCCAATCATCAGTACCATACAAAATCGCGGGTATGTGGTGAAGGAAAACAGAGAAGGGGAGGAGAGGGTTTTCAGAATCCTGACCTTAACCGGACCCAAAGAGAGCAAACCCAACCTAATTGAAGCAACGTCTGACAAAGAAAAAATTGGTGTTGAGAAAGCAAAACTTTTCCCGACTGACACAGGAAGGGTGGTCAATGACTTTTTGGTTAAACATTTTGAGAGTATTGTCAACTATGACTTTACCGCCAAAATAGAAAAAGCCTTTGACGAAATTGCGAATGGCAATCAAGTATGGACAAAAACCATCGGAGAGTTTTACTACCCATTTAATGAAACGGTCGAATTTACGCTCAAGAATGCTGATCGCGAAACCGGTGAGCGTTCATTAGGGGTTGACCCCAAAACAGGTAAACCGGTTTCGGCAAGGTTGGGTAAATTTGGGCCGATGGTACAAATAGGTACAAATGAGGACGAAGACAAACCCAAATTCGCCTCTATTTTACCTCCTCTAACCCTAAATACCATTACCCTCGAATTGGCACTCAGCCTTTTCAATTTACCTAAAGAAATAGGTGTCTTTGAAGATAAAACGATGAAGGTGGGAGTAGGACGTTTTGGGCCTTATGTGGTTCATAATAGCAAATTTTATAGCCTGCCAAAAGATGCCGACCCATTGATTCTTACCGAAGTTCAAGCCATTCAACTGATTGTAGAAAAAAGGATTGCGGAAGCCAATAAAGTTATTCACTCTTTTGAAGACGGGAATATTCAGGTTTTAAACGGGCGTTTTGGCCCATACATAAAAGCGGGAGCTAACAATGTTAAAATACCCAAAACTACTGACCCCAAAACTTTAACCTTAGAAGACTGCAAAGCACTGATTGAAGCGGATACCTCCGGTGAAACTAAAAAAGGCAAAAGTTCTTCTAAATCAACCGCTAATCCCAATGCTATTCAGTCATTTGAAAACGGCAAAATACAGATATTGGAAGGCAAATATGGGCCATACATTAAAGCAGGCACCAAAAACATCAAAATGCCAAAAACTGCTGACCCCAAAACAATTACTTTAGCCGAGTGTAAAACATTGATTTCAGAAGCAGCGAACAAAAAACCTGCCGCCAAAAAAGCTAAATAGACCTTCATTGCAATTCCAAGTTTTGCTATGCAACCCGATTTCAACATTTCAACCTTATTGTCATTATTGGATGATGACGATATTTGGCAACAGATAGCAGACGATTTGATTGCTAAGGGACAAATCATTGAACAAGAATTGCAGGAATTTTGCTTTAGCAATAAGCAAGTTTTAAATGAGGTGCAAACTGAGCGGTTGGAGTATGTTTTGCGCAAAATTAATTTTAAGCGAATTTATATCGAGTTTCGTTCATGGGCAAAAAAGGGCAATGCTCCGTTGTTTGATGCGCTGCAATATTTGGCCGCCTATATTTATCCGACCTTAAATAAATCGGAAAATCAAATTGAAAGGCGAGTAGAGGATATTTGTGAAGAGATTGAGGTCAGGCTAAGGGCAAATATGACTACTCCTCAAATGATGACCCAAGTAACAGATGTATTGTTGTCGGTTTACGGGATGAGTGCCAACGATGATATTGAATCCCATAATTTCGCATTAAACTACTTGTTGGCCTACAAAAAGGCTCATTCATCATTGTTTGTTCTGTTTTATGTATTAGTGGCTCAACGGGCAGGGCTTCCTGTTTACCCGGTTTGCTTGGGTAACTATCTATTGGCAGGTGCTCTTCACCGAAGCACGGGCAATTACAAGCCAAACCTAACCAATCATGACAACAAAAAACTTACCCGCGCTTATTTTGGAGAATTGGACTTTTTTATTGACCCCGCTGATAGAGGTATTAACCTAAGTAAAGCTGATTTGATTAGCTTTTTAAACAAAAACAACATTTCACCTGATGAAAAGTATTTGCACCCCTGTACAAACGTTCAGGCTGTTTATGCCCTGCTTGTTCGTTTCAGCGATGCTTTAACCGGTAAAAATGAAAGCTATAAGGTTGAAGAAATTAACCAATTAATTGACCTTTTGGCTAAATACCTATAACCAAAAACCCCATACAGATTTAATCCTGTATGGGGTTTTTGGTTTTTGATTATATCAACTTCTTTTAGTGTACAAACCGGTAATTGAAACTTGCTCTTAAACCCAACAACAAGTGGTTCGCACTATTTTTGTCGGGCAACTCTACATGAGTAAAGCTATTGGAAGAAGTTGCGAAACCTGCTCGTGCGCCAAAGGAAAGAAAGTAATTGCGACTAAGGTAAACATCGTAATCAAGCCCACCAATGATGCCCCATGTACTTTTCTTCAGCAGATTGCTGTGAATAGTCGGATTGTTCAAATTGATTTCGGCCGATTTTAACACGCCATATTGAACACCTGCCAGCAAATTGAGCGTTGTGGGTTGTTTGGTCAGGCGGGCAGTGCGGGTAAATCTGTATTTGACCAATACCGGCACATTAGTATAGGTGAGATTGATTTGGGTTTCGCGGTATGTTACCGATTCTAAGGGTTTGTATTTGATGTTTTGCCCTTCCAACGATTTTACCGTCCATTCTGTTTGAATACCCCAACTTGAAGAAAAATCGTAGCCGCTTACAAATCCATAAGAATGACCGGAGTGCATTCGATATTGTAAGTCTTCTACATTTTTTGTGGCATTTAACGCTTGGTTATTGAGTAACCTACTAACATGCACACCATAAAAACTACCAAAATAAAGGCCATTAGTTCTATTCTTTTTAGGTTTACCAATCAAACCGACAGCATTGATAACATTATGCTTTGCATTATTCGGTTCACTTATTTGGGGAACATCTGATTTGGGAAGATATTCTACGTTTTCTCCTTCCAACTGTGTAACAAGCACAGGCTCTGATGACGATGCAATATTACTGCTTTTTACATCATCGGGTATATTTGTTATACCTTTTCCGGTGTTAATGTTTGTTAAACTATTTGCATTGCTAATTTTACCGTTCGATATATCAGTATCAGCACCACTAATTGATGCCTTTTTGGACTGATTGAAATTGCGAATAGTCTTTTTTACTGTTTCTTTTGCTTGGATACCGTGTTTAGCAGTTGAAGTTGACTTAGTGGAAAGGGGAGTAAGTGTAGTGGTATTTTCCGATAATGAATTGGTATTTGAGTTATTGAAAATAGAATTTGAATGATCAGTGCTTTGATTAGAAGCATTGTCTAAGGTAGGCAATGTGTTGGAATTGCTTGATTTGTTCAACTCCGAAGAAAAACCGGTTCGGTCATTGTTGATTTGACCGGTACTAATGCCTTTTTCAGCAGGATTAGTCCAATGTTTTTGTATGCTAAAGGTGCTAAACCCCGCAACTAATACAAATAAAGCAGCCAAACCTGCTTTAAAAGTAGATTGGAGATAAAAGGGTTTGGGTTGGGGCAAGTGTTGTTGAATTTCGTCCCAATTCCGAAAGGGTGGAGAAATTTCGTGGTTTTCAAGTGCCTCCTTAAAAACGTCGTCAATGTGTCTGTTAGACATAGGCTTGTTCTGAGTATTTGTTTTGGTTTTTAACTTTTTCCTGCAATAAATATCGTGCTCGGGCTAATTGAGATTTTGAAGTTCCTTCATTAATACCAAGCATCGCTGCTATTTCTTTGTGCGAATATCCTTCAATTACGTAAAGATTAAAAATGGTTCGATAACCGGGTGAAAGGGTTTGTATCATTTTTAACAAGTCGTTGACTGCAAGGTGTTCGATGACTTCATCATTCACGGTATGATTGTCTGCCTGAGTTACTTCCATGACCGGATACATTGGCGTTGACCGTCTGAAATGCTCAATAGCTGTGTTAACAAAAATCCTCCTTAACCAACCTTCAAAAGAACCCTCGCTGCGAAATTTCTCAATGTTCTGATACGCTTTTATAAACCCTTCTTGCAGAATGTCTTCCGCACTATGATAATCTCTTGCATAGCGAAGGCATATTGCAAACATTTTAGCTGAGAACTTTGCATACAATCTCTCTTGGTATAGTCTTTTGCAAGCTATACACCCTTTTATGAGTTCTTCATCCGATATTTGTTGCTGTTGCTTCATTGTTCTTTTACGTAGATATAAAAGTAAACAAAATAGTTGTATAGCCACCCCAAAAAAGTGAATAATTTTTGGAATCGCTTAAAATTCGGGTGACAATCACCTTTGATAAACTACAAAACGCAATTCGTTGTAGTTTGGTATAGCGGTAAACGGGAAATTATGGGCAGCAGTAAATAAAAGCTGTTATTGTATTTGACAGAAATCGGGCAATCCGACATTTGTAGAATTGAAGATGAGCAAAAGGTTAGGGCTTAGTTTTGGGATGGGCGGGCTGTTTTACCGCTAAATTCTCTGAAGATGACTTTTTCCATGCTATGTAAGGGGAACAGGGTCTATTTTGTAAAGCAGTTTTAGTTCTGTTTCGGTAATATGGTTGCTGATATTGTTTATGCAGGAAAAACAAATTTCCGGTTTTATCCAAATATTGTCGCCTATTCAAAACCAATCATTTCCAACTTACGACACATTATTAAAAGTCCCCTTTAGGGCAGAGATGGTCAATTCAATAATTAGTTATACATTTGT
>CALCIK010000018.1 GCA_937907475.1 uncultured Bacteroidota bacterium | reverse complement strand
AAACCTTATACACTTTCCCATTCACAATGATGACTTCTTTTTGGGCTTTCGCTATGGCTTTATCTTTATCGGTCTTGTTTCCGGCAACAACCTCAGTCGTTTTGCCGCTATTGTTATTTTCAGCTACGGTCTTCCCCTTGCTGCAACCGGCAATCAAAAAAAGCGATAACAACACTATACAAAAGCAGATAGATTTGAAACGGTACATCATTAGGAAGATACTTTTAAATTGCGTTTAAGTTTATTCTGTGTCTTAGATGATTATTGTTGCCAATTTGCCAAAAAAAAATTGGATATTTTTTTAGGCAGCTTGTTTACAGATATATACAAATGCCGGTGGCATGTTTAGGAGGGTAAAATGTATCTGTACGCTGGAGAACATTCTTTCAAATTTCTTGAGTTGCAAGGGGGAATAAGAAAGGTGTACAAAAGTGCCGCCCGAAACGAGCGTTTTGGTTACTTCCTTTTCTATATTGCGGGCAATTTCTTTGGGCAACACCACTAAAGGCACGGAAGAGATAATGTAGTCTGCTTTTTCAAATCCATATTTTTGGAGGTATTCGCCAATTTTTTCGGCCGAATCGCAAACGAGGTGCAGGCGCGGGTCATTGACATCCTTATTGATCATATCGCAAAATTTGTCGTTGACTTCAAAAGAAATGAGGACGGCATCGGGGTGCATTTTTTCTAAAATTGCTTTGGTGATGCATCCGTCTCCGGCTCCGAGTTCCACAATACAACGGGCTTTGTTAAAGTCAATAGGGGCTATGATGTTTTTGACCAAAAATTTAGAACTGAAAGTAATAGTGCCTACTGTTTTCAGATTTTTAAAGGCTTCAGATAATAAGGTGATTTGTTTCATTCGATTAGATGTTTGTAGGAATGCGTTAGATTGTTGTTTGTAATTGGTGTTGGGTTCGATATTTTTAGATTGGAATGTTACAAATGTAAGCGGTTTTTGAATAGCGTGTTAATTCTTTGTTAAAGAAATAACCTTTATTTAGTGCGAAATTTACAGCAATTACCTATTACGTGTATATCCTTAGTCAAGAAATTGTAAAAAATATGCCCAATAAAAAAGCCGCAAACACCTTTTTTATTATGCAAGGTGTTTGCGGCTTCTCTGATAAAGAGTAAATGACTCGACTTATTTACCAATAATGTTTTCAATTTCGGTTCCGGAATCGGTGTCTGACGGTCTTTCGGAAGGCAGGAATGCGTTGGACAACAAACTTAGAACGATTAAGGCGGCGGCAAGGGTCCATGTGGCTTTTTCGAGGAAATCGGTGGTTTGTTTTACCCCCCCCATGATGTTAGCCGACCCGCCTCCGAAGCCTGCACCTAATCCACCACCCTTTGGGTTTTGAATAAGCACAACTGCTATGATAAACAGGCAAATAATGATGATTAAGATGGTAATGAAAGAATACATAGTATGAATTACGTTAGTTTGTTATTAATTTCTTGAATTTTGGCTGCAAAGTACGGCTTTTTTTCCGGAAACTTCACACATAAACTTTCATAAATTGCAATCGCCCTTGCATAATTTTCTTGCCTGACATAAATTTTGGCCATTGTTTCGGTCATGTAGCTGTCTTCGAGGGTAAAAACATGGTGTTCAATCGGTGTTTCTTCTACCGCTACCGGTTCATCCTCCGAGTTATCGGGTTGTTCTTCAGAGTCTTTCAGTAATTCCGGATGATCTTCGTTGGCAGGACTTGTCTCCTCCGTTTGATGGGTCAGCCATTGGTCAAAAGGCTGCTGTTGTTCGAGGTTTTGGTTTCGATAGGCTTCCAATCGTTTTTTGAGATTGGTGATTAGGTCTGTATCGCTTTTGATACTATCATCAATGCCCTGTTGAGTATTATCCAGTGCCCCTTCTTCTCTCAAGGTGTTTATATCGTTTGCTATGAGTTGCATCGCCTCTGCTTCAATTTCGGTCGTTAACGACTCATCTGTATCATTTGCGTCGAAATTGAAATCTTCCGATGGGGTATTAAATGTCTTTTGCAGTTCTTTTTCAACTTGTTTTCGGGCTTCTTCTTCAATGCTGATGGTATCCAATACAATTTCTTCGGTTGCCAAATCGGCATAGTCTTGTGCACGGCTTTTGATTTTGTCCAACCAATTATCTGTATCGGTGTTACCGGTCTCAATTACCTGTTCAAGGGTGTTGATTAGAGGGGTTAATTCTTCGGGTTGTGGTGTATCTATTAGATGAACTTCTTCGACATCGGGTAGTGCCGAGCGTTTCAGTCCCGTAGTCAGGTTAAAATGCACGACATTTTCCTCTTCATCGGTTTCGACTTCTGAACGAACAATCTCTGGTGTAAGTACCGGTTCGATATGGGGTAGTTCAGCAAAAGGTGCAGGTTCTTCTTCTTTTGTTGACTGAATTAATAAGGTATCTCCCTCAGTGTTAATACTGTCCGCCTTATTATTCAGACTATCGGCAATGAGTTTGTGCAGTCGCTCGCGACTTGCGACATAAGTAGCGCATTTTGCCAACACCTGTGTGGTACTTACATTTTCGGGATGTAACATTGCTTGTTGCGCCAACAGCAGGTATCCCGTTTGAAAATATGGAAAGTCCGAAAGCATTTCCCGCAGTTCTCTAAAACTCACATCGCTTATCTGCTGCGGTTTTTCTATGGCTTGTAGTAATTTTCTTTTTTCCATGATGCTGATTTTGGGGGTTAATGACCTAATTGCGCCCTAAAGGTAAGTGCTGTTTTTGTTTTTCTACTAATTTTTTTTGCCTTTTTCTGCAAAATATATTAGCATATTGGTTTCACCCTCTTATCAAAGGGCATCCATAGATTGAACAGGTTGTCGGCTAGATGAAATGAGGGGGCAAATTAAGAAAAAAGACATTTAAGTGGACTACCAATTTGCAAAGGCTTTATTAAAAACATCGTCCACCAACCGCGTAACGATGAGGTCTATCAATTGATTTTCGACATCGGCTAAATTGGCGTTGCGGTCGAAGTTTTCAAATTGCTGAAAAGATTGCCCCCAATTTTCTTCGGTAATGCTGTTGTTATACTCTACCCGAATAACGATGGTGAGTCTGTTGAGTGCCGCTTGGTCGCCGGCACCCGATGCGGCAGGCTCGACAAAATAGTTTAGAATTGACCCCTTAAACTCCGCATGACCACCCGAAGGAACGATGTCTAAACGGGCTTCGGACGCAAACTTTGTTTTCATTTTTTCTACAATTGCTTGGCTGAGTGCCGGTGCTACGGTACTCGACAAATTTGGGAAGTCTTCAACACTGACCGTTTTAACTCCGGGTGGTATGCTTATCCCTTTGAACGTGTAACAGTTCGTAAGCAAGCAAACGAAGCATAACATCAAGCAAATGTTTAGGTATTTGAACATGGCAAACGGTGATTGTTGAACTGGTAAGCTACAAAGATACATAGAATACATTATCGGGGCAAGATACTTTGATTTACGATTTTAGATTTAGGAATTTAGATTTAAGGCGTAAGACAATAGACATCAAGATTTACGATTTACTATCTTAGCTAAACAGCGAGAGTGCCTTGCCACTCAACAAGAGTGCCTTGCCACTCAACAAGAGTGCCTTGCCACTCAACAAGAGTGCCTTGCCATTCGACAAGAGTGCCTTGTCATTCGACAAGAGTGCCTTGCCATTCGACAAGAGTGCTTTGCCATTCGACAAGAGTGCTTTGCCATTCGACA
>CALCIK010000017.1 GCA_937907475.1 uncultured Bacteroidota bacterium | reverse complement strand
TTGTACTGCCTCTTTTACTGAGTAGCTATCAAAATTTTGTCCAAAGTCTAAATAAGATATATTGGCGTTTATGCCAAACCCACTTAGTAAACCGGGCAAGAAGTCGAATTTTCTTTGGAGATTGAGTTCGGTGCCGGCCACAAAAGAGGTTTCGGCGTTTTCGTAGCGTTTTAATATGATGCCAAAATTATCTACATCGGCAGTGGTAACGGCAAAGATATGGTTGGTTACATACTTATAATATTCCCCGATAGAAAACAGCCCTTTGTTGCCCCAAAAATGGATATACATGGCATCAAGATTAAAGGAATAGGTGGGTTGAAGGTTGCTATTGCCCGCAGTGATGGTTAAATCATCAAACCGGTAAGCACCGGCACCCGGTTTGGTTTGAGAAAAATCGGGACGGTGAAAGGTGCGGGAAACGGCAAAACGGAGGTCGTTGGTGGGCGATATGTGGTAAATGAGGTTGAGCGAGGGTAAAAAGGCATGGTAATTAAGGCGGGTAATGCGCTCTTCGGGTACGTAATAAACATAGAAAGTGCCGTTGATAACCTCAATTGCCAACTCATCCAATAAGGTATCCGATTTTTGTAACAAGCTGGTCAATTCCCAGCGCATACCTACGGTATAGTCTAATTTGCTGCCTAATGTGCCTTGTGCCATAGCATAAGCTGCCGAAACGCTTTCGGTATATTCGTAAGTAGAGCCTACCCAAAATCGGTATTCGGGGTTAAACTTGTTCATGGGGTATTCTCTTAGAGTATCGCCCAAAAGCGATAAAAATTGCTGATGTGCTTTTTTTGTCAGAAACGGAAAAAAAGTATCGTCATAAGGGCTGCCCATTTCAGGCAGATAGCCGCCGCGCTCGTCAAAGGGTTTGGTGTCGAAATCGAGTAGTTTATAGGGCTGCGAGCGGATAGGGATATCTTGTGTCCATTGGTTCAAACCAACCTCGCGCTTTCCTGTTTTATAGCGATATTTTGCGCCTACCTGAATCTTTAGGGCGTTGCTTACGGTGTGTTTGAGGTTTAGGCTTGCAACTATGGGGTCGGTTTCGCGGGTATTGTTCAACTCGGAGAGGGCTTGGTAAAACTCAAAGTCTTCAGCACGAAGTAGCCCGTCGGGACTTGAGGGTACGGTGGGTTTGGGTATTACATTAGTATAGGGGTCGCCATGTCCATAGGGGTTATCCAAATCAAGCAACTTGGTTACTACTTTTTGTGGACTGTTGCAATCTATAGGATTGCCGTAAAAGTCTATACAGTCTTGGTCTAAATAATAAAGCAACGGACTTATAAACTCGGTATAATAATAACCGTTTCGGGAGTCTTTTTTATTGTAAGGTACGTTTCCATAAAAGAACCGGTTTTGGTACGAAGCTAATTGCACATCGGCAGCCCAGTGATGGTTGGGTTTCCAGTTTAAGTTGAGTTCGCCGCCCATAAGCTGCCTGTTGAGAACGCCATGTATATTTTGTAGGCGAACTCTTGCTCCTGAGCCTTCGGTATAATTGTAAGAAGTTTTTCGTTGATATTTATCGTCTATCATAGTACCAAACAAACCTTTGGCAGCAATTTTAAAGGTATTTGATGGCACAAACTCCACACCCGCGCTTCCGCCTATGGTATGCCTAAAACCATCGTAGTCTTTAAGTTCTAACCTGTTGATGCCATGATTACTGTTAAAACCATAAACGAGCCTCATGGCTTGTGCGCCATAGTTGCGCCCATAATAAGAGCCATTTAACACGTACCCCCAGCGTTTGTCTTTGCTTCGGTTGCCATTTAAGAAGTCAATGTTTACCGTTGGTTTTTGGGTGAGGCTATTATAGCCCAAACCTGCATTTATGTGAAAGGCACGATGGTCGGTTGCGCTTCTGGTAATGAAATTTACAGAACCGCCAATATTGTCGCCTTCCATATCGGGCGAACTTGTTTGAGAAACGACTACATACTCGATCAGTTCGGAAGGTATTACTTCAAACTCAAAAGAGCGGGTGACGTTCTCTTCGTCGGCAACGGGAAGCCTATTGCCATTGAGCAGGGTGGATGTCCAGTCGGTAGGAGTACCTCTTAGCGATACAAAACTACCTTCTCCTTTATTGTAGTTTACCGCTACACCGGGAAGGCGGCGTACTGTTTCGGCAGCATTTTTGTCGGGGAGTTTGTCTATCATTTCGGCAGACAAAACAGTGGTGATGCGGGGTGCGACTTTCATCATGTTTACGGCTTTCATCTCGCTGCCTCTTTCCAGATTGGTTTTAACCTCTACTGCTTGTAGCATCTCACTGTTAGGTAGGAGTACTATATTCCCCAAGTTGAGTTGTTCGCCTGGTTTAATGTCTATTTGAGCAGTATGAGATTGAAACCCCACATAAGATACCAGAAGGGTATATGCGCCGGAGGGTACATTGAATAAAACAAAAAAACCATCAAGATTAGTTATTTCACCTTTATTTGAGGGGGTAAGTACAACTGTAGCACCGGGTAGCGAGTTTTCGCCGTCTGTTACTGTACCTTTTATGATAGCGGAATTTTGCGCCTGCAAGCCAATTATTGAAAATAATAACAATAGTACAAAAAAGTAGTGATGAAACATGATTATGTTGAGGTTGAAAACGCACCAAAGGTAAGCCGAATTGAGAAGGGCTTATGGAGGGTAAGGTTATATGTATGTTATGAAATTTTAGCCCCCAAATTAAGTTTTACCAAGCACTGCCGATTGTTTGGGTGAACCCCTTTTATGCCGTTATTTTTGACGAAAATTTTTAGGACATACTACATACCTACTATGAAACCAACAGCTACTTTCGGTTTTCTGATGACTTTTTTGTGCTTTTGTGCGCTAAACATTAATTTGGCTAAGGCGCAAAGCAATTGTGATACCGCGCCGGCTACCATGGTGCCGCAAACAGAGGTAACTCTTGTTTGTCCTGTCGAAACAACTCCGCCGCCGCCACTTGCTGATGCTGGAGATACCACACTGCCCAACTTAGAGTATGTTATTTTAAATAATACCAATAAAGCCGGTGGGTTTCCTCGTATTATAGGAACTTCGGCAAGCGGCGAAACCATATTATACAACCTGCCCAACCTAAGCACCGGCGATGAGGTATGTTTGGTGCCGGTGCGCTATAACCTCGCTGCCTTGCAAGGATTGGTAGATGCCATTTTTACCGGTTCGGTGGGCACACTTACTTGCTGTGGTTTACTCAATTTGTTGTTGGATAATGCCTGTGGATCTATCAATGACTTGGGCATATTTGCCGGAACCGATGTAACAAACTTGGGCGATGTGATGAGTGTGATAGAAGTGTTGGACAGTGGCAATCAATCTATACCAACTTGGCTTAGCGCCATAAACAACGTAAATGGGCAAGGTGCTATATTGCCGGCAGCATGTGGCAGCCCCTTTTTACCCATTTGTTATGCCCTTGATTCCGCCCAAAAAGTGTGTTACCAATACGGACTGCGGGTTGGTTTTAATATTCAAACCGTAAGTAGTATAAGTGGTAGCGATGGCAGTGCCACCGCTTTTATAGAGGGCGTGCCCAATACTAACTTAAACTTTATGTGGAGCAATGGCAGCACTGCTAACACTATCAGCAACCTTAGCTCCGGCAATTATTGCGTAACCATAACCGATGTTGTTGACGATTGTTTAGGTATAGCTTGTGTATTTGTGCCGCATATTTGCAGCAGTTTTATGCCTGCTTATGCCACCCAAAACGTTAATTGTTATGGGCAGGCTAACGGTTTTTTTATTGTTACGCTTGATGGCGGCATCCCTCCTTATAATGTGCAATGGAGCGACGGCAGTACGCAATCAGTTGCAACGCAAGGCAACTTTGCCTCTAAGTTTAATCTATTGCCCGGCACATACAGCGTAACCGTTTCTGATGCCAACGGGTGCAATACATCCCACAGCACCACCATTACCCAGCCCGAGCCTATCTCCTTTACGGCCACGGTATCGGCAACTGCATTGTCGGTAGGCGAAACCTTGCAAACCAATATTACCAATATATCAGGGGGCAATGGCAACTATTTTACCCGATGGCAGTTTGGTGACGGCACTTTTGAAAATAATTCTACCGCCACACATACCTATACTATGTTGGGTGTTTACAATGTTACGGCTACTGTAGAAGACTTGTCGGCTTGCAATCGGCAAGAAACTTTTTCGGTAACCGTATTGCCCGCAACAGGAATAAATGAGCCAGCATCGGCACAAATCAATGTTGCCGCCTTTTCAGTATCAGGAATGCTGGTGCTGCAAAACACCCAAATTGTAAACGGCAAAGCAAAATTAATTTTGGTAAATACCGCAGGGCAAGTGGTATGGCAAGATACGCCGGAGTTTAATAACGGAACTTCTACCATTGACCTCAGTAGCCTTGCCGAAGGAATATATTTATTTGCCCTTCAAACTGAAGCCGGACAAGGTGGAGGTAAATTTGTGCTAAACAAGTGAGCCTAAAGCACATAGGTTAATGCTTGATTGTCATAGTAGGAATACCTAACTTCTTTCCGGGTATAGTCCACAAAATAGCATTAATTGTTAAATTAAGTACTGTTTCTGCATAGCGAGTATAAATATGCAACGTCAAATCAAAGGATTGTGCAATTCCCTGTTATGGAATTGGGGTTAATGCTACAGGGGGGTGTCTGTGGGGATACATAATGGCGATGTAGAGACAAGGCATGCCTTGTCTCTACCGTGTGGAATATCCATAAAAACATTATGGATATTATTGAGCGAGCGGATTAGGTTGGCAGGTTGTGAATTGAAAATTTGGTGGGTAAGTTGTTTTCTCTGTTTTGGAGATGAAATAGAGTTATTCAAATTTTCTCCGTCCGTTGAGTTGTCTGTGGGGATACAGGCAACAGCGAGACTAACCCTGTTTTATTCAGGTAGCAACGGAACTTGTTCCGTTAATATCAGACGACGGAACAAGTTCCGTCACTACCCGTTTATCAAACCACACTTTCGCTCAACCATTGTACTTAAAACACCCTAAAACTCAAAAACGAAATATCGTCTGAAGCGGGTTGGTGTCCTTTGAAGGTATCGAGCGTTTCGGTGAGCAAGGTCGTGATTTGGGTAACGGGTAAATGTCCGTTTTGAAGGATAAAATCTTCTAAGCGTTTATCGGTAAAGTATTGACCTTTTTCGTTTTCCAAGTCCACCAAACCGTCTGTATAAGACAGGAGCAGGGTGCCGGGTTCGAGTTGCAGGGTTCCTTCGTTAATAAAAGGCAGCTCGTCTAAGATGCCTAAAATGGTACAGCCAGTTTCGAGGAGTTTCAGCGTGTTGTTGACAAATACAATGGGGGGGTTATGTCCGGCATTGATATAGTTAAGGGTTCGGGTAACGGCATTGTATTTGCCGATAAAAAGGGTGATGAAATGATCGCCTCCGGTGATGTCCATGACCCGCCTGTTCAGTTTTTTTACCAGATCAACGAGCGGCAACTCTTCGTTGGCAAGTGTTCGCCAAACCGCCTGCACATTTGCCATGAGCAAAGCCGCAGCAATCCCTTTTCCCGAAATATCGGCAATGCAAACCATAAACTTATGCTCGGTGAGGGGAAGGTAGTCGTAGTAGTCCCCCCCTATATTGTTGTGAGGCAGGTAAACGCCCGACATTTGCAATCCGGCGTTATCAGGCAAATGTTTGGGCACCATCATGTTTTGCACCTGTGCTGCCAGTTCTAATTCTTTTTTAAACCGTTCCTGTTGCAGTTGTTGTTTGAACAGCCGCTTGTTTTCGATGGCAACAATGATGATGTTGGTAATCGTTTGTATGAACTTGATTTTCTCGTCGAGCGAGTCGTTGTTGTTGTTTTTCATTTCGCCAAGCAGTAAAAAGGCGAGTGGGCGGTCTTTGTGATAAACCGGAATAATCCAATCGAAAGGGGCAAGTTCGGGATGGTCTGTTTTATCAATCAACCGGGTTGCATCTTTGTAATCGTTAAATTTACCCTCTACATTCATGTTGACAATCAACGCCTCTTTGCCCTGAAGACCGTAACAACAAACGCAACTCCAGATATTGTTTTTATGAAACACAATCAGTTTATCAACCCCCATTTGCGCTCTTAGAATGAACTCGTAAATTCTAAAAAGCGTATTGGCGGAATAGTTATTGTTTATGGCTTTGGTGACTTCCAATAGAGAGTCTATCTGAAGTTGTTTGATGAGTAACTGCCGCTTTAACTTTTCATTTGTTTCTTTTGGCATGTTTAATGATACCTTATCGCGTTGGGAAAGAGTTGAGGATTCCAACAAAGGTACAAAACAAATAAAATATCCTGTATTAGCCTCTTGTTTTAACGTCGGTAGCATCGCGCAATCCGTTGCCCATGAGATTGAACGCCAAAACCAAAATCATAATGGCAACGCCCGGAGCCAAGGCCAAGAAGGCTTTTTGTGTGCCGATATAGCTGTAATAGTCTTTTAACATCGTGCCCCATGAAGGACTTGGAGGCTGCACGCCAATGCCCAAGAAGCTAAGTCCTGCTTCGATGATGATGGCACTGGCAAAATCGGAAGCGGCTATCACCACCACCGGTCCGACAATATTCGGCAGAATATGCCGCGCTACAATCCGGAAATGGCTAAATCCTAAACTTTTGGCGGCTTCTATAAATTCTTTCTCTCTTAAACTCAATATCTGACCGCGCACCAAACGGGCAACTTCTATCCACATCGTCAAACCAACGGCTAAATATATTTGCCAGAACTCCCTTCCGAGGGCAAGCACCAAAGCAAACACTAAAAGCAGCAACGGGATAGACCAAAATATGTTAATCAGCCACATGATAATATCATCGGTAACTCCGCGAAAGTACCCCGCCATCGCCCCCAGGGTTACCCCAATTAACAAGGAGATGAGGACAGCCATTAAACCAACCGAAAGCGACACCCGAACTCCCAAAATGAGGCGGCTGACATTATCGCGCCCCAAATTGTCTGTACCCAGCAGGTATTTCTTGGTAACAATATGTTTGGATGTAATGATTTGCTGAAGTTGGGCAATATCCGCCTGTTGACGTTCTCCATTGTAGTTGGTAAAGCTGATTTGGTTGCCTTGTTTTTCAACGGTGCTATTATCTGCTATGGGGTAAACAACGTTGGCAATGTTAAAGGTGTCTATTTTGATGGAGGAGAATCCGGAAAACCGGTGTACCAACAAGTTTTCCTCAGCAAATCTATATTCTGTTATAGGCACCAGTTTGTAATTGTTCTCCCAACCCGAAAGCAGAAGGGTAAGAAAACTTTGTCGCTTAGGCTCTTCGTTTTTCTGAATTTTGAGCATTAATACAGAAAAGCCAGGGGGCTTTGTGTTTATCTCCGCTATTTGCTCGTTTGTGTTGGGCGTTTTATCCGGGGCTATGACGTGTCCAAATATTGCTACCAAGATTGCCAAAGCAATGATGAACATGCCCAGCATAGCCGGTTTGTTGCGTTTAAATCTTTGCCATGCTTTTTGATTTGGCGATAAATAATCGGCAGCAGTCGTTGGTTTGCGCATTAAGATTTTAGATATTAGACAAAAGACTTTAGACAGAAGACGATAGACTTTAGACTCTTAGTATTTATAAGCCAACTAACAATTGACCAATAACAACTATTCACTATTCACTATTCACTATTCACTATTCACTATTCACTATTCACTATT
>CALCIK010000016.1 GCA_937907475.1 uncultured Bacteroidota bacterium | reverse complement strand
CATGAAGATGCAAATGCCATACATGAAGATGCAAATGCCATACATGAAGATGCAAATGCCATACATGAAGATGCAAGTGTTCCACTATAAGATGCTGGTGCTCCACTATAAGATGCTAGTGCTCCACTATAAGATGCTGGTGCTCCACTATAAGATGCTGGTGCTCCACTATAAGATGCTAGTGCTCCACTATAAGATGCTAGTGCTCCACTATAAGATGCTAGTGCCATGCTTGAAGATGCAAATGCCGTACTATAAAGTTATGAGAGTTTGTGGGACTTATGCGAACTTTAGGAACTTAGGAGATTTATCAATTGAGTTCAGTTTAATAAGACGTGTCCCTAAAATCAGCCTTTTGTATTGAATAATTTATAGCCGGCCGGGAGATGAGTAAAAATGATAGCTAATCCCAACCTTACGTACAATTTACTTCTTAGCAGTAACCTCCTCAATAGAAACCGATTGTTGGTGTTCAGTGGTCATAAAACTATGTTTAGCCCGTTTTATCTGAAACAAAGCAAGCATTTGGTTGAACACAAAAAAAGGCAGTACCCACAAAGATTCCCAAATTTTACGTGGGGCATTGCTTAAATACAACACCCAAAAAATGTTACCGGTAAAAATAGAAATCCCTGCTAATTGCGTCCAAAACAAATTGGGTAAACCCATCACGAGGTTTAACATTGCCATAAAAACAGCACCCAATAAAAGTAAAAACAAAGGCGGCAGGAAAGAAAAAACACCAAATATCAACTTGTTTGCATTGAACCTAAGCAACCCATTAGCGATAAGCGACAAAGAACCGGGTAGGTTTTCAAAATAAGCATACAACCATCGAGTGCGTTGACGCTTTACTTGATTGGCAGTGGTGATTTTTTCATCGTACATAAGCCCATCGTTGGCAAAAGCAATCACCTCGTTCTCGGCAAGAACGGCGTTTTGAAGCATTTTATCTTCAGCAACCACTACCCTGCCCAAATTTAGCAAGTTGGTTATTGCAGGGCTGTATAAAAATCGGGTAAACAAACCGGTTTCTATCGCCATCCCAGACCCGGCAATCGTTGCAGAAGAACCTAAAAGATAGGGTACATATCGTTCGATATAATTCTTGTAAATTTCACCCATAGCATCGGCACAGGCATAAACTGTATCTAAGTTTTTAGCCACTCTCCTGCCTTGAACAACCTTGTAACCCGATAAAACATAACTATTTAAGGTTGTCAAAAAGCTAACCTGAGCAAGATTATCGGCATCGAAAACAACGGTAAACGCATGAGGGCGAACATAATGTGCCACAGCGTGACGCATAGAAAGCACCTTTGAATGTAAACTATCGGGAGGAAGTAATACCCGCACTTTGTCTGCCGGAAAATGCAACTGCGCTACTTCCGAAGGTAAACAATCATCGGCCACCAAGTAAACAAAGAAGTTTCGGTAGTCTTGTTTCAACAAGGCTTCTACAGCAGGAACGGCAATTTGCAAGTTTTTGTAGGCGGTAATAACACAGGCAAAATCCGTTTCAGTTTTAGAAGTTTGGGGATGCATCAGCAATCCTTTCGTTTTCCTTTTACCCGAAAAAAAAGAAGCCCCCACCATCAGAAAAGGAAAAACCAAGCACCCAATTCCAATAAAGTTGATGATAACCCATAACCCAAGCAGCCCCGAACCAATCAAATGAACCATTCCTTAACTAATTTGTGGGTGAACGGGTGTTTTTGGTGTGTAAAAGTGCCATTTGATACCTGCCATAAAAGAGCGTAAATGATTGACTTGACGGTGAAACAAATAAGAAACTACACTTTTAGGGGTAATAACAAAAGTAAAATACACGATAAATAGCGCAAACTGCCAAGTATCGGTATTCCGCCGCATAAACAAGATACGGTTTCGGGTAAGGTAGTAAGTTTTCATCGGGCTTGCTTTCCCCACCGACATCGATTCTTTGTGGTAAACAACGGCATTGGGTTCAACCATGATCGTAAAGCCGGCTTTGCGAATTTGTTCACACCAATCCAATTCTTCGTAATACAAAAAATACAGTTCAGGCATCAAACCCGCTTTTTCCACCACTTCTTTTTTAATCATCATTGCCGCCCCGTGAGCATAAAAGGTAGATTCGACTTGATTATATTGCCCTTTGTCGGGTTCAAACTCGCCCAAAGTTTTATTTCGCGCGGTAATCGGATGGACACGAGTATAACCGACATACTGGATAAGATGCTCCTGTTTACCGGATGTAGTTTGATGAAAACAAATCTTCGGACTAACCACTCCAACATTTTCCTGCTGTTCAAAAACAGATAAAAGTTGCCCGATAACATCGGGGCTTAACTCGGTATCGTTGTTCACCAAAAAAAGATATTCCCCTTTAGCGGCTCTGATTCCTAAATTGTTCCCACCTGCAAACCCAAGATTTTCTTCGCTTCGCAAAAACCGAACATCGGGAAATTGCTGCAAAATTTGTGCAGAGGGGTCAATGTTTGAGCCATTATCCACCACAATAATTTCAAAATTGCGGTCATTCAAATGCGCAATAGAAGCAAGTAACTCACAAGTCAGTTGCGCTTGATTGAAGTTGACAGTGATAATGGAAACGAGCGGTGATTGCATGGTTCGGGTTTGTTTATTCAATCAAACAGCCTCTTTTTGCAACATTGCCGGAAAGGTGCGCAAAATAATTTTCAAATCGAACCAAAAACTACACTTGTCGGCGTATGTATTATCCAATTCAATACGTTCTTCGGCAGACATATTCGAGTTGCCACGTTTAGTAACTTGCCACAAACCTGTTATTCCCGCAGGAGCTAAAAACCTTAAAGCCCATATATCTCTTGTCAATTGTTCGGCTTCATAGAGTGGTAAAGGTCGGTTGCCAACGATAGACATATCCCCTTTCAAAACATTGACCAATTGCGGTAATTCATCCAAACTCGTTTTGCGAATAAACCAACCCACTTTGGTTACGCGTGGGTCATTGTTAATCTTTACAAACGAAACCTCAGAAGTATTGGCATTTTCGGTACTAGCATATTGATTTAAATGCTGCAACTTATTCAGTTCATCTTCTGCGGTAACGGTCATGGAACGAAATTTGTAAAAATCAAAAACATGATAACCCGTCCCGGCACGTTTCGATTTGTAAAACACCGGCCCTTTTGATTCCAATTTAATCGCTAGAGCGATAAGTAACAAAATAGGTGATACACAAAGAAGTGCTACTAAAGAAAAAGCAATATCAAACAACCTTTTTCCGAATGGAATTTGACCGGTATATTGATTGTTGTCATCAATTTTGAGAAAATGACGGATGGGTTTCACTTGTCTTAAAAAAGCCACCCTTCCTATCATTTCGTCCCAAACTAATGGGAACTGATAACAATCGTCCACAATAGGGTTTTTTGATAAATCAGCTATGAGATTTGGATTTGATTCAAAATCGTGCTTTTGAACAATGACAATGAACGGCAATTTTTGCAACCCTTCATTTTGTTGAATCAATACATGAAGCTGTTCTTGGTACTGTTTAAAATAGCTGTACTCGCACAAAATAGCATAAGGGAATTGGTGTTTGTTGGTAAAATGCGTCTTTAACCAAACAGCATCAAGCAGTATTGGACTTGCTTGAAAACAAATATGCTCTCCCTTTCCTAAATTATCAACTTGACCATCATACCAACTACGAGTACTACGGTTCGTACCCAAAAGCAAATACTGACATTCTTCGGATTTAGTATTTGCAATTGGTTGCTCGATAGTCATCGTCTGTTTTAGCAACTGCCTTTTATTGCCGTATTTTAATAAGGTATTCATTTCTTCTAAATTCTTAATTTTTGATACTCACTTAAACCATTGAGCTATTCAAGTGCTTATGAACGATTTGTTTTACAAAAAAATAATCTCTCGTACTGTCTAAGAGATTCTTCAAACTCTTATGAAACTTCAAAAACAATGCCCAACTTAGCAATAGTTTTGTATGGCAATTACTAATTTAACGATGCATGTTTGTCAATTGTAGAAAATAGCTCAGTCGGATTAAATGGTTTTTTCAAAAAGGCATTCCCGCCCATTTCAAAAAAACGATTCACCTCGCTTAACTTGTCTGTTCCCGAAAGTGCTACAACGGGAATAGAACGGTAAAAGCCACTTTGTCTAAGATTGTTCAAAAATTCAAACCCGTTAAAAAGTGGCATGTCAATATCCATTAAAATAATATCGGGCAAGTTTCCGAAATCTAACCAGACCATGCCTTCAAACCCGTCTTTACGGGTGGTAACTTCATATTGCTTTCTTAACAAGCAATTCAGCAACATGCGGGTACTATTGTCGTCGTCAACGACTAAAATTGTTTTGCGTTTCATAAAAAGGTTGTTTGAGTAAATAAGGGTTTAGCAATTTCTCTAAAAACAGGGATTAGTAAGGGTGTCGAAATTTCCGGTAGAAGTTGTTTGAGTAAATAAGGGTTTAGCAATTTCTCTAAAAAGGGATTAGTAAGGGGTTTAATTTTTTTGATAAAAGTTGTTTGAGTAAATAAGGGTTTAGCGATTTCTTTAAAACAGAGATTGGTAAGGGGTTTCGGAGTTTATTAAAAGCTGGGGTGCAGAGTTTTAAAAACGACTTTATGCAATGCATCAAATTCCATAGTAATCACAGAAATTTATCACTGCCTAACGTTTGATTATTTTTTTAACAAATGAAAATTCGTCCGTTTCTACTTGTAAGAAGTAAAGTCCGCCGGATAAGTCTTCCAAATCAAAGAACAACTGCTCGGTTTGATTTTCGGGTGAATGTTCAGACTTGAATGATTTCACCATTTTACCTGTCCCATCAACGATTCGAATGTTCATCTGCCCTTCGATTGGTTTAGAAAAACTCAAACTCACTCTATCTGAAAACGGATTGGGAAAAACAGAAACCTCGTTTTCATTCGTGGAAATGGTGTTATCAATATCAAATTCATGTTTACCCGACAATGCGCCTCCAGTTCCGGAACCGCCACCACTAGGAATTCCCAAAACTTCGATAGCAGAAACCTTTCCGGCATTTGTAACCGCATTAAATTGAATATTGAGTGCCCCATCGTTGACAAAAACATTGTCAAATTGCTTGACAACAGCTGTATTCGGTGCTCCGGCATCGGCAATAATGTCGTAATTACTCAACTCCACCGGTCCGCCTTCGATGTTGACACTAAAAACACGTTGATTGGGTAATGTCCAATAGATTTCGGCAAAGTGGAGCTTCACCGTATAATAACCGGATGCCGGTACCGGAATTTGATAGTTGAGGTTATTCACCCAACCCAAACGCTCTGATTGATAAAGCGCATCATCAGTAGTATTGGCAATTGGCGACAGCGTTGCAAATGTGCCATCACCTACAAAATAATTATCTGCTGCAAAAACATGACCATTACTATCGGTAAAAGCACCTCCTCCACAATTCAAACGAATGGCTACGTTTGTACCTCCTCCGCTTGGAGGAGCAACAGTAAGGGTAAAAGTTTGTGTAGCAAGGTTATTGGTTGTTTGCCCATCGTTAGCAGTGATGGTAAATATTTGTGTGCCGAACAAATCCAAAACAGGAGTGATCGAAACCTGCCCTGTTGAACTATTAATGCTCAAATTCGCAAAAGTAACCGATGCGGGGGTAAGTGTGTAGGTTACGATTTGTGATGCTTCGGCAGAGGGAACAGCAGCAGGGATAACTGTTATGATTTGTGCAGGGGTAAAATTTGCCGCAACATTAATACTGTTGGTAGAAAGGGTAAAGGCAGGGGGAGTATTTACGGGTGGAGTAGGTCCACCGGAAGAAGTACCTAACACTTCAATGGCAGAAATCTTGGAAGAATTTACCGAGGTCGCAAAATTGATATTTAGTACCCCATCAGTTACACTAATATTGTCAAATTGCTTCACAACAGCAGTAAAAGGAGCTCCGGCATCGGCATTAATATCATAATTACTCAACTCAACCGGACCTCCCTCTATATTTACACTGAAAATGCGTTGTCCGGCAGTAGTCCAATATATTTCGGCAAAATGTAGCTTTACAGTATAATTTCCACTATTGGGTACAGGAATGCTATAAGCCAAATTATTAGAATACCCATAGCGTTCACTCTTGTATAGTGTTTGGTTGGTTGTGTTAGCGATGCTTGACATGGTAGCAAATGTGCCATCACCCGTATAATAAGCATCGGCAGCAAACAAGTTGCCATTTGTGTCTGTATAAGCCCCACCTCCGCAGTTCAAACGAATGGCAACCTCTGTTCCTCCTCCGCTTGGAGGTGCAACGGTTAAAGTAAAAGTTTGTGTAGCAAGGTTATTTGTTGCTTGACCATCATTGGCAGTGATGGTAAAAATTTGTGTGCCGAACAAATCCAAAACAGGGGTGATTAAAACCTGCCCTGTTGAACTGTTAATACTTACATTCGCAAAAGTAACCGAAGTTGGGGTTATCGTATAAGTAACCACTTGGCTCGCTTCCGAAGGAGGTACAGTAGCAGGACTTACAGTAATCACTTGGGCAGGGGTAAAGTTTGCCGGAACACTGATACTGTTTGTTGAAAGGGTAAATGTAGGCGGTGTGTTTGATGGGGGATTACCCGATGTTTGTCCAAGTACTTCAATGGCAGAAATTTTTGCAGCATTTACATTCGCGGTAAACTGGATATTCATTACTCCATCCGTAACGGTGATGTCGTTGAATTGCTTTATCACTGCCGAATTGGCCGAACCGGCATCTGCAATAATATCGTAGTTAGTCAATTCTAAAGGCCCACCTTCTATATTTACCCCAAAAATGCGCTGTCCGGGAGTTGTCCAGTATATTTCAGCAAAGTGCAACTTTACATTATAAACACCGGCATCGGGAAGGGGAATGCTGTAAGCTAAATTGTTCGACCAACCATATCGCTCGCTTTTATACAAAGTTTGGCTCGTGGTGTTGGCTATTGAAGACAAGGTTAAAGAGGTGCCATCTCCGGTAAAATAAGCATCGGCAGCAAAAATATTGCCATTGGCATCAGTATAAGCTCCACCTCCACAATTTAAACGGATAGCTACATTATTACCACCTGTGTTTGGAGGAGGCTCTACTGTTAAGGTAAAAGTTTGGGTGGCAACATTGTTAATGATTTGCCCATCATTTGCAATGATGGTAAATACCTGTGTACCCGAAAGTGTAGGCATTGCCGTAATGGTTACTTGACCGGTAGCGTTATTTATATTCAATATGGCAAAAGATACCGAAGCAGGTGAAAGTGTGTAAGTAACGGTTTGAGAAGTTTCTAAAGAAGGAACTGCCGCCGGTGTTACATTAATTACCTGTGGAGTAGGAAAGTTGGCCGGAACGGTAACAGTGTTTGGAGAAAGGGTAAAAGCAGGTGGTGTATTTACCGGCGGTGAAGTTGGTGGTGTTACGATATTTGTACAATTCATCGCCCAACAAACTGAAGCATCAAACAAATTCCAACCATTAGTATTAAGAGTACTCGCAGTATTGCTATTCAAGAAAAAACCAACTCTTCGAGCAGGGGCTATCAAACCATTAAACATGGTCGTACCGGTTTCATACCCAAAAATAGTAGCCTTAGTAGCAGTATTCGTAACATTCGCGATTTTGATTGCTTGCGCATTCGGTACTCCCCACATCAATAATTGACCGGTAGAATATACGGTTACCGTACCCGACAATCCCGCAGCAAGGGGATGAGAAGGGTTGGATATCGTAATATTTGAAGCATTGTTTGTCTGTTGTCCGAAATGCGTTCCCGATGTGGTACTGGTCATATTCATATCGTCAAAAATCCATGCTTCCCAACTCATAAATGGAACTGCAACATTCTTGAACATTGCTCCAATAACGTTTGCATCAACCGTAGAGGAAACTAAAACTAAGTTTTTACCGGTTGCGCTTGCAGACGATACATTGGTTTGATTGACTACAGTAACGGTATAACCATTGTTCTGCAACCTATTCTTTACTGCCGTTTCACCGGTATTTAAAGTTGAACTCTTGACTACAAATAATACATGTGGCGTTGCAGCAGGTACCCCTTCTTGTGCTATTACTTCAATGGCAGCTATAGCAGAAGCATTCAATGTTGCAGTGAAATTGATATTCAATACCCCATCTGTTACCGTTACACCTGAATAAGATTTAAGTACTGCATGATTTGCCCCACCCTGATTAAAAATATCAAAACCGGTTTGTTCAACAGGGCCTCCTTCTATATTGATATCAAAGAGGCGTTGACCCACTGCGGTGGCTGTTAACTCGGCAAAATATAAGTTGACCAAATAAAAGCCCGACTGTGGTACAGGAATATTGTAAGAAAGCCCATTAGCATATCCATTTCTTTGGGTTTGAAAAAGGGCATCATCAGTGGTATTACTAATTGGCGTTGCTATCCAAGTGGTGAAAACAGTCGAATTGTCCGTAAAATAAGCATCGGCAGCAAAAACTTTACCATTAATAGCAGTATAGCTCGGCCCACCACAATTCAGCCTAACCGAAAAAGGTTCGACTGTTCCGTTTAAAGGGATATTCAAAACCGTTGTTTGACCGGTATTATTAATGTTGAGAGTCCCCGTTTGAGTACCGGTGGTAGTTGGGGTAAATATTACTTGAATATTAATGCTTTGTCCGGGGGCAATAACTAAAGGCATTGTTGCTGTACTTGATGCGGTAAATGCTGTACTTCCATCTACGGTTAAACTATTTAGTACAATAGCTTGGTTTCCGCCCGAATTGGTTAAAGTTACGGTTTGTGTATAAGTCCCTCCGAGAGTTACGTATTGAAAATTCACATTTCCTAAATTGGCAGTCAGGTTACCCTTTTGAATTGCAGTGCCAATTGGCGAAGTAGGTACAAAAAAGTAAAACTTTTCCATCTTACCATTGTTGGCAGTTTCTGCTGAATTTGAAGAGCCTGCAGCAATATATACATTGTCATTGTTTACAATTGCCTGTGTGCCATGCCTGCCATCAATCATAGGGCTAAGGGTTCGCCAAGTTTGGGTAGTGACATCGAATGATTCTACTTTCTGATTAGCCGTAGATTGGGTTGGATGTGTGCCTCCAAGAATTAATATCTCATTACCCAATATTGCTGAAGAAGTCCCAGCACGTGGGGTCGGTAAATTTGCACCTGACGGTAATGTTGACCATGTTCCCGAAACCAAATCATAAACATCTATCTCGGCAACACCAAGGGTTGTAACACCCACTGCTCCGGTTTGATGTCCCCCAATTACATACAATTTATCACTTAGTACCACCACTTGAAAATGTGTACGGGCATGTGGGGCATCGGGTAAAATTGTCCATGTATTGGTCGCAGGGTTATACATATCAAACCAAGGCACCCAACCGGACACATGTCCATTGGTAATCCCTCCAACGGTGTAAATCTTTCCATTATAAGCCGCAGAACCCGCAGAGCCTCTTCTTCGGGCAAGAGGAATTGTAGAACTAATACCCCAATTATTGGCAATTGGGTCGTAGTAATATAAACTGTTGACGGGAGTTTCATTCGGATAATTTCCTGTAAAGGCAAAAGGAGCAAAGATTAACCCGTTTAATTCAACTGCCTGAAAATGATGCAGTTCAATGGGTGGTGTAGCTCCGTTGCTCCAAGTATTGGTTGGCGGGTTGTAAATATTAACGGGTAATAATCCTCTGCCTCCTAAAAGGTAAAATTTATCTCCTGATTGGATAAAAGCGTTATCTCTTCTTGGCGTAAGTTGTGAAGTACAAGCAGCAGGAAAACCATTGCAATTTACCGCTTGCCATGTACCGCTCACTGCTAAAGGATCGGGTTTCATGTCTATAAAATCCCAAGTCGCACTAAAAACAGTTCCACTACCTGCTGAAGTCGAAATGATCCCGACAGCTAAAACAGAACTTAACCAAGTAGCAGGAATCGAAATAGCCGAACCCAAGTTTACCCTTGCACCACTATTAATAGAATATGCAGGTTGAACTGTTAAGGCAGTAGGATTAACCGTTAAATATAAATCAACCCAATTTGAGCCTAAAACAGGGGCAGAAAACATGGTAGAAGCAGCAACAACATCAGATGTTTCTTTCACTGCTTGAATTCCACCCAATCCTCCGTTTGAAGCGATGACCAATTTTACATAATTGCTTTGATTACCGGTTCCTAAAAACATTCCCATTGATTGGTTATTCACCGAAGAAATGCCGGCAAAAGGGGCTTTAATACGAGTACGTAAAGTGTAAGGGTAATTTATCCCTTGAACATTTACGCCGGCCTGAAAAGCATTTTCCTGACTGTTGGTTGTAGCAAGGGCAGTACCCGCCGATACTTCATCAATTGTCAAAACACCCGCCGCTCCACCAATTGTCATATCATTTGGTTGGAACTGTGTTAGATAATTAGTGGTGCCATTGGTCATTAAACCGGTAAATCCGGTATTGATAATCCCACCGGCTTGAATGCCATTGTTATCCCAAGTAATGGAAAATGGCATCAATATATTCGTGCCATTATTATGGTCAATTGCAAAAGCATCGTTGATGTCGAGTATGCCATCGTTATCATCATCGGTATCTACCAAATCCGAAACAAGATCGCCATCATTGTCACTCGGCTTGCTTGCTGCCGAACAAGGGTCGGTATTGTTTAGCAATTCATCAGAATTAGAAAAGCCGTCCCCATCTGCATCACCTGTTGGAGTAAGGTTATTTGGATCGCAGACAAATCCGCCACCATCATAATCATTGGGTTCAAATATATTGATGGGCGCATTACCAAAAACATTTGCAGTCCAAATCGTTCCGGGAAAAGGGCCACTATCGCCTTGTGCAATGACATCCAAAGGTAAACTTGATAATCCTGAAAACAACTCTGTTACCCCACCGGAAATTACTTGTGTTCCACTTGCATTCAGTCGTATTCTATAAACTTTGTTATTCCATGAAACAGCTATTAAATCTCCTTTCATTGCAGCTCCGAAATTTCCTGCGGAATATTCACAAAGCCCGTTTGTTGAAGAAGGGATTGTTGTTAGTGCAGCATTGGTTACTCCCGGATATAGATAAGTACATTCCACAGGATTTTCCATACCAACCGGTATAGGAGATTGGGGATTAGTGGCATTGTAAGTATTGTTCCTGTTAGCACGGGTAAGATTGGGATGTCCGCCATAATAACCCTGCCCGGTAATTAAATGAAGCCCATCAGGCTGTGAAGTTCCGGGTTCGGAAACAGCATAGATACATGAAGCAGGAGGACCACCCCAACCACCGTTGGGACCATTGTCAAAGGTGTACATCTTACCTAACTGTGTGAAGACTAAATCGTAAGGATTGCGAAACCCCGTTGCATAAACTTGGACTGGACCGCCGGGTACTAACATGGCTTGGTTTTTACCATTGTTTCCTCCAAAAGGATCATTAGCATCGGTAAAGCCGGCTGTTGAACTGACATTAGACCGATCTTCGTCATCTAATGTAGGTAAATCATAAGTAGTATTTCCAATTGCCGTAAGATTGACCGCTAAAACAGCAGCAGAGTAAGCATATTCGGGATGAAAAGCAAAATTGGCTGAAAGTGCTCCCATATTTGTATGTCCACCTTGAGCCATATATAAAATATTATTGGCTACATCGAGATACAATCCGTTAGTGGCATGATTTTCCTCTGAACGAGGTAACCCGCGCACTAAATCTGTTTTTACCCATTGTGAGCCATTCCAATTAAGTCTGGACAAAATACCCGAATTGGTATCTAAATTTGAATCCCCCGTATCCGGGCCGGCACCAATTCTAGGGTCGCTTGAAGTGATATATATAATAGGTAACTGGGCAGTGCCTTTTACCAATAAACCCGTAACTTGCCTGCCCCAAACCGAAGTGGTAATAGAACCATCATCGTTTCGATTAAGCATTTGAGCAATTAAGTCAATTTGCTCTGAATTTACGACCACATAATTATTGGCAGCTTGACGTTGAATGGTAAAAATCTTAATAATACCATTTTGTTGGGCAACGTACAATCTTCCATCGGGGCCAAATTGTAGAGAGGTAGGATTATTTAACCCTGTTCCGGCTAATGCACTTGAACCGAAACCAATTGCGGATTGTGCATTAATTTGTTCAAGATTTAGTATAAAACTAAAGCCTATTAGTAAAAGAAAAATATGCGCTAAAGCCTTTAAATTAAGGGTTTTAGATGGAGGATTGTCCTCAATGTTTTGTAAATTAGTGCTATACCTTTTGCAAGTCACTAATTTTTTTTGTTGTTTTGGAATAGATTGTAACATTTTGAGCGGTTTTACGTAGCATGTAAAATTTCGCCAAAATTAGGGACATTCTGACAATGTTATGACACAACCGCCAATTTCTTTTCAAAACTTGCATAAATAATTCTTTCCAAAACTTTCAATTTATGCAACCTTTTTCCTTTGCTTCCGTATGTATGTTTTGCAACAATTCTCATTAAAAATAAAAAACACTTAGATAGTGCTGAAAAAAAGACAAATAAACATTGAGTAATTTTAAAACATTCACAAGATTGACAAGTAAAACAACGTTCTTCGTTATATTCAAACCTTGCAAAGTAAATTCTATTAAAAAAAAGGAAAACAAATATAGCACATGACACAGAATTGTATGTGATTTTTCAAAATAGAATTGAAAGGCAACTCATAATTGGTTCAATTGATTACTGTTGAAATGATTAAATATAGCTCATGATAGCAACGCTTCTTCCTGATTTATGGGCAAAATCGGGCAACATTAGCGTTATTTTGGTAAATTAAGCGTATTTTTGCGGCATGATGAATAATATAAGAAACTTTTGCATCATTGCACATATAGATCACGGTAAAAGTACTCTTGCCGACCGGTTGTTGGAAGTAACCAAAACCATTCCCGAGCGCAAAATGCAGGCGCAGCTTTTGGACAATATGGACTTGGAAAGAGAACGGGGCATTACCATTAAAAGCCACGCCATTCAAATGAATTATACCCATTCAGATGGGCAGAAGTATATATTAAATCTGATAGATACTCCCGGCCATGTGGATTTTTCCTACGAAGTATCGCGCTCAATTGCTGCTTGTGAAGGGGCTTTATTGTTGGTAGATGCTACACAAGGCATACAGGCACAAACTATTTCAAACCTTTACCTCGCCATTGACCATAATTTGGAAATCATCCCCATTATCAACAAGATTGATATGGACGGTGCTATGATTGAGGAGGTGGCCGACCAAATTATTGAACTGATTGGATGCAAACGCGACCAAATTTTGGAAGCGAGCGGTAAAACAGGTATCGGTGTTCAAAACATTCTGGATAACATCATTACCCGAATACCTTCCCCAAAAGGCAATGCCGATGCACCCTTGCAAGCATTGGTCTTCGACTCTGTATTTAATTCTTATAGAGGGGTCATCGCTTATTTTCGGATAATGAACGGTAGGCTAAGAACAAATGAGAAGGTTAAGTTTGTAAACGCTGACAAAGAATATCAAGCCGATGAAATCGGGGTCTTGCGTTTGGAAATGGAGCCGAAGCCTTTGTTGGAAGCCGGTGACGTTGGTTATATTATTACCGGGATTAAGAAATCTACCGAAATTAAAGTGGGCGATACGATTACCACCGTCCTAAATCCTTGCCCCGACTTTATTCATGGGTTTGAAGACGTGAAGCCTATGGTGTTCGCCGGTATTTATCCGCTCGACTCGGATGATTACGAAGACCTGCGCGATTCTTTAGAAAAATTGCAATTGAACGATGCGTCCTTGGTCTTTGAACCTGAAACCTCCATCGCTTTAGGATTTGGGTTTCGTTGTGGGTTCTTGGGCATGTTGCACCTCGAAATTGTACAAGAACGGTTAGACCGCGAGTTTAACATGGCGGTCATTACCACCGTTCCCAACGTATCTTACCGAGCAATGTCAAGAGGTAAAAAACCGGAGATGTTTACTGTTACTAACCCTGCGGATTTACCGGATATTACTGCTTTGGAATTTGTGGAGGAGCCTTATATTTCCGCCCAAATCATCACAAAACCGGAATACATCGGAAACATCATGAAGCTTTGCTTAGATGAAAAACGGGGTACTCTTAAAAATCAACTCTATCTTTCTACCACACGTGTTGAATTGAGTTATGAGATGCCTTTGGGGGAAATCGTTTTTGATTTCTACGATAAACTGAAAACGGTCTCAAGAGGGTATGCCTCTTTCGACTATCATATTACCGGCTACAAACAATCTGATTTGGTGAAATTGGATATTTTGTTGAACGGTGAAAAAGTGGATGCTTTGAGTGCCCTTATTCACCGAAGTAAGGCTTATGAATTTGGTCGCAAAGTTTGCTCGAAACTCAAGGATTTATTACCTCGCCAACAATTTGTTATCGCCATTCAAGCGGCAATAGGTGCTAAAATCATTGCCCGCGAAACCATTAGTGCCCTTCGCAAAGATGTAACCGCCAAGTGTTATGGCGGGGACATTACTCGTAAAAGAAAATTGTTGGAAAAACAAAAAGAAGGTAAGAAGAAAATGCGCCAAATCGGTTCGGTAGATGTTCCGCAGGAGGCTTTCCTTGCCGTGTTAAAACTGAATGATTAACCGCATCCCTCTATGTTGACCGAAAGCATTGATGCGGTACGCCTGCATTTCAGCCCTGCAAGCCTTTGGTTTTTAAACCTTTGTTTAGGGTTTATCATCTTTGGCGTAGCCCTCGAGCTGAAACTCAAACATTTTAGAACGGTCATAACACAACCCAAAATTGCTGCCATAGCATTAGTGGCACAGTTGATTTTGATGCCGCTCCTCACTTTAGCACTTATCTATCTTTTCCGCCCCATGCCAAGCATGGCTTTGGGAATGATGTTGGTCGCTGCTTGTCCCAGTGGAAGTGTGGCTAATTTCATTTCGCTGAATGCCAAAGCGAATGCAGCTTTATCTGTCAGTCTTACTGCTACGTTTACCATGCTCGCTCCCATCATTACACCGGCCGTTTTCGCATTTTGGGGAAGCCTTTATCCCCCAACTGCCGAGTTAATGCGCTCCATTGAAATCAATTTGATGGAAATGTTTTTGACGGTACTCATCGTACTGGGCATTCCCTTATTGTTTGGTCTGTATTTGTCCGAAAGGCATAGTTCGTTTGCCGACCGCATCTCCCCTTATATCAAAAAAATCTCGTTAGGCATTTTTATTATAGTGATTATTGCCGCCTTAGCTTCCAATTTTGAATACTTTCTGAAATACATTCACTTGGTTGCTTTATTAGTATTTATCCATAATGCTTTGGGGTTTGGAAGCGGGTATTGGTTTGCAAAACTATTCGGATTGAAAGAATACGATGCACGAACAATTTCCATCGAAACGGGTATTCACAATACAGGATTGGGTTTAATACTCATATTTAGTTTTTTTGATGGATTGGGAGGAATGGCAATTATGGCGGCATGGTGGGGAATTTGGGATATGATTGCCGGATTAACCCTTTCCCATTATTGGTCTAAACGCCCGCCGCAATAACCAAGAATTATTGTAAACCAACCAACCGGCAAAGGTCATTCATTTCGATTTTAAATTAATAAAGAAAATTCGCGTTCTATTCTTTTCGGAACGCGGATGACACGGATGCAAGCATCGCGGATGAACGCTGATTTAAATATTTATAAAGAAAAAATTCGCGTTTATTAGCGTTAGAATATCCGCGTCATCCTCGTTCTAATTTTTGGGAACTCGGATGAACGTTGATTTAATTTACTAAAGAAAAAATTCGCGTTTATCAGCATTAGAATATCCGCGTCATCCTCGTTCTATCCTTTTTGGGAAGGTTGATTAACGCAGTTATAACAATTGGTACAATAGCGAGTCTTTCCCACACGTTCTTGCAACTATTTTACCGATACATCTTTTCAAATCCATTTTTTACCGAAATTTGCAACTTCATTAAAATCACAAACTCCTAAAGTTGCCTTTTGTTAATGACTATGCTATACTTATAGTTTAGAGGCTAATGTTCACTACTTTTATATACTAATCTGCCTACCTAATCTTTTAATCGAACCTCTACCATGATAGTAAGAATATTCCTTGTCCTTGCGGCTATTTTTGTTTTACTATTAGTTGGCTCTTACTTTTTACCTTCAACATTTCAGGTCAGCCGTTCTGAAACTATACAGGCCAATCATGGGATTATCTATAACTATGTCAGCAATTTGAAAAAATGGAACGATTGGACGGCTTGGAATACACAGAAAGACCCCACCATGAAAGTTACATTTGGCGATGTTTTTGAAGGAACCGGAGCGGTTCAATCATGGAAAGGAGATAACTTGGGTAACGGCACGTTGACCATCACTGAAAGCTTTCCGTTGGAAGGAGTTAAATACCGTATGATGATGAGCGACAAGTTTGAAATGAATGGGCATATCAAATTTACGCCCGACATGGAGAAAAACAGTACACAAGTGGAATGGATTACCTCCGGAAGCATGGGGAATAACCCCATTTTCAGATATTTCAGCCCTTTTTTGGATAAATGGATGGGGAACGACCTTGAAGAAGGACTGCAAAAATTGAAAGTCTTAGCCGAAAAAGAGGCTACTGCCTCTTCACAAACCGACACTTTAAATATCAACAAACCTAAAAACTAAATAAACCCTATTAAAGCTATGTTGCATTGCAAAAGAATTTCCATAGTCTTGTTGCTTTTTGTTTCACTGTTAGTTTCTTCCCTCACGACCCAAGCCTTTACCGATGGTTACAACATTAAGGTAAAGGTAAAGGGGTTTGCAGATACGACTTGCTATTTGGCCTATTACTATGGCAGCAAAATATTAGTAAGCGATACGTTTAAGGTTGACTCCAAAGGGGTAACAGTTTTTAAAGGGGAAGAAAAACTACCCGGCGGCATTTATTTGGCGGTTTACCCGGGCAGCAAATACTTTGAATTTTTGGTGAATATAGATAATCAGTCGTTTAGTTTAGAAACCGACACGATTGATTTTGTAGGAAACATGAAAGTAACCGGTTCGCCCGATAATACCTTATTTAATGAGTATCAACGCTTTTTGACCAATAAACAAAAGGTACTCAACAACCTAAAAACTCAAAAAAATGCTACCGAGAACGAAGACTCGATAGCCCTGCTTGACAAAAGTATGCAGTTGGTAGAAAAAGAAATCAAAAGCTATCGCGAAAATATCACCCAAACTCAACCTAAATCCTTTCTTGCAGCCATTATCAATGCGATGTGGGAACCGGAAGTGCCCGCCGAACCGAAAGATGAAAAAGGTAATCCTATTGACCCGCAATTTGCCTATAAATATTTTAAAGCGCACTTTTGGGATAAATTCGATTTTACCGACGAACGGTTGGTGCGAACCCCCCTTTTTAACAATAAAATCAATTTTTACCTCGATAACCTAACCGTCAAACACCCCGACTCTATCAGTGTTTCGGCTGATTTTATCATCGACAAAGTAAAGGGGAATAAAAGTGCCTTTAGGTATGCCCTTTCTCAAATTACCTATAATTACGAAACCTCTAAAATCATGGGTATGGATGCCGTGTTTGTGCATCTTGCCAAAAGGTATTATCTTAAAGGCGATGCTTTTTGGATGGACTCAACCAATATGGCAAAAATGAACGATAGGGTAAAAAAATTGCAACATAACCTTCTTGGTTTAGTCGCTCCGGAAATGAAAATGCCCGATTTGAACAACAACGGGTTTTCGTTGCACGCCACCAAATCGGACTATACTTTGCTAGTTTTTTGGGACTATAATTGCGGGCATTGCAAAAAGGAAATGCCCGATTTGATTAAGTTGCACGAAAAACTAAAAGACAAAGGGCTAACCACTATCGGGGTTTGTACAAGGGTGGAAATTGATGAAATCAAGAAGTTTGCTGAAGAATATAAGCTGCCTTGGGTGAATGTCTATGACCCTTACAACCGGACAAATTTCCGCGAGCTGTATGATATATATAGTACACCTACGCTTTACCTATTGGACAAGGATAAGAAAATCATCGCTAAACGCATTTCGCCCACCCAAATTGAAGAGCTAATCAACGCCCTGTCGGGCAATAAACCGGCAGCCCCGATGAAGCAAGACGATGACCAATAAAGGAATTCGCGGGTATTAACCCAAAAAAAAGGTTTCGCCGTCACAACCTTATTACCATTTTATAAAGGCGATAAGGTTATTAAAATTGATCGTTGCCGCTTAATTTTTAACGAACCGATGTTAAAAAATATCTGCGGACATCCGCGATGCTTGCATCCGTGTCATCCGCGTTCCATTAAAGAATAGAACGCGAATTTTTTCTTTATAAATATTTTAATCAGCGGCCTAACACGTTCCCAAAAATTAGAACGCGGATGACGCGGATATTCTAACGCAGATGTCCGCGGATTTTTTATTTAGTAAATCAAATCAGCGTTCTTCATTTAGTAAATCAAATCAGCGTTCTTCAGCGATGCTTGCATCAGTGTCATCCGCGTTCCAAAAAGGATAGAACGCGGATGATGTAGATGTCAAATGGGGCAAACAATTTTTGAGAACTCGCTTGACTTCGATGATTTTGGCATAAAAAGTGATAATTTTGAATTGGAAACAATAGAATCCGAATTTATGGTTTACATTCGGGCAATATTAGTCTTCTTTCGTTAGGGTTTACCTAAAATGTTACTTGTATGACTCACGATATTCTAATTTTTCTGGTAATACAGTTTTTTACCGTAGTAGCGGTCATCATTTACTATCGTTTGAAAACGGGAAGTGTTAGAGAAACGCTTCGCAAGCAACAGGTAAAACTGGAGCAAACAAGCGTTAAACTCAACCGGCTGATTGAGCAAAGCAAATTTTTAGAAAATGAGCGCAACAGTATGCAAGCGGAATGTTCTGCCTTTCGAAAATCGAACGAGCAACTGAAACAACAGTTTAAAATTGCCGAAACCGAAAAAGAAGAGCAAGAGGCAAGGATAGAATTTATGCTAACCTATAAAACTCAATCTGAAGTACTGGGGGAACAGTTGCACGAACTTCAATCGCTGCTTCAACAAGCTAACAGCAAGGCGCAACAACTGGAACGCGAACAAGAAGCATTAAAATTGACCCTAAGCGACAGCACCCAACATCAAGAGGCGATGAAGATTGCCCTCACCCAACTCACCCCTATTAAAAGGCAATATGAATTGTTAGCTCCTCAAGCTGCTGCTATCATGGACGAATTGGAGGCATTGAAGGAAAAAGCCAACGCCCTCGAAAAAGCAAAACAAGATTTGTCGGCACAGTTGCTAACCGAAAAAATGATTTCGTCATCACAACAAAGCACTATCCAATCTTTGGAAGAGACCGCCCGCAAATACATCGAATTGCTTAAACACAAGGAATTGTTGGAAGCTAAATTGGAGCAATTACAACAAAAGCACGAACTATTGAGCGAGTCCAACAAACATTTGCAGGTTCAAATTGAGGAAAACAAAGAACTCGTTGCGGTTTACCGAAAAGCCATCGGGCTTTTGGAAAAAGGTAAAGTTGCAGATTTGAAAGTTTAGATTATTCGCACTTTAAGGTTTCGATACACTAAAGGTGCGGCGCACCTAAATATCGGTAGTATCAAAATCAAACCTACTCATATAAGGCGCAGCGCATCGAAATCTAACATCTAAGCGGCAGCCAATTCATCATATTTACCGCACTATAAAAAAAAGCACCCTCCGGGAGAAACCGAAGGGTGCTTTTTTTGACCGATTAAATACAAACGGCTTTTTAGTGGATATAGATCAACTGTGCCGGATCGCTCCAATTGCTAATTCCTTGGCTGTTGTGGCAACGAGCTTGTGCCCAAATAGTAATTCCAAGTTCTAAACCTTTAATGATGATAGAAGATTTAGTGCTGACAGGAAGGTAAATCCATTCGGCATCGGGACCAAAAGCACCTATGGTATAACGAAATTCATACACATCGGTATTATCAACCGGAATAACTTTTAAATCAGCACTTCCGCTAAGTTTTCCATAATCCAATTTAGAAATGATAGGAGTATCGGGATTAGTTCGATGAACGACAGGACCTCCATATACACTAAAACCTGCTTCTAACATTGTACTTTTGATATTATTGGAATGGTCTTCAATAAAACTCGCCAACAGGCGCATTGCCATTTCCAAATCAAACCTGGCTGCGTCTCTAATCAGTTTTAATGCCTTGCCTCCGCCTTTTGCATTGGCAGTGGCGATGTCAAAAGCAGATTTAAGAGCAATAATCGCTGCAATAGTGGGCGAGGTTACAGGGAAAGCGGGATTTCCGGTAAGCGCTAAAATCACTCTTGCGACAAATGCCGTAAAATCGTTGTCGGTGTACCTAAGAAAGCTCAATAAAATTTTGTAAATGAACATGGTGTTAAAATTTTGTAAATTATAAAAAAATTCTAATCGGTGTGTATCAGTTTACTTTATAGCTTTTGTTTAGGTAGTGAATTTTTGTTGGTTGAAGTTGCGAATGGCGATTGATGCTGTAAAAACGCAAGGGTGCGATTTATTATTATGAAAGTGGAAAAATTTTTCAAAAAAAGTGAATTATTTTACAGGTTCGCCCTAAAACATCAATTTTGGGTCAAAAACATACCTGTTTTGAAGTAAAACATCCGTGTTTTGGAAAAAAACAGCCTTGTTCTAAAACAAAACACCTGTGTTTTAGAAAAAAACACGGGTGTTTTAAAAAAAAACAGCCGTGTTTTATAATTAAACACACTTGTTTTTTAGACTTTGGACAAACGCCTCAAGCCCCCGAAGTTGATTTGGGGGCTAAACA